>JBMOFU010000493.1:0-2800 GCA_049318725.1 Phototrophicaceae bacterium | reverse complement strand
CTTAGTGCGGTTTTGCGTTATGCTCTAGGCCATCTGCTGACTTAATCAAGAGAGGCTTGCCAATGTTTGGATTCCGCCGTATAGGGGTGCTAATCCTGCTACTGTGCAGTGCGTTTACGGCCTATGCCCAACCGCCTAAAGGGGAAAACGCTATTCCAGCGCCGCATGTGCTGGATATTGCGAGTGGCTTTCCAGAGGGCGCATTGATGACCTTTGGGATGCGCTTGGATGACGACTTTATCACCGAGCTAGACGCCCTAACAACGTATGTCGGCGGGCGCGGTACGCCGTTGCCTTCAGAGTTGCTCAACGAAATAGATTTTTTGGGAGAGGGGTTTGACATCACCCTGCGCTCGTGGCTAGGGGATCGTGCGGCGGTGGCCGTTTATAATGTCAACCTGTTCAACGGCGGCTTTGGCTTCTTATTTGCGGCTGAAATCAGCGACCGCTACAGCGCAGAAGTCGTCTTCAACGCGGTGGCTTCAGAGTTAAATGCCACCATCACCGAAGAAAACGGCGTTACCCGCTATGATTTTGAACTAAATAGCCAAGATGCCGCTGGCCTGCAACCCCGTATGCAAACTATGCTCACCGATGAGACGGTCTACATTGGCAGTGCCAGCCGTATGCCCGACGCCACACGCCCCACGCTTGGCGAAGATACCACCTTTACCGAAACGATGGCGCTGTTGCCAGAAGATCAGTATAACTTTGCCTTTTACCTAGACGGCCAACGGCTAATAGACCTCAGTTTGTTTGCCACCGCCTTTGCTGATGATGTGCCGCTAGACACCGAACAACTTCGCACCTTGCAAGACGGTCTAGGGGGCGTAGTGATGGCCGGCACGATTTTGGACGGCGATACGCTGGCGATTGACTTTGCCCAAACCCGCATTGACCCGGAAATGCTGGCTGGCTTCGGCATCGAAAGCGAGTTGATCGCACCGTTGCGCTACAAGTTCGCGGAACAGTTCCCTGCCAACACCGCCTTGATGCTCCACAGCAACGATGTGCCTGCGCTGATTACAGGAGTAGGGAAGTTTTTAGAGCTACAAGAGCAGTTCACGACAGCCCCATTTTCGCTCAATGCCATTTTGAATGAACAGATTGAACAAACGGGTGTCTTTCTTGACCTTGCCACCGTGCTGCAAACTGAGGTGGACCCTAGCATAAACCGTGACGTGGTGCTGTGGGTTGGCTATGACGACAGCGGCGCGTCAGCGGTGAGCCATCCCCTTTCACCCATTGAGTTTGCCATTGTGACCGATGTGCAAGGGGGCGACCCGCAAGTATTGCAGGCGCGCTTTGAAGCAGTTGAAGTGATCGCGCCTGATGCGTTGGAAACGCTCCTTGAGGGGGCTTTGTCTATGCGGTTGCAAGTCAGCACTGCACGCGAAACGATCAACGGGCGGGAGGCCATTCTGGTTTACACGGATGAGCTGTTTGAACTGATTGTCACGCTTGACCAAGACCGCTACATCGTCGGCACACGCGGCGTGGTTACGGGCTTGCTCACCGAAGACACCGAAACGCTGCCGGATAACCTGCGCTACACGGACGCACAAGCGCGGTTATTCTTGCCAAACGCGACTTCCTACGGCTATGTAGACTATCCGGTGATCTTTGCGGCGCTGGATACAGCCGGCGCATTTTTGGGAACGCCCGATGCCCCCACCCGCGCCGAATATATTGAGTCAGCCACCATCAGCACCGCCCGCGACGCCGAAGGCAACGCCTTTGTGCGCCTGACGATCACCTTTATGGAACGCTAAACGCCCCGACTTGCGCGAGGTCAACTTCTGCGCCTGCAACGTTATCAAGCACGTCTATGCGCGTGATGTCTGGGTAGGTATACCACCCGGCCATCACGCGATAGTCTCCGGCGGGCAAGTTCAGCGGCCAATTCAGCGTCACGGCGTCGGCCAAGCCTTCCCCCGCTGCGAATACGCCCGGCTGCACATCACTCGACGCAACCAAGTGATCGTTGGCATCCAACACATGCACAAAGCGCCCAAGCGTGTTAGGCAACCCCTCATCAAACGTCCAATATAGCGCAACGTCGGCAGGGAAGGCATCCCCCACGACTGCCGACTGTAACGTGATCCCGTTGGCGTAACGGATCGGCGTCGTCAGTGTGGCCGTGTGCGGCCTCGTCAGTGCGGCCTCCAGCGCTAAAACGCTGTTGCAGATCAAGTTTGGATCGGGGCTTACATCAGGGCAAGGCGGGTCTAGCTGGATCGAAACCACGCGGTAGCCCGCCGCCAACGGCACAGGCAAATCAAGCGCGAAGGCATCGCCTGTCAGCGTATATCGGGCGATGGGTTCGCCGTCTAGCGTCACGCTGACCGCCCGTTGCCCCGTCAATGTGGCGGTCAACGTTGCCCACAGCGGCGCGGGTGCGTAGGCGTAGAGGTCAGCGTGCGTGCGGATGACGGGATCATCAAAGGTCTGTACGGTGAAGTCGGGCGCTACTTCAGTGGGCGGCACACGATAGGCGGCAATCGTCCCGTCACGATAGAACGGCGCTCCCAATTGGGCAGCGGCGCGCTCGTCTACGGCGGCGTCCCACTGATGCCAGACGATCACCACATCGGCGCCTGCCGCCTGCAATAGCGCAGGGTCTAACGTGGACTGCAACAGGCCGAGTTTGGCGGCAGACACAGGCGTTTGCCGCGAGACAAACCCGTCAAGAATCGGGTGTTGATGGGCAACTTGTAGGTACATCGCGTGTTTTGCCACAATCAAGTTGTTGATCGGCAGGTTCAGCACCGCTTCGATGCTGTCATCTTCCGCCAGCGCA
>JBMOFU010000492.1:0-2806 GCA_049318725.1 Phototrophicaceae bacterium | reverse complement strand
GGGAAGCCCTAGAACAACAGGCCGATGCCGACATCGCTGCTGGACGAGTGCAGACCTTCCAAACGGCGGATGACCTGATTCACGCATTGGAGGCATGAGTTATACCCTCACTTTCACCAACACCTTTCGCAAGGGATATAAGAAACTCCCCGCCAAGATTCAGGCCAAAACGCAGACGGTCATCCGCTTAATGAGCGAAAACCCTTTTCATCCCGAACTTCAGTTTAAGAAAATGGTCAACACCCCCAACATCTACGAACTACGCTTAGATCGTTCCTTTCGACTGACCTATACCGCATCTGACCAAACGGTTTTACTGCGTGTTATCGGATCACACGATGTGCTGAAAAAACCCTAAACCCAAGACGCTCGCCGCTGGGCAGCCGAAAAACGGAGGTTTTTCGGGCAGGGGGAGCTTAGCATCTTCTGTCTGTCAACCCTGCTTCGCACCCGATCCCGCCTTGGCTCGTGCCGCTGCGCTCAGGCGGGCATCGGGCTACGGGGTGGACAGGGCGGATGTTGGGGTCATTCTGCTATGATATGCCCATGACACTGCAACCCCTGCTAACGCTATTCCTCAAATGGCTATCCAACCCTCCCACCGAGTTACTGTTAGCCATCCTTCGCTATATCGGGCAACGACTGCCGCAGCAGGGCATTTATCGCGTCCTTGACCATCATGTGACCTTAGAATTACGCGATCCACAGGGGAACCAAGCCATTTACCGCAAGGTGCAGAGCGTGCGCTTCCTCCAAGATCATGTGATTGCTTTTTACGATACCGCATGGGGTGATGGGGAGTTGTTTGCCAACTACCGCTGTTCACCGGGGTATCCGGTAGATCGCTTTCGCAAGGGCAATCGTACCTATACGTTGATTTCCTTGCGCGAAGCCAAGCAGCGCAATGCAACGGAAACCTTTCGGATGGAGCGCACCATCCTTGCAGGATTTACCCAGTCTGAGGAATATTTGCAGGCCGATATTGACCATCTGACCGACCAGATCACATTGGCGGTTGTGTTCCCCGCTGACCGTTTCCCACAGTCGGTGAAATTGACCGAGTTGCAACGCCAACACAGTATTGATCTGTCCAGCCATTTAGAACGATTGCCCGATGGCCGTCAACAAATCTGTTGGACAAAGCGATTTCCACAGTTAGATGAGAGTTATCTCTTGTCATGGTCTTGGTAAGACCTTCAAAGGGTGGCGATTTCGACCACCCCTTGAAAAGGAACTAGCGAGTACCGCCACCGCCACCGTTGTCACACATGGAAACACCTCCTAAGTCAACGAGATTCTACATTCTATTGTGGTAAATCTATTGTACATGTACATTAGACATTCTACCTTGAATATTCTATTCTCACAATGAAGATTATGTATATTCAAGGTAAACCATTGGATCCCGCTGAACTAGGACAACGTATCCGTGCCGCCCGTGAGCGACTCGGCCTTTCCCAAGAGGAATTGGCAGCCCTTATCAAGCGCGATCAACGTGGCGTTTCAGAATACGAGCGCGGACAACGCCGCCTAGCCGCCGTTGACATTCCCCTACTTGCCCAAGCGCTTCAAGTCCCTATCCTCTATCTGTATGAAGGGGTGATGGTTGAAGATGAGATTGACCACCAAGTACTTGGCCTCCTCCATAAACTCCCCTCACTCCATGAAAAGCAAGCCGTTGTGGATATTCTTCGTATTCTTGTGGATACCCTCAAACATTCCTAATGTATTAGTACAATAATATTTGTTGACATAATTGTATCTATACAATAGAATATGACGTGATGTCAATTATTGCAGAGTTCAACTCACCCCAAGCGACGATTCGCCGTAACCTACCCTATATTGGGACGGTGATCGGGCATCTAGCGCTTCAAAAACAGATCGCAGACAAGATTAGATGGGCAAAGCGCAAGCGTTACCCGCATCATCGCTTACAAGCCCAACTGATCGAGGTCGAGCATGTGTTGTGGAGGCATGAACGTCGCCACCCCATTCCCTATGAAATCGGCGCTTGGATGTATGGATTACAAACCATGATTTGGGGATAGTTGGTTCCCCTGAAAGGAAGTTCTGCCAAAAAAGTTTCGCCGCCAATATGTTTCGCCCGATTCAGGTTCGATTGAACTCTATGCCCGCCGAATTGCCGCAAAACTCGCCGTCACGGATTCAGAATGGGCAGAAGCTTCTCACATCTATGGGGTATCGCAGTTTATCAAGACGCTCATTGCCATTCAAATTGACCACAAAAACGGAACGTCACATCAAGAGGATTAAAAGACTATGGATAGTAAAAAGACGCTCAAGCGAAATGCGAATGTCGCCCTGTGCTACATCCGTCAATCGCAGACCCGTAACGACGAAGATACCAACAGCCCACTACGACAACGTGCCAACATCACGATGGTCTGTGAGAAGTACGGATGGACTCCCGAATGGTTTGAGGATGCCGAAGGCCACAAATCGGGCCGTGATATTAAGAATCGTCCCGGTTGGTTGGCCTTGCAAGCGCGTTTGGGTGATCCTGATGTGATTGCGTTAGTCGCCAATGACCTCTCACGCCTGCACCGCAAAGGCTGGCGTGTGGGGGACTTGATCGATCATCTGGAACTGGCAAGCCCCTAGTTTGACGGACAGTGGACAATCTCCGAAAGGGCTTCAAATTGCTGGGGGCTGCGGTAGCCCAAGGCGGAATGTAAGCGCGTTCTATTATAGAAGGTGAAGATATAGTCAAAGATGGTGTTGCGCGCTATCTCACGGGTGGCAAAGACGGCGGTAGCGCATTCGGCCTTCAACGTCGCCCAGA
>JBMOFU010000491.1:0-2810 GCA_049318725.1 Phototrophicaceae bacterium | reverse complement strand
TAGGGGCATGAACTATCTATCATGCCTCTACATTCACCTGTGATTCACTGAATGGGATTTATTTGTTCTGGCGGCTGGTGGCGTTGCCGATCAAGCGCAAGACGGCGGCAAATACCCCAATCAAGCCTAGCCCGATGATGACTTCCCAGCGGATGCTCCCCTGACGCGGCGCCATCTTTTGGCCGAACTGCTGCCGTACCCCTGCGCGGTAGGCGTCTGCTAATACAGCGGGGGAGATGACATCCACCAAGAAGTAAGTCGCCCAGTTGTAGGGGATTTCTGGCTGTTCGGCGCTAGGCGCTTTAGGCGTGTCATCGGCCAATGTGATCCCGCTCACGGTCACGCCTTCGTCGGTTTCGACGCGGCTTAATACGTCGCCCGCCGCGTTGATGATCTTGGTTTGGCTGTAATAGTCCGACTGGATTTCGACTTCATCGGCGTGGGGCAGGTGACGCCACAGGTCAGGGCGGAACAAGGTATAGCCCAACAGCGCCAAACGGGGGCGCGGCATCCCGCTCTTGAAATCCCCGCTCACGGTGGTATGGACGGCAGGCACGCCTAACCAGCCCACTTGGGCGTCAAGGTCTTTGCCGAAGGGTTCATCGCCGCTAAACGACTGCTCGGTGAGCGGGCCAAGCGCCCGCGAATCTACGCGGTGGCCGTCGGGCATCACCAGCGTGAACTTGAGCATTCGCGGCGGCGAACTGGTGATGAGCATGGCGTCTACCTTGCCCGCGTAACGTTGCCACAGTTCAGGGTGGGCGTAGTCCCAACAGATCATCATGCCGAACTTGCCTAAGTCGGTGTGGGCGATCATCGCCTCAGAGCCGTCACGGAAGTACGCATGTTCAAGGGCAAACGGATAGTTTTTATCGTAGCGCCAGCGGCGGCCATCGGGCGCCACCAAGATTTGGCTGTTGACGACATCCTTGCCGTCCAGCAGCATCAACGACCCGCACAGGTGAACGCCGTGCTGGTGGGCTTGGGCTTTCATCCATGTGACGGTTTCACCGTCAATTGGCTCGACTTGGGTGTAGTTGTTCTCGTGATATTCATAGCCGGTGTTGAACAGTTCTGGTAAGACCACCAACTGCGCGCCCATCTGTGCGGCTTGGGCAATTAAGGCCGCCGCACGCGGCAAGCGCTCTGACTTTGGGGCGGGATCGGCGTTCATGCGGACGGCAGCGACTTGGATCGTTCGCGGCATGGGGTTTCCTTTTTGAGTGGGTGAAAGCATTCACGAACGCCCCTTAGAATAGCACATTTGCGCCGTGCGGTCATTAGGCGGGTTGCAAGCGCCGTCTGTGTGGGGGGCGCGCCATGAGGCTACGTATGGCAAAGATTCCGTAGGGGCGTAGCAAAACGGGGGAACACATCGGTTCCCCCTATAGAAGCGTTACGGACTACGAACAGCCTTCCTCTGGCGTGAGGAAGCCACTGCTTAACCAGCCGCGCTGACCGTTATAGTCCACCTCATACCACAGTCCTTGACGGGCAAAGGCGGTTAGCGTTACGTCAAACGGAATCAGGCGCAGAATGGCGCCGTTGCCGTCTGGCGTGGTGCGTAAGTTCATAATGGCGCGTGTGGTGACGCTACAGGCCGCCAGTTCTACCCGTGCTTCGGGGGCGTTCGGTACTAGGTCGGTGGGGCTGCCGTCGCTGACCAACACCGCTAGGCCGCTGTTCGGCACGTTGGAGCAGGTGAAGCCATTTTCGTTGAACGTCTGGAGTTCTGCGGTAGTGCGCGGGCTACCGGTTGCATCGCGGTAGTAGAACGTCCCGCTGCCTTGCAAGCAGATTTTGACCTGTGCGCTAAACGGCTGGATTGGCAGGCCGGTAAACGTCAGGCCGAAGATTTCTGCCCCGTGAATCAGATCGCTGTTAATCAAGAACGGGTCACCCAACTGCTCGGAGCGCACGCGCAATACCCCGTTGACGGCGACCAAGCGCACGAATACATCCCCGTTGACGACCGCGCCGCCCGGCACGTTCCCGCGCACAACGCTGTTCGGCGTGTTATTGAACTCGTTGAGCGTTAACGGGCCAGTGGGCGCAAACGGCGCTACTGATGTTGTCCCGCCGCCGCCGCCGCGCTGACCGATATAGATCGTCACGCTGTTGGTGGCTAACCCGGTGCGGTTGACCCCGCCGCCAGCCGCAGGAACGTTCTGGTTGGCGACCACGATCAGTTCTTCGACGCCTACCGCAGACGGCGTGTAGATCAACGTTGCCAGTACCACGTTGACATCGGCGGGCAACCCCTCTAGGCGGACGTTGTTGCTATTATTCCCTTGCGCTCTGACAGGCCCAGGGGGTTGCAAGGCAACGCTGCTCATTAGCACTGGAACGGCGCTGCGGCTGATCGTGCTAGGTACGGTTTGAAGGGGCGTGCGACCAGAATCCACTACGATGCGGCGGCCTTCTGGCGGCGTTGGCGCGCTGACAATCCGCCTACCCAGTTGGATTCGCTGGCATTCTTCAGCGGGGGTGGGAACTGCGCCGTCAGATACCCCCGTGAGCGAAAGCGTCCCACTACCAACGCTGAGTTCCACCACGATAGGGATGTTGGCATCGGTAGACGGAACGTTGATGATGATGCCGGGGATTGGGATGGCGCTTGTCACCTCAGTGAATTGGTCACCCGGCACGCTGATGGCTAAATCGCTGACGGCGATACACACCAGCGCCGCCAAACGGTTGTTTGCGCTGTCTAGCACGCTGTAGCGGAAGCCGTCCACCGTCGCGCCCGCGTTAGGGTCGGTCAGGTACTCGAACGAACCGTTTGCCCTAAGCGTCAAGGTGCCGAAGCT
>JBMOFU010000490.1:0-2814 GCA_049318725.1 Phototrophicaceae bacterium | reverse complement strand
TGAAAGTCACTCCCAACACTTGCGTTTGATGGTGTCTTTATCTTCGCAGGGGTTGGCGTGCAGGTCAACTTTTTACACCACTTTGTAGTAGAGAAAGGGGTTAGGCTTTTCCAGAAAGATAATTCTACTCTATTTGCCAGTCGTTTTTTGAGTGTGTTATCATATAAAAGATTCCTTAAGGCTATGTACACAGGGGCGCCATATGTCTACAGCGAACATCAAAGGGTTTATCGAACAGGGTAAGCGGGCGGTGAATCAGGGCAATAAGGCCGAAGCACAGGCGTTTTTGATGCGTGCGGTAGAGCTAGACGAGTCTAATGAGGAAGCATGGCTGTGGTTGGCTTCCGCAGTGGAAGGCGAAGAAGATCAACGCACTTGCCTGACCAACGTGCTGGTCATTAACCCCAACAATACCGCCGCTTTGCAGCTACTCGAAGAGATCAAGCGTAAGACAGAAAGCGCCAGCAAGAACGCCTTTACCAGCGGCAGCAACACCTTCGACACGTTTATGCAAGACGCCACCGGCGCGGTCAATACCAACCCATTCGGGAGCGCCCCAACGGGTGCGGCGAAACCCGATCCGTTTGGGGGGGCGTTTACCTCCCCATTGATAGACAGCAGCCCGTTTTCGTCAGCGCCGCCTGCGCCGACCTTTACCCCATCCCCGCCGCCAAACACCATGCCGCCCGTTGCGCCTAAGCCCGCCCCCCCAAAGATTTCTAGCGAGAGTTCGCTTTTTGAGGCGGAACCGAAGTACCGCAGCACCGCCCCCGCCCCTGCGGAGGAAGAAGATATATACTTTGGGGACTTCCTCGAAAAGCCCAAGATCGCATCGGCTGGCACCTTCCAAGACGGCAGCGGCCTAGACGATAATGACTTTGACGACGACGGCGAAGAAGACTTTTTAGGGATGTTGCCCGCAACTATCAAACCGACGCGCATCCCCGGCACCGATGAACCCTCTCCACGCGGGTTAGTCGTTGGGCTAGTGGTCGTGGGGATACTCAATCTCGTGGCGTTGATCGGGTTGGTGGTGCAATTCGTCCTGTAACCGCACCTTGTTTTGCCTGTGCGCCTATAGGTATAATGGTACACTGCCCCGCGTTTGGGGCATTGTTTGTAATGCCCATCGTTTGCACCATCAAAACGCTTTTTTAGGAAGGAGCATGTGGCGTTGCCCCCGTTGATGGGACACCCCACATTATAAAAGGTCACATGGCAAATCATAAATCTGCATTGAAGCGTATCCGCCAAAATGATAAGCGCCGCACCTACAACCGTGTATTCCGCGCTCGCGCCCGCACGCTGGTCAAAACGGCTCGTCAAGCCCTTGTAGTTGCGGCAGCCCCCGCTGCTAAAGACATCACCGCTGCAATTGAGGCCACCCGTTTGGCCGTGCGCGACCTAGACAAAGCCGCTGCGCGTGGCGTCATCCACAAGCGCAATGCGTCCCGTCGTAAGGGTCGTTTGATGAAACATTTGGCCGCTCTCCAAGCTGCCAAGCAGTAAATCAACAGGGCTTCGCCCCTTGGGCGGTTCGTGTTGTGTTCTAAAACCCATCCCCATCGCCCGACCCACAAGGTCGGTTTTTTTCGTTGATCGGGTGTTCATCGTCTATTGAGGGAAGCTAAAGGGCTGTGCATGAAAGCGCTTGTCAAACAATTTGCCCGCCAGATCACGCACCTGCATGGCTTTGAGGAATGGGTGATTGAGCAAGGGATCAAAATCCAACAAATCCCTGCGCCCACCTTTGCCGAAGCCCCCCGTGCAGACTATGTAGCCGAGCAATTCCGCCACTTTGGGCTAGAATCGGTGTCGGTGGATGGCGTGCATAACGCTTTTGGGCTGTTGCGCGGGCAAAATGACCAATTGCCGGGCATCATGCTTATGGCTCACATAGACACCGTATTCCCCGCTGAAACTGACCTGACGATCAAACGCAGCAATCAGACGATTTACGGCCCCGGGCTTGGCGATAATAGCATTGGCGTGGCCGGGATGTTAGGGGTATTACGGGTACTCAAAACCCGCGCCATCATCCCACCCTGCAACCTATGGTTTGTGGCAACCAGCCGTGAAGAAGGCTTAGGCGACTTAGGCGGGGCAAAGGCGGCGTTCCTAGCGCTTCAGCACAAGGTTCGCGCTGTGATTAACCTAGAGGGCTTGGCTTACGGGTACGTTTACCGCGCCGGGATTGCGGTACGGCGCTTGCACATCACCGCCCGCACGGAAGGCGGCCACAGTTGGCTTCATTTTGGGCGGCCTAGTGCCACGCATGGGATTGTCAAGCTCGGCGCAGCGATTGCGGCCATCACCCCGCCAGAAACCCCGCGCACAACCTACAATATTGGGATGCTCGAAGGCGGCCAAAGCATCAACTCGATTGCGACGCAAGCGGGGATGTGGCTCGATTTACGCTCGGAGTCTGTGGCGGCGCTTACTGCGCTTGAAAATCAGGTTTATGCCCAAATCGTCCGCCTAGAGTCAGCATCATTGACCTTCCACACCGAAGTTGTCGGAGACCGCCCCGCCGGAGAAATCCCCGCCGAGCATCCCTTAGTGATTGGGGCGTTGGCGGCGCTGGAAGAAACTGGCACACGCGGCACGTTACAGGTCGGTAGTACCGACGGCAACATCCCGCTGTCTTACGGCGTCCCGTGCGTGACGGTGGGGATCACACACGGCGGCAACGCCCATCGGCTGGACGAGTACATCGAGACTGCGCCCATCGAGCGTGGATTGCGCCACTTGGTCATTTTGACATTAGCGGCGGCAAAATACAGGGATGAGTAAGGGCGCAATCTATTGCGCCCC
>JBMOFU010000489.1:0-2818 GCA_049318725.1 Phototrophicaceae bacterium | reverse complement strand
AGGGCAAACGCATTCTAAATATCAAGATATTATTGAACGATGTACGTACTTGCGGGGCATGAACTATCATGCCCCTAAAGGCGTATTCACAATTCCGTAGGGGTGCAATATATTGCGCCCCTACCCTAAAATCGCACATTTTTGGAGAACGCGATTGCCCTGATCAGCGCCGCTTTCGCCAAGCCCCTGACGCTTATCTGGAGCAAGGACTATTCCAACTTATTTTGCCGCTGTAGAAAAAAGCGAACTTAAGCCGTGGCCTGAACAGCCGACTTTACTGCGCCCTGAAGGAAATTTAAGGCAGATTTAAGCCGAATCCCCTCTTTTGTGCGTACTGTATAGATAGGGGGGCATTCGGTTGGGAGCCGCCCCTCCCCGTGTACTGTGTTCTAGGCAATCTACCTTAACATCCACTACACAAGGAAAAGATTATCATGTCTCAAAACATGGGTTCTGCTGCACCCCGCTGGCAACGGCTGGGCATCATGACGGCTGGTGGCCTGCTGACTGTCGCGGTCGCGTTGCAGTTTGTGCGCTTCATTGTGCCAGACTTCAAGCTGGATAACCCGCCCGTCACAAGCGTCATCCAGTGGGATTCCCCGCAAACTGAACAATTATGGAAGACCGCCTGCGCCGATTGTCACTCGAATGAAAGCGTCTACCCGTGGTACAGCTACGTTGCGCCGGTGGGCTGGTTGGTCGCCCATGATGTGCATGAAGGGCGCGACAAGATGAATGTGTCTGTAAATCATCATGTTGAGTTTGACGACATGGCCGAAGAAATCGAAGAAGGCGGTATGCCGCTCCCGATTTACCTCCCGATGCACCCCGACGCCAACTTGACCGACGCCCAACGCACTCAACTCATCAGCGGATTACGGGCGACCTTTGGCGGTTCAGCGAGTGTGTTTGGCTCCAATAACAGCTAATTGAAAAGCGTCGGCGGACGCCGCAAGCATCGTCCCTACTGGTCACTATGGGTAGGGACGACACCTGTGGCGTCCGTGTTTTTACAGGTAAAAACAATCGTGTTAACCCTTTAATCCCTACCCAAAACGGAGGCACACACTGGTGCCTCTCTACATAAAAATGTGATCTGTACTGTGATGACCCCATCTTATTCTGGTGCGATTGCCCTATGCGCCCCACATGCGGTATCATGGCGGGCAATACCCTTAAGCGGATTTTCAGTGGAGGCTGACGATGGAAAAATTCACGGTTGCATTGGTGCAATCCACCTTGACGGGCGACATAGACAGCATGAAGGCGCAATACCGCCCCTTGATCGCCCAAGCACGGGCACGCGGCGCCAGCGTCGTCTGCCTGCCAGAGTTTACGCTCATCCCTTACTTCCCCGGCACCCGCGACCTGCGCGGCTTTGAATACGCCGAAGCGATAGACGGCGGCGTGTCGTGCGCCTTCTTTAGCGAAATGGCGCAGACGCACGGCGTAACGCTGGTCGCCAGTTTGTACGAACAAGACGGCGACCGCTATTATGATACCGCTACGATCCACGCAGCAGATGGCGCGCTGGTGGGGATCACGCGCAAGGTTCACATCCCTAGCGGCGACGGCTACTACGAAACCGACTTCTTCGGCGGCGGCGAACAGTATCCCGTTTGGCAAACGGAACAAGCCGCCATTGCCGCCCCCACCTGCTACGATCAATGGTTCCCTGAACTGGCGCGGATTTACAGCCTCAACGGGGCGGAATACATCTTCTATCCAACGGCCATCGGCAGTGAACCCACCGACCCAGACATGGACAGCAGCGAAGCGTGGCAGACGGTCATGCGGGCGCACGCCATCGCCAATGGGGTGTATGTGGGGGCGGCTAACCGCGTTGGCGTGGAAAACGGCGTGACGTTTTACGGCTCTAGCTTCATCTGTGACCCGATGGGCAATGTGTTGGCACAGGCCAGCCGTGACCAAGTGGAAGTCATCACCGCCGAGCTTGACCCGGCAGTATTAGCGCGCTGGCGGGGATTATTCCCGTTATTGCAACAGCGCAAGCCGCAGACCTACATCCGCTTGACGGAATCGGCCAGCGGCGGGTTGCCCGCACGCTTTCAGGCGGCGCGGCAAGTGAACGACTAGGCGGTAGCCGTCTTGCATGTCGTTCGATGGACAATGCTCCGCTTGCAGGGCGCTTATGCGGCCAATTGCACCTCAATCACAACCACCTTTTGGGCAACGGCGTCAAGGCTAGAGGGGTCGGGTTGGCCGTTTTCCAGCAGGTGCACCTCAAAGATTTCCGCATCGTTAGGGCGCGCTTGAATGAATTGGGTCATGCGTTGCGCCACTGCTGCGGCATCCGTGACAGCGCTGGCCTGACCGCTGACATCCTGCCCGGCGATGCGGAGTGTGACCGACGCGGGTTGTTCAAAGTTGTGCCACCATGCCCGAAAGCGCTTGGTGAGGATGTAAACGCGGTTGCCGTCGCGCAGATACCCGACCGGCGTGGTGTACTGCTTGCCGCTCTTGCGCCCAGTGAAGGTAATCAGCAACATCATTGAACTGAGCATTCGGTGTGCTAACGGCAGCCGCAAAATGGTGGACATCACACGGTTCATTATCGGGCTAGGTGTCCACGACCAATCACGCGCAGGGCGGGGGGTTTGGGTCATGATGCGGGTTGCTCCTCTGGATTGGGTTGCTAGGGCGACTATATAGACCAGTCTACAGAGTTATCCATGGATATGCTAGTGCGCGCCATGTCAATCAGATCAAACGGAAGGGTGATAATTTCGGCATCGTTTTGCCTATAAAACGTTGTTGTGACCCGTAGGGATGTGCCACTGGCGCGGTAACGTATCTA
>JBMOFU010000488.1:0-2822 GCA_049318725.1 Phototrophicaceae bacterium | reverse complement strand
AGGATTGGCAGCAGTTGGCGCATTGGGTGCAGTCTATCGCCGCACGGATTGGCGCCGCGACCGATTCCACCAGCGCGTCAATTTCGGCATCGCTCAAGTCTGTGTAGAACTCTAGCATATAGCCCATGACCGCAAAGGAATCGCGCGCTTGGTCAACCAGCGCAGGCAGTGCTTTAGGGTCGGTGATGAGCGTAGACATATCCTTATTGTACCTGAATCTGCGCCCAGCGCTCGCACAGCATGGCGACAAATGCGGTGTGCGGTTCGTCCAGTATGTAATCAATACGGGTGATGAGTAGCGGCTCGGTGGAAAGGTCGGGCATGTCGCTGATGTTGAGGAATACCAACTGGCCGTCATCTACGCCGCGCTGGACGAGGGCTTGCGGCAAAAACGTCACCCCTTGATGGTCTTGCAAGAGTGGTGCAGCCATAATCGCGGGGATGTTGGTCATGCCGCCGCTACCCTCACGGCGGGCTTGTTCGGCCAAGTCGTCAATGATGGCGGTGGCGGTGGGGCTGAGGGTCGAACGATAGATGGGGTAGCGCTGAAGTTGCTCCATACGCAGGGTTTCTCGGTTGGCAAGCGGATGCTTGACGCTGACCACAGCACGAATAGGATTGCGGAAGCGCGCCAGCACGCGCACGTTTTTGTCCCACATCGGTGCAGCGCTTAACCCTAACGTCACTTGGCCGTCGTAGAGCATCGCTAGAATTTGGCGCTTGATGCGAAAGCGAATGGTGAAGTCTACTAGCGGGAAGGCCGCCCGAAAGCGCGTCATTGGGTCGGGGAGCATCGCCACGCCGAGCGTGTCTAGCGCGGCAATGGCAACGCTGCCGAGCTTGCCCGCCGCCAACAACTTTGCAGCATGACGGGCATCGCCTGCCGCCGCCAGCATCCGCTCGGCGTGCGGCAAAATCGCTTCGCCAAGCGGGGTCAACCGAAGCCTGCGTCCGCGTTCAAACAGCGCGCCCCCCAATTCGGCCTCAAGCGCGGCAATCCGTGTGCTGATGGCCGGTTGGGTGAGTTTGAGGGCTTCGGCTGCTGCGGTAAAGCTTCCCTCACGCGCAGCACGCTCAAAGGCTTCGAGTTGACCAAGTTCCATAGTGCGATGCGCTTTCTACAACAACACAGTTGGGCGTTGGGTGTGCCAATCCGTGATCGCTTGATAGGCGGCGCCTACACGGAAGGCGGCGCTTTCGTTAAACGCCTTACTGAAGATTTGCATCCCAATCGGTAGCCCGCTACTGCTGAATCCGCACGGCAACGCTAACGCTGCCACGCCTGCAAGGTTGGCGCTGACTGAAAGCACGTCCGCCAGATACATCTGCAACGGATCAGAGATGTTTTCGCCAATCTTGAACGCGACATCTGGCGCAACGGGGGTGATTAGCACGTCTACTTGCTCAAAGGCATTATCGAAGTCCCGTTTAATCAACGTGCGGACGGCCTGCGCTTTGCCGTAGTAGGCGTCATAGTAGCCTGCACTGAGGGCATATGTGCCGAGCATGATCCGCAACTTGACCTCATCGCCAAAGCCCTCGCCGCGTGTCACACGGTAGGTGTCCCACATTTCCCCTTGATCTTGTAAGTTGCCAAAGCGGATGCCGTCGTAGCGCGCAAGGTTTGAACTGGCCTCAGAGGTCGCAATTAGGTAGTAGGCGGGCAGGCAATACTCAGTCATCGGCATTTTGACGGGATGAACCGTAGCGCCTTGCTGTTCAAGGGCGGCAATGGCAGTACGGACGGCGTGCGCGGTTTCAGCAGCAATCCCTTCGCCAAAGTATTCTTCTGGCACGCCGATCTTGAGTCCCTTTACGCCGCCTTCTAGTGCCTCTAGGTAATTGGGTACGTCTAGCGGCATAGAGGTGCTATCTTTGGGGTCATGCCCGGCGATCACCTGTAACAGGCGGGCGGTATCTTCTACCGTTCGCCCCATCGTACCGATGCTGTCTAGCGATGACCCATAGGCGATTAACCCCCAACGGGACACGCGCCCGTAAGACGGCTTCATGGCGGTAATCCCACAATAGGACGCAGGCAGGCGCACGCTCCCGCCTGTGTCGGTGCCAAGCGCGCCCGCGCACAGCCCGGCGGCGACAGCGACCCCACTCCCGCCACTGCTCCCGCCGGGAACACGGTCAATGTCCCACGGGTTACGGCACAGCCCAAAGGCGCTATTCTCGTTGGAAGACCCCATTGCAAACTCGTCCATGTTGAGCTTGCCTAAAATCAATGCCCCTGCTGCTTTAAGGCGTGCGACGGCAGTTGCGTCGAACACGGGAACATACCCGCGCAGGATGTTTGACGCGCAAGTGGTTTCAATCCCTTTGGTGGAAAGCACATCTTTGATGCCAAGCGGCAAGCCCAATAGCGGCGCAATCCTGCCGTGTATGCGGTCGTTGTCTGCCGCCGCCGCTTGGATTAAGGCGTCTTCTTGGGTGACAGTGATATAGCTATTGAGGGTCGGGTTAAGGCGTTGGATGTTGTCAAGGTACGCCTGCGTCAGTGCAACAGAAGTAATGAGGCCGTCATTGAGCGCGGCCAGTTGTTCTGACAGCGAGAGCGCGGTAAAGTCGGTCATGGGCGAAGTCCCCTTCGTGTAAGTTCGGCTCTAAAACAGACATAGTATAGCACTAGCCACCCGCACACGGGGGACAAAGATTAAAGATTATGCGAGTGATTTCATCAAACGCGGGGTTGCCAAAGCAGATTTGCATATTCGGCTACGGGTAGGGACATGATGCCTCATGCCCCATGTCTATCCACTTAACACAATCACCGCTCACAGGGTCGATTTTTCGGCGTCGTGCGGATGTGACAG
>JBMOFU010000487.1:0-2837 GCA_049318725.1 Phototrophicaceae bacterium | reverse complement strand
GATACGCCGGATTACTGTTGACGCGGGTGTTTTTCGCGGGCAGCGCGGTCTTTGCCTTCGCTGTTAAAATGGATCACCCCAGTGGTGCTGCCGTCGTCTTGGTTGACCTCTGGTAGCGTGGGGGGTGCGGGCGGTTCGCGGCGGCGTTCAATTTCTTCTGGCATTTCTTTCGGCGGGAGCGGTAAATCCTCCGTGCGGATTACCCCAGTACGTGACATATACGCCTCCAACCCTTCTAGGTCAATCGTATTACGATCTATAAAACCAGATTTGCTGCCAGCTGGAATCTGCTCATGCGGGATCATTGTAGTGTAGGGTTCCTTTTGGCCGTGATTGTATATCGCTCTATTGTACAAAAAATTCGCCGTTATGTTGGCACCAATTCTAAAGACGCGGTGCTGTTCCCTACACAATTGGCGTGCGTAAGGCTACTATAACCCGCGTTTGTCTGCACAATGCCCAAAAAGGAAAAAACACGATGCGCGTTTCTCGCTGGCTACTTGGCGGCCTATTGTGGCTCATGATCGTTGGGGTATCTTTGGCGCAAGACGGCACACCGCCCATCGTCGGGCCAGACCACTACCCCGAAGGCATCAATCCGCTCACTGGGCTTGTTGTAGATGACCCCACCCTGCTAGACCGCCGCCCGTTGATCGTCAAGATTTCTAACTTCCCTGCGTTTGTCCGTGAGTCGCAAATTGGGCTGAATGAGGCCGAAATCGTCTGGGAGCATCTGCTGGCGGGCGGGGTGACGCGCTTTAGTGCGGTGTTTTACGCCACCGACCTTGAAAAAGTCGGCCCTATTCGCAGCGGGCGGCTGGTGGATTTTGAACTCACCCGCATGTACCGCAGCTTATTCGCCTTTAGCGGCATGGCACAAGGCGCCAACGATGTTCTGTTCCGTGATGCCTTGATGGTGTCTCGTGTCGTGGGCGGCAGTGGCCCTTGCCCGCCCTTCTGCCGCTATCCGCAAGAGGGCATCGCCCTAGAGCATACGCTGTTTGGCGACACTGCCGCCATCCGCACCGATTACGCCACTGAGCGCGGCGCAGACCTGACCGCCGAGCCAATCTATGGGATGGCCTTTAGCGATACCACGCCCGCAGGCGGCCTACCGCTAGACACGTTGCGGGTACGCTATAGTGAAACGGTTTCTGAATGGGATTGGGACGCCGAAACCGAGCGCTGGCTGCACTTACAGGACGGCGAAGCCCACATTCAAGGCGGCACGGGGGATCGTGTGGCGGCCAAAAACATCGTGGTGATTGAAGAAGAACATACCGTGCAGCCGTTCGTCAGCGAAAATTACTGGGGGCCGGGCGACTTTGCCTTTTCGGTGAACTTTATCGGCAGCGGGCGGGTACTCTTGCTGCGCGATGGGCGCTATTGGGCGGGCGAATGGCGGCGCGCCACCCGCGAAGAACCGCTGTCGTTCTACGACCTTGACGGCAACGTCTTCCCGTTTACGCCGGGCAACACATTTTTTAACCTTGTTCCGCTGTGGATTGACGGCTACGAACTGGAATTGATCCCCCCCGATGCACCGCAGGCCGTCGTCAACGGCGATACGGGCGTGAGTATGCGCTTTGGCCCTAATGCCCAATACGTGTCGCCAGATGTCGCCTATCCGCTGGACGCTTTTGCGCTGATTGGCCGCAAGTTCGACAAACAATGGCTGCAAGTGTTACGGCGCGGGGAAGACCGTGCCGTCTGGTTGCCGATTGACCGCCTTGACCTGCCCGCCAACCTTGACCTAGACGCATTGCCCATCCCGCGCCCCAGCAACGAGCGCGGGTGATTGTTTATACCCATTGCGACGTAGGGACGAGGCTTGCCTCGTCCGCCGCCGCTACCGCTGGTAGATTTCATCCAGCATTTGCAGCGCGGCATCCCCTACACGCTCCCCCTTGTACTTGCCGACCACATTCCCTGCGCCGTCCACCACCGCCACCGCCGCTTGACGGCTGACCTTGCCGACAGCTAAAGATTCAGTCAATTGGCCTTTCCAGTCTGGCAAAACAATCACATACTCTACCGGGTCTATGCCCTCTGGTAGGCGCTTGACGCCTTCGTTGTAGGCCAACTGTAAGAATTCGCGCACGATTTGGCGGGTGGTACTGGGGACGAACCACAAATCCACCACGCTGGCGACCAACACCTGTTGGGAAAACGGATAGCGCGAGCGCACCACCGTGTTGACTTTTTCCGCTGCTGCAATGGTTTGGTCGTCGTGGAACAACAATACTGACGGGCATCCTAGCGATTTGACGGGGAACAAGCGCCCACTCCCGACAGCCTTCATCGTGATATTAGGCAAAACAAATTCAGAGTACATGGGCAAACCCTTAGGTCATTGTCATTTTGCCAATAATGATAGCGCAAGCCAGCGATAAGCCCTCACTGCATTTTTAATTCTAACACAGCACTCAGCAATTGTTACCTGCGTAGAGGGCAGGGTCAGGGCAATCGCGTTCTGCAAAAACAGATGATTTTATCGTAGGGGCGTAGCGTGCTGCGCCCCTACACATACACCAGCGCCTTTGATGCAATTGCCGTAATCCATCATTAAATTGTCTATTGAATTAGAATGGATATAATAAAATACGAAGTGCAACCCGCATCACCCTACCTTATTCTTTGACCCCGTATGGAAGGTGAATATGTTACGCACATTTAAGCATTGGATGATTGTAGGCATCGTTGCGCTATTGGCAGTGGGGATGCTCTTACCGGTTGCTGCCCAAAGCGATATAGATATGTCTCAAGTAGACCTCTCCAAGTTGAATAGTCAACAGATTGCACTGTTTTTATCGCAACTGACCCCAGAACAACTCACT
>JBMOFU010000486.1:0-2837 GCA_049318725.1 Phototrophicaceae bacterium | reverse complement strand
CGGTCTTTTCTGCCTTGCCGCCGATGCTCAACATTCTGTCGCCTTCGTCAAAGAGCAGGCACAAGCCGGTGTAGCCGATGGCACGCACGGCTTGGCACAGGGAGCGCAACATCTTAAAGGCGTTGTTCTTATTGATCTTTTCGGTGACACCAATGGAACGCAGGTCGCGCATGTCTTCTGGGGTGACTTCTTCGCCGTGTAACCAGCGCTCTAAAGACTCTAGGCGGCGTTCATGGCCGCGTAACAGCGCATGAAAGTAGCCTTGTATGGCTTTATGAAAGCTCAAGCTATCAATCTGGCTAGCGCCAAGTGTTTGCATAAAGGCGCGTACATCAGGGATTGCTTCTATGCCTTCGTCGCCGATGTCCATGCCATGCAGGTAGACCAACCGCCGCAACGTCCCCTCTAAAAAGCGTGATAGCCCGTGTTCGTCCTCACTGGTTGCACCTAGTTCATGCCACACAACGGAAGAAGCGACTGCCGCATACACGCGCCGCTGATCGTCATAGGGGCTTTCTTTGGGGCTAAGGTCAACCTTGCTGACGGCAAAATGCCGTTGCCATGCGCGGTCTCTGACGCAGTACAAAAAGTGGGACTTTCCGCTGCCATAGTCGCCAACAACGAGCTTAAATACTGCGCCACCATCGGCCAGATACGAGCCGAAATAGTGGGTATCAATGGCATTGAGTAAAGATTCATTGCCAACATTGTAAAAGCTGACGCCCTTTGGCATTGGTGTTCCAGACTGGCCGAGCGTTTCAATGATTTGCCGTGCGAGCGGGCGTTCAGGGAGCATATGCACTTACTCTTTCACAAATTCAATGTCTGCAATGTAGCGCCCGTCATAGGGGCTATCGCCTTCAACAATCCACATACTTTTGGTGGGGTTGTCTGCTTGAGACTTAGACGCAACATGGGCTTTGACCGTGTGGCCGTTGTGGGTTAAGCGAAGTTCCCCGCTCATTTGGTAAAAGTCATAGATGAATTGGGCGCGGGTATAGTCGGTGAAGGTCTGTTTACTGGGTTCGCTAGCAAAGGCGCGTCCCTGCCGGAGCAAAACCATTTCACGATAACAATCTACGATATTGACACGCACACTATCTGTTACTAACTTGCGGCGTACTGTGTGATAAGCGTCGTATAACTGTGAAATCCAGACTTTACCATCTTGCGAACGCTCCGCCACTTGTTTGAGGGCTTGTTGATATGCTTTTACGGTTGCCTCGACGGTGATTGGCGCGCGCGGGATGACGACATCCTTACCGTAGCGAATGGTGATGGTGCGCCGAGCAAAATTGGCATCTATCTCAAACCGCCCCAGTTCAAACCGAGGTGGGCGTCCGCCAATGTTGATCCCTTGCGTAAGCAACGCATCGCGCAGTTTGTATCCGAAAAGGTCGCCAAGCGCACGTTGAGCAAGGTCAAGTTCTGGGTATAGTTGGGCAAGTAAATCTGTAATGTTGGGCTGCTGTACAGATTGTAGCGTGGTGCAGGCTTTGTCTAAGCGCGTGACATCCACAGGGTCACTGCGAAGCGCAGCAATAGCATCTTTTAGCCCATTCGTGAGAGTACCAAGTATTTTCAACTCACGGCGCAACTCTGGTAATAATGGGTCAAGCAACGTTGTTTTAAGGTCTAAATTCCTAAAGGTTATGAGTGCTTCATTGAGGGTGACTGCTGTGTTCTGGTCACGGTAATCGGTCAAAGCTTTTTGCAGGCGGATTTGGCTGTCTTGAGCAGTTTTCAGCGATGTTTGCAGGGACAGTGCCGCTTTTCGCTGATGGGTATAGTAAGCGCGAAGCTCGTCAAGTTGTTGGATCAAAGGTTCATTGGGCATAGGTTTATCATCATTATAGGTTATTGGTAATATGATTTTATTGTAACAAACAGATTGTCAATCAACCAGCATAAGTTTAACAGCTAAGAGGCCATTTGAAAAATCTTGTCAGGTAGAATGGAGGTACCAGCCAAACATAGGATACCCTTGATAAAATGGACAGAGTTAGCATCTCTGATGAGGCGAAAGACTTAACTCCAGTATATATAATCCGGTTACCCTTCTTCTAATCCCCGCTTGAGCGCCTCGACAGTATAGGCAGCGTAGTGCTTGATGTTCCCTAATCCCTCAAAGGCCTGACTGTCCACGCTATCCAGTGCGGCTTCTAGCTCGGTTAACTGACCATACTCGCGTACATAGCCCTCAAGGAATTCGCGGGCTTGCTTGATCCGCAAGTGATGGCGCTGGATCATGCTGAAGTACAATCGCAGCGGTTCACGGCCAAAGAGCGGCAAGCCTTCTTCTACATAATATAACCGCGACAATCGCTGGAGTGACTTGCTCAATCCCCAACGGAAAATGGCATGTTCGCTGTCGAAGTAGCGCGCCGCCAACGCCGGGGGGAGTTCAACCTGCCAAGTGGCCTGTTCGAGTTCACCGGCCAAGTGCGCCCGTCCCGCGGTATCGAACGGTGAGGCGATACCCCATATCAGCGGGGTAGGAGTATCGCTCCAGCGTTGATACCCGCCGCCTGACGCAAACAACACCGTGCGCTCTAGCCGATAGCGCTCGTGGCGTGCGTCGCGCAGCCCACTCAGCGACTTGCCGGCACAGGCCGGGCAGCGCATATCTGCATCCGGTCGTCGATTGCCCGTTACTGGCACATACAAGTGATGCTGTGGGCAGGCAAAGCCGATCAATGCGCCGTACTGTTCGACCCGCCGCCAATAGGGTGCGGGGGGCGGCGGGGGAAGGATGTAGGGCAAGATCACACGCGGTTGCGGCACAGGTGGAGTGGCGGTCGCTAGATTAGTGGGCGGATAGTCGGGCGGCGGACTTG
>JBMOFU010000485.1:0-2844 GCA_049318725.1 Phototrophicaceae bacterium | reverse complement strand
TCACTCGTCACTCGTCACTCGTCACTCGTCACTCGTCACTCGTCACTCGTCACTGCCCTTACTGCTTTTCCTGCTTTTAAGTCATCCCCGGCACGCGGACGGTGAACACCGTCCCGACGTTAGGCGCGCTTTCGACGTTGACGCGCCCGCCGAGCAAATCAATGATGCCGAACGCAATCGGGATGCCCATGCCGCTGCCCTTGTGCATCCGCACGGACTCGTTTTCAGAGCGCCAATATAGTTCGCCCAAGTGGCTCAGTTCGTCAGGGTTCATCCCAAAACCATTGTCGCGCACCTCAATCACCAGCCAATTGCCGTCTCCGCGTGCGCTGAGGTGTACCGCGCCGTCCTCATGGCTGTAGCGTAGCCCATTGTCTACCAATTTGCGGATGGCCTTCGCAAGGTAGTCGCCGTCAATGTCCAAGATCGGCAAGCCCTGCGGGATGTCAAACGTCAGGGATTTGTGCAGTTCTTCGGCCAGTGGCGCGCACTCTTTTTCCAAAACCATTGCAATGTTCTTGAACATGTCCATTTTAGGGCTAAGGCGCAACGCCTGTGCGCGGATTTTGCCCACATCGCTCACGTCTTGCAGCAAGCCTTCCATGCGGCGGGCGTTGGTGCGGATCGTTTCAATAAATTGCTTTTGCATGTCGTTCAGTGGCCCCATTGCACCGCTGGCGAGCATGTCCCCATAGCCGCGAATGCTGGTCATCGGGGTACGCAGTTCATGGACGGTCACAGAGATAAACTTGGCCTGTGCTGCCAACAATTCGGCAATATCGCCAGTCGGAGTAGGCGGGGCGTCGTCTTGGGCAGCCAGTAACGCCGCGATTTCTTCCAGTTGGCCGGTCAAGCGAAAGGGAATGATATTGCCTGTGCGGGCGTTTTGGATCAGTTCGTTGAGCTTTTCAAGCGCTTTTTCGGTATTTGCCATGCTGTTCTTATCCTTGCTGTCCGGACGCCTGCAGGCGGAAAAACATTTCAAAGGGTCTATCGCTCGGTGTGGGTTGCATCGCCGCCAAAACATCGCGCTCTAAGCTAGGGACATCTGCCCAGAAGGTGCTGACCTGAGAGCGATAGGCTTTAACCCCTTCAATCTTCGCCCGCACGCCCGCGTCTGTCAACTGAAATCGCACAGGATTTAACGCCAACTTTGCCACTTGTTCATAAGCCAGCTTGCGTTTTTCAAGTTGGGTGCGGTAGGGATATTCTTCATAGAGCCACAGACTGATGTTGAAGCGTGCGGCCAGTTCCAGCGCCCAAGCGCGCACAATCAAATGGTCTACATGGCCGCCCACGCCCAACGGCGCATAGATTTCGGTGATCCCGTTTGGTAGCGGCTGCTGACGCAACCAAGCCAGCGCCGGGTCATTTGGGTGGATGGTATTCCACAGGTGGTCGCCAGTGGGGTAAAGCGCGTTGCCGTCGGCATCAGTGCGGTAGATGCAGTCTGGCAATTGCCAATAGTCGGCAGTTGCGCCCAGTAGCACCGCTGCAACGGCATCTTCGGCGCGCCGCACGATCACGGGGGATTTTCCGGCGTCCCAACGGGCATGTAGCTCTGCCACCAGCGGTGTAGACGGCAAACGCATAGGTTCCCCGCCCATCACCGTGAGGATGCACACCGATTCCCCACCCTTGACCCTGTGGTAGATTGCGCCGCCGCAACTGTAGATTGCGTCGTCATAGTGGGGAGAGAGAAAAAGCAACACGACGAAAAACCCTTCGCTGATTGGTGTTGTGTGTGGCGGGCGTTAGGGGCATAGCTTAGGCCGTGTAGGTTGGCACACTGAAGGAAAAACGGCTGCCTTGCCCCACTTGGCTTTCAATCTGAATCTCGCTGCCCATCAAATGCACAATTTGGCTGGTGATGGCAAAGCCTAGCCCCGTCCCCGGCTGGCTGCGGGTATAGTCGTCATCTGCCCGCCAGAACTTTGTACCCAGTTTGGCAACTTGCTTGGGCGATAGCCCGATGCCCGTATCCAGCACTCCAAAGCGCACCCGATCCCCCTCCAGCGCAGCGCTTAAGGTGATCGTGCCGCCGTTGGGCGTATATTTGTAGGCATTGCTCACCAAATTGGTCAACACTTGCAGTAGCCGATAGTAGTCCACCCACAGCGGCGGTAAACCGGGGGCGATTTTTTCCACAAGTGTATGGCTGCGTTCCTCAATTTGCAGGATGGTGTTGTCTTTGACCGCTTCAACCAGCCTTTCTACGGGGACTTGAATCGAATCCATGCGAAAGTGACCGCTTTCTACGCGGCTGATGTCGGCAAGGTCGCTGACCAGCACTTCCATGCGGCGGACGGTATCCACGATTTTGTCGAGGAATTCTCCCTGACGCCCAACAAGGTTCTTTTGGGAATCCCCCACAGATTTTGTCAGGGCGGCATAGCCCATGATGCTGGTCATTGGCACTTTAAGGTCATGGGCGACGGTAGCAACAAACTCGCTTTTGGCGCGGTCTGCGGCTTGGACGGCGGCATACAGGCGGGCGTTGTCTATGGCAACGGCGGAACGGTTGACGATGCGTTCGGCGCGGTCAACATCGCTTTGGCTGAATGGCAGGCCGCCCAAGCGATGCAAAATCACCACCCCTTGTACCTTGCGCTCGCGCAAAATCGGCAAGATCATCACTGGCTCGGTGTGGTCTTGGGCGTTGCTGACCGTTTGCCCGCTTTCGATCACCGTCTGGATGGCTGGATAAACATCCTCTAGGGTAGTGGGGGCGTGGTTGCCCTCTGCAAGGCCATAGACGTGCGCGGTACGGATGACAGGCGGTTGACCTTCTAGCAACCCTAGATAGGCGTAACTGGCACGGGTTGTGCGCGTCGTCCACTCTAG
>JBMOFU010000484.1:0-2853 GCA_049318725.1 Phototrophicaceae bacterium | reverse complement strand
AACTGGTACGTGCGCTTAACCCGTGATCGCTTTTGGGAAGAAGACCCAGCAGCCTTTGCCACGCTCTACGAAGTGTTGACCACCGTCAGCAAATTGCTGGCGCCCGCCATGCCGTTTGTCAGCGATGAGCTATACCGCAACCTTGAGGGCAACGCCAGCAGTGTACATCTTGCCGAGTGGCCGACCTTTGACGCCGCGCTGATTGATCAAAAGCTACTGCGCGAGATGAACGTGGCGCAACGCTTGGTCAACTTAGGGCGTTCTGCGCGCGAGGCGGTCAATATCAACATCCGTCAGCCGTTGGCGCGGGCGAACTTCGTCACGCCCAACCGCGCCGAAAGCGATGCCGTTGCCAACCTTGCCGACATCATCTTGCTAGAACTGAACGTCAAAGGCACTGAAACGCTGGCCGACGCAGGCGGATTCATCAACTACAGCCTAAACCCCATCCCCAAGTTCTTGGGGCGCAAGTTCGGCAAAGAGTTCCCGCGCGTGCAAAAGGCGCTACGTGAAGGCGACGCGGCGGATGTACGGCGCTACGCTGAAACGTTGCTCAAGGGTGAAACGCTAACGCTTACCCTTGACGGCGATGTGTTCGAGATGACGGGCGAAGAAGTCGAAGTCATCCGTGATCTTTCTGGCGTGGAAGGCTACGCCATTGCTGAAGAAGGCGGGTACTTGGTGGCCTTAGACACCCGCCTTGATGAGGCGCTGATTGCCGAAGGCTTTGCCAACGAAATCAAGCGGCGCGTGCAGGTGTTACGCAAAGATGCGGGCTTCGCCATCGAAGACCGTATTGTCATCAGTTACCAAGCCAGCGAACGCCTAACTAGCATTATTGAACAATACCGCCAAAGCATCATGTCTGAAACACTGGCGCAAGAATTGGTCAGCCATAGCGCACAAAATGGCTTCCACAGCGAAGCCTTTGAAGCTACACCTGACGCTGAAAGCGCATCCATTAAGAGTGAGTCCTTCACACTTGGGGTCAAGCGCATTTAGACGTTTGTACATACTCACTAACCTCTGTGTTGGGCAGGTCTCCAAATGGGTGAGCCTGCCCTTTCTATTTAGTCCATTATTGGTAAAATGTACCAAACTCTGCCGACGTTCCTTAGCGATTTCACTCATAGGGTGGTCACGAAATGGTCTCTAAAATCACATCTTCAGACAGTCTGAAGAAAAAACTGATGACAAGTGACAATAGCGCTACCCTACAGGCACTACTCCAATTTGCACTCCCGCTCGGCAGCAGCTTAATTTGCGGCAGCCCAGAGATCATCGTAACTTGGTCGTTGACCGTGCGCGCCCAACCGCCGGCCTTTCCTGAAATTTATGGCGGCGAACTTGCGCTGGTTTCAATGTCTGTCTTGAAAAGCTACAACAGCCGCATCACATTGGCAGAAGTCGCTTTGCGGCTGGCAGAAATGGGCGTGAAGGCCGTCGCTGCGGAAGAAGAATCTGTAGATGAAGAGGTCATCGCGCTTGCCAACGAGCGCGGGCTAGGCATCGTCGGGCTACCCAAAGACGCCAGCATTACCTCCATTGAGCGTGCGGTGAACACCCTCATCGTTAACCAGTCTGCCCAGATGACCCAACGCGCGATTGAAATCCAGCGCCAACTGACGCGCCATGTGGCCGAAAACCGCGATCTCAACAGCCTGTTGCAGATCATTGCGCGCGCCACCGCCAAACCTGTGTTGATCCACGATGATGCGGGTGTACAAATCGCCCAAGTGTTCCCGGCGATGGTGCGCCGCCCCGTCAATGGGCGGATGGCAAATTCGCTCTCGCTTGGCGAGTTCCAAACGTGGCTCACGCGCGAAAATCCCACTGCGGAAGGCGTTATTGTTCGCAGTCCGTTGGGGCATACCACCGTCCTCAAGGTCGAAAAGCGCGTGGCGGGCTACCTCACCCTCGTGGATACCAACCCGCTGCTCAACGACTTTGACCGCATGGTCTTGGCCTACGGCGCGGATGTCTGTGCCATTGAAATGGCAAAAAATCGGGCGATTGCCTCGGCAGTGGAGCAAACACGCGGCGACTGGGTGCAGATGTGGTTAAGCGGTTCCCCTACCGACGATGATTTGATGTCTACCCGTGCGACCCAAGCGGGCTTTGATATTCACTCTACGTATGTGGTCGCCGTCTTCCGTGCCACCACTGAAACAGGCAATTCGTTGCCGTTAGAGTCTTTGATTGCACTGGTTCGTGATGATATGACCCGCCGCCAACTCAACGGGGCGATTGGTCAATATGTAGACGTGATCGTGGCCTTATATCCGATTGACGCCACCGCCCAACCCGGGCGAATCCGCACCATGGTGGAAGAAATCCGCGGGCAGCTTGCCACCCGCACCCCCAGCGGGCTTGTGAGTGTGGGGATCAGCCGCGCTTCACAAGGGTTAGCCCCGCTACGCTTCGCCTACCGTGAGGCCAAAGACGCCCTGAGCATTGCCAATCAGTTGGGCGAAAACGGCCAAGCGACCTTCTACGGCGACCTCAAGCTCTATCAGTTGTTACTGGCGCTCAAGGGGACTGGCTATGAATCTATGGTCGGGTTCTACCATGAAACGCTTGGCGCGCTGGTGGAACATGACGAGCGCAAACAAAGCGACCTGCTCCGCACGCTGAACGGCTTCTTTGAGGCCAACGGCAACTTGGCAAAGGCCGCCAATGACCTTGATGTTCACCGTAACACCTTAGTCTATCGGCTAGAGCGCATCAGCGAATTAACCGGGCTAGACCTTGACGACCCCGACAACCGCCTGATTTTGCACCTTGCCCTCAAGATTCAGCGGGTGCTGGCAACGATGCCGCTGGTTTCTGGGATCACCTAAATCCTATAGCAGG
>JBMOFU010000483.1:0-2864 GCA_049318725.1 Phototrophicaceae bacterium | reverse complement strand
AACTTGCGCTCCTCGGCCAAAGACTGCATCTGCGCCTCTAACTGTTGGAAGAAGGGGCGCACCCGTATGGGCTGGTTGAACACCTGTATTCGGCCAGATTCAATGCGGCTGATGTCTAGTATATCGTTGATGAGGCTCATTAGCCGTTCGGCATTGGCGCGCGCACGGGTAATTCGGTGCAGGTTCTTCTCGTCTAGCTCCGCCTTTTGCTGGATGATGCCCAAGAAGCCGATAATCGCGTTGAGTGGCGTACGCAATTCGTGGCTCATCACCGCGATAAACTCGTCCTTGAGGCGGTTGTTCTCACGCTCTTGTTGGGCAACATGCTCTAGCTCTTGTGTGCGGGCTTGAATCGTGTTGTTGATGAGCAGGTCGAAGGCGTCTACAAGTTGGGCAATCTCTCCTGTGCCTTGCACGGCGATTTTGTTCTCATAAACGCCGCCAGCCACGAGCTGGGTGGCCTGCACCAAGTTCTTAACCGGGCGCGAAAGCGAATTGGCTAGGCTGTAAGATGTGGCGACAATCACCAGCAAGGTTAAAATGCCCAGCCCCAACACCAAGTTACGCTGGTTGACTAATGGTGCGAAAGCCTCTTGCGTGTCCAGCTTGACCAGCATTCCCCAGCGCAAAGATGGCAGGTAACGCCACACACCAATTACCTGCTGATTGCGGTAGTCACGGGTGATCCCTTCTCCTTGAATCCCGTGAATAGCCTGCTCCAACGGCTGGGTATGTTCACGGTTCACCCTGTAGATAGACTGCAAGGCCACTTCAGGTGCGTGGAAGGTGGGTGCGGCAAAGATCAAGTCGTCGCCGTTGCTGTAAACGACCACCGTTTCGCCACTTTCGCCCAAGCCCAAACGGTCGCTAATGACCGAGTACATATCGTTGTTGTCCAGTTGAATAGCGATCATCCCCACCACAATACCGTCATCCAACACTGGGGCAGAGATAAACGCCACCGCTTGGTCGCTTTCGGCACCCGGCACAGGCGCTAACTGGGAAATTTCCGTCTCTAACAACGTTCGGGCGTTGTCCAGCGATTGTACTAATGCGCTTTGTGGGTAAAGGTCGGGGTAGCGCCCACCTATATCCGCACTGGGCAAGACGGAAAAGAGCAGATCGCCAGACTCTGAAAAGAGCATCAAGTTGGTATAGCCAGCGCGTTCTAGGGTGAAGCGCAATAGCAACCGCACGCTTTCTTGGGCGTCTTGATAGGCGCTTGATTCGATCCCCTCAGATTTCAAAACACTTTCCAGCCGCACAACTGCCTCAACAACGGTCGGGATTTGCGCCAACGCGGTGACATCCAGCGTGCGTTCCAGCGCGTAGCTTTCGATTTGCACGATCTTGCTTTCAGCGGCGGTGAGTAGCTTGCTTTCTACCTCATTCAAGATCACCGCTTGTGAGGTGTTAAAGATAACCCATGTAACCACTGCTAACGGCAACAGCCCAACCAGCAGCAGGCTGAGCAGCGTTTGGGTTAAAATCGTTGTATTACGCAGCCGACTAAGCATCGTTGTCTTCCATTCTAGGGTTTTCCCACTGTTGCCCCCAACCGAGATACAGCCCATTCAGGAAATCTTCCCAGCCTTCTTGAGTGAGATAGGTCGGGTAGGGTTGCGGGCGGATCGGGTTTACTGAACTCCAGACCACGTCAAATTGCCCATCAGGGCGAATCTGGCCGATGCGAACTGTTTTCCAAGTATGTTGGGTGTTGGGGTCAACGTACACCACCCCGCCGGGCGCGTTAAAGCTTTGGCGTTGCAATGCCAAACGTACTACGCTGGGCTGGGTTGTGCCGGCGGTCTCTACCGCTTGCGCCCATAGATGGACACCGAAGTAGGCCGCCTCCATCGGGTCACTAATCACCCGTTCTGTGCCGTAGCGCTGATGAAAGCGTGCCACAAACGCTGTATTTTCTGGCGATTCAATCGTTTGGAAGTAAGTCCACGCGGCATAATCACCCACTACATTCTGAATATCTAGCGTTAGCAACTCTGGCTCGGCAATGCTGAACGAAATTGTGGGGATTTCAGCGGAGTTAATCCCTGCCTCGCGCAGCGCCCTAAAGAAGGCGATGTTGCTGTCCCCATTGATGGTGTTCAAGATCATATCGGGTTGTGCTGCCACAATCGCTTCAATGACCGGCCCAACGTCGGTGCTACCCAACAGCAGGTAGGACTCCCCAACAACCTCCCCGCGTAAAGAGACGATTTGCCGACGCATGATCTCATGGGCAGTGCGCGGAAAGACATAATCTGAGCCGACGAGGAAAACGCGGTCGCCTAAGTTTTCCATACCCCAACGCACTGCTGGGATGATCTGTTGATTAGGGGAAGAGCCGGTGTAGATGATGTTGGGCGAGCTTTCTAGTCCTTCGTACTGCACGGGGTAGATCAGCAAGTGGTTGCGCGCCTCAAACACCGGGCGTACCGTCTTGCGACAGGCAGAAGTCCAACAGCCGAAAACGACCTGTACCTCCTCTTGCGTGATGAGTCGCGCTGACTCCTGAGCAAAGATTTCCCAGTCAGATTGTCCATCGACAATCACAGCTTCAAGCGGGCGGCCTAGCACCCCCCCTTGCGCGTTGATCTCTTCAATTGCCAGCAGGGTGGCGTCTAAAACGGGGCTTTCGCTGATCGCCATCGTGCCAGAAAGCGAGTGTAATACGCCAACCTTGATTGGCTCAAGAGCGCGGTTGCTCTGCAAATAGCTGCCCAAGCCGATTAGCACGATAAGCATTCCGATAATGAATAAAATCCAGCGTCGTTGCATAATTTAGCCTTATGGCGTTGTATTTAAGCAGAGATTATATTCGGCGTGCCAATTGAAAAGAAATAAAGAAGTTATAGTATTCGAAA
>JBMOFU010000482.1:0-2868 GCA_049318725.1 Phototrophicaceae bacterium | reverse complement strand
CCGCCGATTGCCCGCCCAAAGGTATAGGTCAGCGCGACCAACAACATCCCGACCAGCACCGAGCTATAGCGCCAACTCCATTCGCCGTCACCAAACGGCGCGGCCTTCAATAAAAGATAGTAAAGCGGCGGATGCACATCGCGGGCAGTGGTGTCTAGCAGTTCGGGCAGCGCAAGGCGGCTGATCCACACGCTGTAGCCTTCATCCCAATTGAGGTTGGTGTCTGCCAAGAGCCAAACGCGCAGGCCAAACGCCAACCACAATATCCCCACCATGTAGAAGAATGTTTGCCGCCGCATACTCATTGCCTATCATTAGCCTGACTGAAAACAGGCGCATTGTAACATAGGGGATGGCTTGTGTCAGTTGATGTTGAAGTAGCTGGCAGGGCGCTTGCATCAAACGCGGGGCTGACAGCCTGAAACGAGATGGGGGTATTTGTAGGGGCTTGACATATTATATCCATGATAATATGTATATTGTTAAAATAGTATAATCACATTTAGAGTGCGATTGCCCCAGCGCCCAGATGAATATAGAACCAATTGCAGGCATTTGCGACTATACTGATAGGATAACAAGCACAGCATAACCCTGTTTATGAGCGTCATCCCCTGACCCCTGTGGCTTGTTGTCTGAAGATAATCCCTCACTCGGTATGCGTGGGGGTTCACTCTATAAGCCCGGATAAACCCCTAATGGCTCAACTCCCACACCCTGCCCATGTTCCACAGCCTGCCCCACCGCGCCACCCTGCGCGGCCTAAACGTCGTCGTAAGGCCAACCGTCGCGCACTGTGGTGGATGCTCGGCGCGTTAGGGCTTGGCACCGTCTTACTCTTTGGGCTGTTGACGATTGGGTTGGCGGTGGCCGCATCACGCATCCCCGCCAATGTGAGCGTGGCCGGGCTACGGCTCGGTGGGATGACATCCCGCGCCGCGCAACAAGCCCTCAGCGAGCATCTAGTCAATATTCCGTTGCGCGATGGCTCTGAGCAGTGGCGGCTGCCCGCCGCTGAACTGGGCTTGACCTTTGATGCCGCCGCCAGCGTCCGCGCCGCCAAAGCAACCGGGTTACGGGCGTGGTTCACCCCTGTAGCCGTGCCGCCAGCAGTGAGCGTCAACCCAGAATCGTTAACCCTTGCGCTCACGGCGCTCCAGAGCAGCGTAGACCGTGCGCCGAAAAATGCCAGCATTCACTTGGTCAATGGCCGTGTGGAGCCTGTGCCGGCGGTCAATGGGCGTGCGCTAGACATCGCCGCGACGGTGCAGGCCATTGCCAGTGATCCGGCCAGCGGTTTGGCCGACGGTGTGCTAGAACTGGTGACGACGCCCATCCTGCCGTCAGTTGCTGACGCCGCGCCGCTAGTCAATCAGGCACAGGGGGTGCTGAATAGCCCGTTGCGTGTGCGCGCCTACGATCCGTTTGCTGACCGCGCGCAAGTGTGGGAATCCCCCTCGGAGCAATGGTCAACGTGGCTCATCACCGAAGCCGATAGCGCCAATCCGTTGGGAATGCGGCTGGCACTGGAGCCTAACGCGCTGGCGAACTTCCTCAGCGAGCAGGCGGCGCTGTCTTTGCCGAGCTATCAAACCCTCAACCTAGAGGATGCCGCCGCTGCAATCCAAGCGGGATTAGCCAATTTAACGACAGAAACCAACATCCGCCTGTATGAGACTGACCGCACCCACACGGTACAAGCTGGAGAAACGATCACCAGCATTGCATGGGACTACGGCATCCCCTATCCGTATATACAGGCGACCAACGGCGGGATCAGCGGCCTAACCGCTGGACAGACGATCACCATCCCTAGCCGCGAAGTGTTCTTAGAATATCCGGTAATCCCCAATAAGCGGATTGTGGTCAGCATCAGCGGCCAATGGACGCAGGTCTATCAAGATGGCGGGCTGTTGTGGGATTGGGTGAGCAGCACGGGGATTCAATCTAGCCCGACGTGGCCGGGGGTCTATCAGGTGATCTTGCATGAGCAAAACGCCTACGCGGGCAACTGGAACCTGTACATGCCCTACTTTATCGGGGTGTACAAGCCGTTGCCGCAGGATGACTTCACCAACGGCTTTCATGGGTTCCCCACGCGCGCGGGCGGGCAATTGCTGTGGGAAAACAGCCTCGGCACGCGCGTGACCTATGGCTGTATTTTGTTGAACAATACCAACGCCCGCCTGCTCTATGATTGGGCGGAAGAAGGGGTGATTGTGGAGATTTTGCCGTGAAATACGCTTTTGCCGCGTTGATTTGCCTATTGATGATGACTATCGCCCATACCCCAATCCCTGCACAGACTGACCTCAGTGATTATCAAGTCATCACGCCAGAAAACGTTTTGCGCTTAACAGAAATCGCACGGATTGGGCGTGGACGGTTCTATGACCTTGCATGGTCACCGGATGGGACGACCCTTGCAGCCGCAACGGAGACCGGGGTATGGCTGTATGATGCCCAATCTGTTGATTTGCCGCCACGCTTGCTTTTAGACGCCGTATTGTCAACAGGCGTCCAGCTAGATTATCCACCTGACGGCAAAACGCTTGTGGTCTATGGGGAACGTAATTTATGGGTGTGGGATGTCCCCTCGTATGAGGTTCACCACGAAATCACCCTAGCGCGTGGGGACATTGTTTCGGTTGTTGGGGAGGACTATCTCGTTAATATGGGCAATGAACTCCGTCGCCATTATCTTCATCATCCTGCAATTCAGGACGTTATACTGAGTTCGGCGGATGTAGATATTTGCGATGCAGCACTCTCTCCAGATTTGGAGCAGATCGTAGTCATTACCGATGATGAAACGTTAACGGTCTTAGAAACCCTAAGTGGCGATCCGTTAGATACAGTTAAAATCTT
>JBMOFU010000481.1:0-2878 GCA_049318725.1 Phototrophicaceae bacterium | reverse complement strand
AGCGCCCGCCGCAAGCGCAAATGCTGTACGGTGGTTGTCAGGTCGCCGCGTGTGCGTTCCAGCACGCCGCGCACCACATCCGTTTGACGGCGTAGCCCGTTGGTAATCGCGTCGGGGAAGTCCATCGTCACCAGTTCCTCATAAATCGCGTCCATCCAGCCCAACAGCCGCTCGGCCTCTGGCAAGTTTTCGTCATCGCGGCGCATCAAATCTAGGATGTAGCGCCGTAGCTCGGTGGCGGCTTCGGCCAATCCTAACAAGTAGGTCGAATCTTCTACCTTTAGCGTTTGCGGTGTCGGCAACGATTCCCCACGAATCAACGCATAGGTGATATAGGCTTCGCACACCTCTTTGAGCGCGTCTTGCGTGTAGCCCGCGTGATACAGGTCGGCGTAGTCGTCTACCATCCCGCGCATGATGTCGGCAGCCGCTTGCACAGCGGTCAGCTTGGTCTGTGCGGTGTCCCACTCTGAGCGGTGCGTAGCGCGAATAGACTCTGAACACAGGCGGATGACTTCCCGTGAGCGGGCAATCGCTTGGTCGCGGGCGTCGCTGCGGGCGCTAAAGCGCTCACGGATGCCCAAGATGATCGGGTTTAGCGCGCTAAAGTTGTTAGGCTTTGTCATCAGGGGTTACCTCTGGCGGTTGCACACTGCTGAACAGTTGGTCGGCTAAGGTCTGTGGCTTTTCTACGGGGATTTCGCCATGCTTGGCTTCATAGGTTTCAATGTGGCGCTGGAGCGTGTGCAAGAACATTTTTACATTGCGCGGGTTCATCACTACGCGCGATTTGACGTGAATGCGGCGGTCTGTGGGGAACAATTGGGCAAAGTCAAAGAGAAATTCCCCCTGCGTTGAACTCAACATGGTGAAGTTGGCATAGTTTATGGGGGTGTCTGGGGCAATGCTCAACTGTAATTGTGGCCGATTGGGGTTCGGGTTCGGATTTTGGGTCATGGCTAAAGCTCCAATGAAGGCGGGTTTGGCCTCATTATAGAGGGCGCGGCCAAGCCTTGACAAACCCAGACACCTTTGACAGCATGAGCCACCGATCAACAGCTTAGGATGGTCTTATGCGTGCTTTTGGGTCTTGGATCAAAGTTCCACAACATTGGGTAGCATTAGCGCTCGGTTTCGTCCCCATCTGGCAGATGTTAAGGTTTAGCCTCACATTCACCGAAAACCTGCCAACTGCCGATACCGCCAACCGCTCTATCCATGTGGCAATAGCGGTTCACAAGGGCGCGCTCCCCTTACGGCTACTGTTCACTCCCTTTGACGACCACATTACCGTGCCAACCTTTCTCGTTACCGCGCTAACAACCGCCCTCACTGACTGGAATCACTATGTAGAAGTCGCCATTGCCTTAGTGTTGGCCGTCACAGCCTTCACACTGTTGATGATGTTCACCTACCATACTGAACCGGCTGCGCTGGCATGGGTCATCTTCCCCGCGGCGGCACTCTTCTTTAGTTTGCATCAAAGCGTGCTGTGGTTCGTTGGTTATATTGGGTTGTCCTACTTCTTTGTGGATTGTTTTATATTGTTGGTTATTGGATGTATTATCTTTGCCCGAGAACGGCGTTGGGTATTGCCTTTGATTTGGGCTATCGGGATTTTGACCACGTACACACACGGTCATGGGGCGAGTGTGTGGCCGGTCATGCTGCTGGCGTTGCTGGTCAACGGCGAACGACGCTGGTGGGTTTATTTGCTAACCCTTAGCATAGGGGTCGGCTCCGTTTGGGGCTATTCCCGTTTCATCGCCGCTACCGGCGAAGCAATGGGTTCAGGGGCGAGTATCACAGATGCTTTACTTCAACTCCCTCGCGTAATCGCCTTTTCGCTTGCGGTATTAGGGAACTTAGTAGAGACCTTAGATGTTGCCCCGGCGCGAAACGCGGGAGCATTGGCGCTTGGGTTATGGCTCGTGAATTGCGCTGTGATTTGGTGGACGAAAACGTATCGCCACTACCTGCGTCTATGGTTGCCGATGGTCACCTTTAGCTTTGTGAGCGTAGGGGTTGTTGCACTGATACGGGGTGGACTTGGCACACCCTTAGCCGTGTCTTACCTTGCCATGACCACCTTCTTTTGGGTCGCGCTGGTGGTGAGCAGTGTGCTGCTCGGACTCATGGCCTTTCAGCAACGGGGCAGGACAGTAGCAAGCCTATGGGCGGTTAACCTGCTCGTGTGGGCCTATTGGGGCGGTGGCATGGTACAGTCCCAAACCACCACATTAGATCGGTTGCCGGAACAAATCCGCTTCTTGAATGAGCCTTGCCATCGAGCGTTTATCTACACCCAAGACACCATCCCCCAAACAAGCCCCTGTCGCATTTGGTTCCCCGACGCGACAAACGCCATTGCCTTTTATGATTTGGCATTGTTTGCCCACCTTGAACGCCAAAATATGCTATCAGGGCTATATGAGGTAGGGATGCCTGTCATCGTAGAAAGCGATAACGGTTGGGGGAATTATCACATTCAAAAGTGGCTGCTGGCAGGGGTAGCCCCCGATGATATTTATCATGTCACCCCAGCACTTCCCATCAATAGCATTATCACGGAGCCAATCCCGCTAGCACACGTCGGCGCTGACCCAGCAGCATTGGATGCCAATGTGTTCACAAGCCCAAGTTTTTGGTGGATTCATCGAACAGACCTTGTGATTGCAGCGCCAGCATTTTGGCAATCTTTAGTGGACGATGGCTACCTGCCCACCAGTTTCACCTATCGCACGCCTGAAGGTGTCGCCTTTACAGTGACGAACTACCAGAATATCGCCGCCTTAGATTCGCTCAGTGCTGATTTTGGCGACGCGATGCAACTTGTCGCGTGGAACGGGGGAGACATCCAAGCCACCCCTTGCGAAAC
>JBMOFU010000480.1:0-2880 GCA_049318725.1 Phototrophicaceae bacterium | reverse complement strand
CATCCCCCAGAAAATGTGGGTAATCTTTAGCCCACAGGAGAAAGGGTTAGGGGATGAGGGGTTTTTTGCCCCGAAACCTGAATGTATCCGATTGCGCGCATGGGTTGCCCGAAAAACAACGATTCCGCTACAATGGGAGCATGATTGCATCCCTGATGTCCCCAGACCCGCGCTTGATCGTGCATCCCCACCGCCCGCGTGAGCTTGCCACGCTACAACAACAGGCCGCCGCGCAGGGGAGGGCGTTCGCCGCCGATGTGATCCGCGCCGAGATCGTGGGCGATGCTGTGCGGGTAGACCAAATTGTGTATCACCGTAGGGGCATGGCGCGCCATGCCCCTACCCTGCGTATAACCGAAGTCCCTATCCCACAGGGGGAGGGGTTTATCGTCCGTACCGTTGAAATCCCCCTGCCCGCATGGATCACCGCCCGCCCCAACGCGCTTGATGTGCCGTTGGCCGATGATCCGCCGAATGTGCCGCCACGCCGCACGCCGCAACGGATCAAGGCCACAGACGCCGCCGCTGTGGATGCGGTGTTCCAGCGCGATATTGTGTCGCACCTTATGCATAATCCCACCTACAGCGGCGCAAGCGTGATCCGCGAAGCGCCGCTCGCTGCGCCCGTTCCGTTGCACTGGGCGCGGGTGATCGTCGCTGGCGGCAAGGGACTCGGCTTCAGCCGTGAAGCCGCGCCTGCGGGCGTTGATCCGTTTGCGTGGCGGCTCCAGACTGCCTTTGCCCGCTGGATCATTCCGTTAGCGGCGGCGCTTGGCGGCAACGTAGCCGCCAGTCGTGGCGCGATAGACAGCGGCGGCCTGCCATTGGCCTATCAGGTGGGGCAGAGCGGCAAGAGCGTTGCCCCAGACCTGTATATCGCCGTCGGGATTCGCGGCGCTGTTCAGCATCTACAGGGGATTGCCCATGCAGGCACGATCATTGCCATTGACGCCGACCCCGACGCGCCGATTTTCGACACCGCCGACGTGGCGATCATCGGCGCAGCGGAGCAAGTTTTACAGCGCTGGCTCGATCTCGCCTAGTTCGGTGAGTAGCGCCTGCATCGTCTGGAGCGTGAGCAGGTTCCGCACGGGGTAGCCCCATTGCAGGTAATCCTCCGTAAAGTCGCTGGCGTTGATGCCGTCAGGCAACGACAGATGCAGCGTATCTTCTAGGTTCACGCCTTGATCGGGCAGCGATTCCAGCGCGGTGTACAGGTTGACCAACGGCAAATCGTAATCTTGCGCGGCCTTGACGATCAGTTGATTAAAGACGATGGTCTTGGCGGGTTCTTCTGGCCGCACAGGGAAGGTATACAGCAGCGGAACCACACCCGCGTTGGCGGTGTCTACAATCAGCGTGCGTAAGAAGTAGTCAAACGTAGATTCGTCAAAGTAGATCACGTCGTTGGTGCCAAACATAACCAATGCAAATGCGGAGTTCGACACGCGCAATTCACAGCCCAACGGAGACTCGTTCGGCTCGCAGACCTCTTTGTTCGCCCATGTGGAATCCATCACGGAAATGGTCGTGAACCCGACTTCGGTTGCCAAGTTCGGGCGGGTGAAGGCATTGGATTCAGCAGGTTCAGCGTTGATGTAGTCCACAATCGGCTGGAGTTCGCTATTGTCGCCCAGATCATAGTCGCCTGTGCCGAAGCCCAGCAGAAAATGCTCAGAGGCGGTCATACAGTCGCCTAGTTTGCTGAACATGCGCGGGTTACGGCCTAAGGTTTGGCCGCGCTCAAAGATCACCCGTGCGCCGTCGGTGAGCAGCGGCAAAATCGGCACAGCGGCAAGGTCAATGTCTGCGATGGCGGCAGGGTCGAAGGCGTCTAGCGCAGGCGGCGGTAAACTATCGGTTTGGGCAAGGGTGTGCAAGGTCATGCACAGGCAAATCAGGGTGAGTATTGAGAAACGAACAAAACGAGGCATTCATCACTCCAGAGGGGTTAAGGTCGGGATGTCACGTATTGTACCCCGACCCCCGCCAAACTTCGATTACGCGCACACGTTGGCGGCAATGGTCGTGCTGTATAGCTTGCCGTCGGGTTGCGGCATGGCGATGAGAACGCTACCATCGCCTTGCACGGTGACCGTCGCACCGAACGAATCCCCGATGAAAGCCACCTGATTCCCCACACGGCTGTAGGCGAATAAAGGCGCCCCCTTGTTGCCGACCACACGATACACGGCGATATTGCCCGGTGAGGCGCAGAACAAGGCAATCGGCGCGGCGGCGTCGCTATTGTTGAGGCGGTTACCAAACAGATTTGCGCCGCCAGTGGATGCAGAGGCGCCCCCGCTAGTGGATGGATTGCAACTGTCCGCATTGGTCATGGCGGCGACGAGTACCTCAAAGTTCGTCCATGTGAACGCCGCCCCGTTGACGGTTAACCCGCCCGCCGTCGCGGTTTGTGTCGTGGCACTAGCATTTAGGGTGGTGGCGGTGCACTCGCTCACCGCTTGGTTGAGGTTTAGCGTGTCGGTGCCTGCGCCGCCGTTCACGATGCCTTGAATGCGTGCGTTGCCGCTAAGCGTGACGCTATCGTTGCCACCCTTAGCATCAATGGCGGTGGTCGCATTGCCGCTGGCGATGACGCTGCCGCTGAGGTTAAAGGTTTGGTTGCTTGCAGTACCGTTAACACCCACAGCGGACGCCCCGCTCACTTGGACATTCCCGCTGTGGGTTACATTCACACCCGTAGCGATACCGGGAGCGTTACTCCCACTGGTAGACACGTTGCCCGTGTTGGTCACATTCCCATACGCAAAAATGCCGTCAGCATCACTCCCAATGGTGGACACGTTGCCCGTGTTGCTCACATTCCCACCCGCAAAAATGCCGTCAGCATCACTCCCAATGGTGGACACGTTGCCC
>JBMOFU010000479.1:0-2886 GCA_049318725.1 Phototrophicaceae bacterium | reverse complement strand
ATCAAGCGCACGATCTTCGATCATCCCGAATTTACCGCCTATGCCCGCCAAGTGACAGACACCTTCCACGCTTGGCAGGCGGACACCGTGCCACGCCTGCAAGCGATTCAAATCGGCGACCGCCCCAAGCCGCTGATTGAGCAGCTTAGCAATGACCTGTTACACGCCTTTGAACCACTGCCTCTGATAGATGCCTACAACATCTACCAGCATTTGATGACCTACTGGACGGAGACTATGCAGGACGATGTGTATGTGTTGGTCGCCGACGGGTGGCAAGCGGGCAGAACCTTACGGTTATTGATCAAAGTAGAAAAGAAAAAGGGTGAGAAGACCTACACAGAAGCCCATGATTTTGAACTGGACAAGAAGCATTACAAGGCTGACCTCATCCCGACACGATTGGTGATTGCCCGCTACCTTGCGGCGGAACAGCAGGCAGTGGATGCCCTTGTCGCGGAACTGGCAACGGTGGAGCAAACCCTGAGCGAACTGGAAGAAGAACACAGCGGTGAAGATGGCCTATTGGCGGAGGTCACAGACGATAAATCAAACCATATCGTCGCTAAAAAGCTAAAAGACCGCTTGAAAGTGATTGCCAACAGTGAGGACGACGCCGAAGAATTCGCCTTACTCACCCGCATTCAGGGCTTGATGGACGAGAAGACGGTACTCAAGAAAAAGAAGAAGGCAGCAGAGGATGCGCTCTACACGGCGCTGATTGCCCAATATGCCGCCTTGAGCGAAGACGAGATTAAGCAGTTGCTGATTGAAGACAAGTGGATGGCCGCGCTTGAGGCCGCCACACGCAGCGAGCTAGATCGGGTGTCGCAGGCGTTGACCGGGCGGGTGAAGCTGCTGGCCGAACGCTACGCTACCCCGTTACCAGAAATTGAGGCACGGGTGGCAGAAAGTCACCGCAAAGTACAAGACCTTTGGCGCAGGATGGGTTACTCATGGTAGAGATTCCGCAGGGCTACAAGCTCACTGAGGTGGGGGTGATTCCCGAAGATTGGGAGGTTGTTAACTTGTCCAATATTGGAAGATTTAGTAAGGGTAAGGGAATCCGTAAAGATCAGGTTCTCACAAGTGGAATACCTTGTATTCGTTACGGAGAAATCTACACTCATCATAATGACTACATTAGGCGGTTTTATTCTTTTATTTCGCCAGAAGTTGCACGCCAAAGCCAAATATTAAATCAGGGTGATTTGTTATTTGCTGGTTCTGGAGAAACCTCTGAGGAAATTGGTAAATGTGTAGCTTTTCTTGGCGAGGAAGAAGCATATGTGGGGGGTGATATCGTTATTCTCAGTCCACAAGGATATGATTCCCTCTATCTAGGTTATTTGATGAACCATACTCTAATAGTTCAACAGAAATCAAGAATGGGACAAGGGGATGCGGTTGTACATATCACCGCAAGAAATTTGGGGCTGTTATTAATCCCACTCCCCCCGACCCTGCGCGAGCAGCAGGCCATCGCGGATGCCCTATCTGCCATAGATGCCGAAATCAGCGCGCTGGATGACGCCATTGCCAAGTCCCGCGAGTTGAAAGCGGGCGCGATGCAGCGCCTACTCACTGGGGAAGAACGGCTCCCCAGCTTCAGCGGGGAGTGGGAGGTCAAGAAGCTAGGGGAAGTAGCCCCACTTCAACGTGGATTTGATTTGCCTACAACACAATTGGTAGAAGGTATTTACCCAGTTATCTACTCCAATGGGATATTAAATCACCATAGTTTCGCTATGGCAAAAGGACCGGGTGTAGTCACAGGACGGTCTGGAACTATTGGACGAGTACAGTATATTGAAGATGATTATTGGCCGCACAACACCACACTTTGGGTAACAGATTTCAAGGAGAATGTTCCTAAATTTATATATTATCTCTACTCATATATCGGATTTGAAAGGTTTAGCACAGGCTCAGGCGTACCAACACTGAATAGAAATGATATTCATGTATTTGAAGCCTTAATTCCCCAACCAGTTGAACAGATTGCTATTGTTGCTGCGCTATCTGAAATAGACAACGATATCATGACCCTACAAGACCAACGCGAGAAAGTCGTCGCGCTCAAACAAAGCGCCATGCAGGAACTGCTCACCGGCAGAAGACGCCTCATCTAACCCATACGCGAAGGGGAACCCATGACCACCATCAACCCGCCGGAACGGGTCACGCAGAACCGCGTCGTTCGGCACTTTCAGGATGTGCTTGGCTATGACTATCTGGGCAACTGGCAAGACCGCCCCAACAATCGCAATGTTGAGGTCGGGTTACTGCAAACCTTCTTGCGTGCGCGCTACGACGACGCCACCATTCAGCGCGCTATAGACGAGTTCCAGCGCGTGGCGGGCAACCAAGCCGACGCGCTCTATGAGGTCAACAAACAGGTCTATGGTTTGCTGCGCTACGGCGTCAAGGTCAAGCCCAACCCCACCGACAACTACGTCACCGTCTGGCTGATTGATTGGAATCACCCCGAAGCCAATCACTTCGCCATTGCGGAGGAAGTCACCGTGAGGGGGCAAAACACCAAGCGCCCCGACATTGTGATCTACGTCAACGGCATCGCGCTCGGCGTGCTGGAACTCAAGCGGTCTACGGTGTTCGTAAGTGAGGGCATCCGCCAGAACCTCGGCAACCAGCAAGATATGTTCATCAAGCGCTTCTTCACCACGATGCAGCTGGTCATGGCGGGCAACGATACGCAGGGGCTGCGCTACGGGACGACGCTCACCCCTGAAAAATACCACCTCACATGGAAGGAAGAAGGCGCGCCGCCGCCAGACGGCTACGCCATGGACGCCGACCTAACTCACCTGTGCAGCAAGACGCGCCTACTGCAACTGATCCACGACTTCATCATCTTCGATCACG
>JBMOFU010000478.1:0-2887 GCA_049318725.1 Phototrophicaceae bacterium | reverse complement strand
TCTGATTTTGGAACAAGAGCGCCGCACCCGTGAGCGCCGCAAGCGACCAGACTGCATCGCCAATCAGTGAACCGACTTCCACATAAAACGCCCCGCGAAACCCGCGCACTGCCCCCCGACGAATCGCCTCAAAGGTGATGATCCCCGGTTGGGCTGCCGCTAGAATAGACATCATAAACGCCGTCAAGAATAAGCTGCTGTAGGCCGCCATTGCCAATACTCCTGTGATGAAGGGGAAAACGGCAACGGATTGATAGATGCCCCGTATACCGTTCAACCAGAGTAGCGCATCTCGTCAGCGCACAAGATGCTGAATCTGCACGGGTTGCAGGCCGCTGATTTTGTTGAAATCCCCCAATCATGGCGTTACCGCTAGTCTGGCAACAGCCGCCGCCGATATTGCCCCGGCGCCACCCCACAGATTTTCTTGAACGCCTCATAGAAGCTACTTTGCGACTGAAACCCGCAATCCAACGCAATATCCAGCACGCTTAACTCGGTGAGGATCAATTGTTGTTGGGCGTAGGCGATCCGCCGCTGCGTCAGGTATTCATTTGGGGTGAGGCCAAACACGCGCTTAAAGAGGGTCAGGGCATAATTCGGGCTGAGTCCGACGGCGGCGGCCATATCGTGAATCTGAATCGGCTCACGGAACTGTTCCCCAATAAAGCGCGCCATCGCATAGGATTTTTCTTCGGTGTGCGCCGCCATAAACGGGGTCGGTTGCCAAAGCGTTGGCAAATCCAACAGGCTGATGCGGCCAAGCATCGCCCGCACTTCATCCAACGCCACCTGTTGCACATTGGCCTGTAGCGGCGGCAAAAACGCCTGTGACCACACCTCAAAAAAGCGCTGGTGATAGGGGGCGATCTGTTGCGCGGTCAGCTTGAGGAACTGCCCCTGTAATTGATGCTGCAACAGGTGCGGCGGGAGCTTCCAATCCAGCAGAATATGGAGCGGGATCGTTGCCCAACAGACTTGCGTGCTGGGCAACGTATCAATCACCTGATGGGGCAACGCCGCCCAAAACATCGCAAACTCCGCTTCGGCAACGACGATCTTCTGGCCGCCAAAGTTGTAGGTCATATACCCAGATTCGACCCAGTTCAATTCAATTTCGTTGTGGCGGTGCTGTTGATGCCCCCACTCTACAGTGCCGCGCCACACTTGTAAGCCAAAATATTGGAACATGGGCAAAGCCTCTTTTACGTAGGATACAGGAAGTTTATGCGCTAAACCCGAAAGCATCATCCGAAAAATAACGGTACTATAGGATAGATTAAATAACAGCGTTCAGCAACTTTGCATCCACCAGAAGGGAAAATACGGATGATAAACACGCCCATCGCCCCATTGCAAGTCACCGCCCCACCAGCCCAAGCCTATCACCTGACGCCAGAACAAATCGAATTCTTTGATCGTGAAGGCTACCTGATTATTCGCAACTGCATTACTGGCGACCTGCTCACGCGCCTGCAAGCGGCGGGTGCGGCATGGATTCAACAGGGGCTGAACGCCGCCGCCGAAGACGCCGAAAAAGAAGACTATCACTACGCCAAGCGCAAACACGGCGAAGTCATGTTCCGCGTGAATTACGTCCACAGCAAGAAAGAATCCGTGTCGCTTGATTTGCTCGGTTCGCCGCAGGTGATGGGGATTGCCGAAAGCCTGTGCGGAATCAACTTCGTCCCGACGTATGAATCTATGGTCTTTAAGCAAGAAAACGACGGCGAAAAGATCATGTGGCATCAAGACGCCGTACACCCGCGCAATGCCCGCATTTTCAACCTAGACCTGTACCTAGACGCTTCCACGGCGGATGCTGGCGCGTTGCGCGTCGTCCCCAAGTCCCAAACACAGGGCGCCGATGTGTGTGCGCTACAAGAAGCCTACGGTTGGAACCCACCGGGGACGATTATTGCCGAAATGCAGCCGGGCGATGTTTTGCTCCACGATGTGATGGTGGTGCATGGCTCGCCGGAAACCGAAGGCAAAGCGCTGCGTCGGACGATCTACTACGAGTTCCGTGCTGCCGAACAGATCATGAGCGAAGGGCCGTGGGACGCCGACTGGGTAGACAAGCGGATTCGGCTGGTTCCACTTGGACTAGAGAGCTACAAACAGTCCTACCCAGACGCCCCCCAATTTACGTGGAACGTAAGCGATGAGTTCCGCCCCATCAGCAGCGGGGATCGTGAAACAGAATTGCGTGTGGTGCATAAAGTCCATACAGAGGGGGCGTGGTGTAGCGCGGGCAGCGTCCCGCTCAAGACCGAGGACATCATTACATCCTAAAATGTCCTTGTGGGTCTATTGTAGGGCATGACGCATCGAATGGCGTACCGATTTGTAGGGGCTTGATATATCAAGCCCCTACAGTCTATCAGGATTTGCGGCTGACTTCCCACGCAAGGTGATTCAGTTCAGGCAAAATCAGCTTCTCAAAGGCAATCTGGACGGCGTTCGGGCTGCCGGGCGTCGAGAAGACGACGGTCGCCCGATACACCCCGGCGGTTGCCCGCGAAAGCATCGCCGCAGCGCCGACCTCTGGGTAGCTCAACATGCGGAATAGCTCCCCAAAGCCGGGCAACGTCTTTTCAAGCATCCCTGACAGCACATCGTAGGTGGTGTCGCGGGGGGCGATCCCTGTGCCACCGTTGAACAGTACAATCCGCACGTCTGGATGGTCGGCCATCGCATTAAGCGCCGCCGCCACTTGATCTGGCTCATCCTTGATGATCTGATACGCTGCGACAATATGCCCTGCCGCCGTCAATTGCTGGCGTAGATAGTGGCCGTTAACGTCGGTTTCGGGCGTGCGGGTGTCGCTGACGGTCACAATCCCTACGCCGATAGGGGCATGTCCAGCTTTGTCGCGGTGTTCTTG
>JBMOFU010000477.1:0-2913 GCA_049318725.1 Phototrophicaceae bacterium | reverse complement strand
TGTCTTGGTGAGACACAATCACCCGCAGCCGTTGATCCCACTCAAAGCGCGCCACTTGGAGCGTAAACCACTGTTTTTGATCTGGGCTATGGCAGGGATATTCGATCTGGAATAGGCTACGGCGCTCATTGAGGATGTCTCGGATGGCTTCCCCAACGCTGTGCGCCTCTGTATGATCGCGCCCATTGACGCTATCACAAATGCTTAAATAGTTGCGGCCAACGCCATAACGACCGTTATCATCGTATCCGTTGGTATCTCCATAAGCGCGCCAAGCCGTATTGACGCTGACAATAGTAGCCTCTTCGTTCAAGAGTGCGATGTGGGCAGGAAGGGCGTTGAGGGCAGACTGTAGTACAGCTTCAACTTGCGGTTCGCGGGCGAACAGATCGTTCGTCGCTGAATACATACAAGCGTTTATCTTTCTCTCATCTTCGCTAGAATAATCATAAGGCAAATCTCAAATTTCGTCCAATGGGTTTTCAAAATTCACTGGGATAGGGCATAACGGGTGGCGTGTAGGGGCGAACTGCCGGGTCGCCCCTACCGATCACGCGGCCTTACGTCCGTAGCGCCGCCTTGACGGTGTTGCTTAATAACAGGCCAATCGTCATTGGGCCGACGCCGCCCGGTACAGGCGTAATCACCCCCGCAACTTCCAGCGCGCTTTCAAAATCTACATCACCCACTAGCCGATAGCCGCTCTTGGTCGTCGGGTCGTCTACACGGTTCGTCCCTACATCAATCACCACCGCGCCCGGCTTGAGCCACTCTCCCTTGACGTAGCGCGCCACCCCCGCCGCTGCGATCACTACATCCGCAGTACGGATGATGGCAGGCGCGTCTACCGTGCGGCTGTGGACAATCGTCACAGTGGCGTCTTGCTTGAGCAACAACAACGCCGTCGGCATCCCAACGATGTTGCTACGGCCAATCACCACCGCGTGCTTGCCGCGCAGGTCAACGCCGGCTTCGGCGAGCAATGCCATCACGCCCGTAGGCGTCGCGGGCGTAAACAACGGATCGCGCCCTTTTTGCGCCAACTTGCCGATATTCAACGGATGAAAGCCGTCTACGTCCTTGTCAAGGCTGACCGCCGCAAGGATGACTTCTTCGTCAATGTGTTTGGGCAATGGCAACTGCACCAAAATCCCATGCACACGCGGATTCTCATTTAGGTCTTGCACGACCTTGAGCAGCGCCGCCTGCGAGACATCTGCCGCCAGCGTGGGCGAGTAGGTTTCAGACTCAATGCCCACTTCGGCGCAGGCGCGCTTCTTCATCCGCACGTAGGCATGGCTGGCGGGGTTATCCCCCACCAACACCACACCCAGACCGGGCGGATAGCCGCGCTCGGCGGTAAAGGCACTCACTTGGGTTGCAAGCTCGGCGCGCAGCCGTGCGGCAATTTCAGTGCCGTTGAGGATCTTTGCAGTCATCGGGGTATCCTTTTTGCGATGCCTATAAGATGATTACTCCCTTTCTCCCGACGGGGAAAAGGGTTGGGGATAGGGGTGAAACGGACAATTACGATTCCGTTTGCAAAGATTAAACCGTATCTTTACACCGTAGGGGCGCAATGCATTGCGCCCCTACAGAATCGTTATGGCGCGTAGGAGAATGATGCATCATGCCCCTACGCGCCACAACGTTATATCAATCCGTAATCGGTTTTACATCCGCCCGATGTCGTCCAGCAGCAACAGCGCTTGTAGCTCAAACCATGCGCGGCTATGCCGTTGCGGATCTGCCGAAAGCGCCGTCCAGTTATGCTGGCGGAACGACAAGTGATAGCCGTCGAACTGCGTGCCGTGATTTTCATAGAACCATGTCGCCGCACGCACGTCCACAAACGGAATTTGCTCGGCGGCGGCAATCTGGCGCAAGACGGTATTAAAACGTTGCGGCGCGCCGGTGCTGTTGGCAATGTCTTCGGTGACGAAGGTCGCCAACACCGGAACAATGCCATTGTCAGACAACGTGCGGACGATGGCGGTCATGTTGGCTTGATACTCTTGGACGGTCAGCGCGCCCGTGTCTACCTTGCCCATGTAGATGAAGGCCACATGCGCGTTACTGCGTCGGATTTCGCAGTTCAGCGGGCTTTCGTTAGGCGTGCAGTATTCCGGCAACGAGAAGGCCGGGTCGAGCATCGTTGCCGTCGTGAATCCGCCTTGTGCGCTGGTATTGGTACGGCAGAACGAGCCGCCCGCTCGGTAACGGTCAATCACCGTTTGCAGTTGCGGGTAATTGCCTAAATCGTAGGAATTCGTCCCAAACGGACACATGAACCACTCGTTAGACATATTGCTGTCCCCGACTTTCATAAACGAGGTGGCATCACGGCCAAGCGTCCGCCCACGCGCAAGGATCGCCGCCACGTTGCCGCGCACGCTATCAAAGACGATGTACGGCTCTTCGGTGACTTCCGGCGGCACGTCATCGCCTGCGGGATCCATCGCCAAGACGCTGCTGGGGTCTATCCCCACCGTAGGGGCTTCCGTGTCGGTTGGCGGGGCGTTTGGCACTGCTGCAGGCAATAACGGCGCTGACCCCGTGCCATAGACGCCGATGTCGCGCATCACCGCTACTGGGGTATCTAGCGCAACAAAGCCAATCGCCACCCAGCCTTCTACGTTGCCGTCCACCGTGCGTATGTACAGCCAGTCGCCGCGGTCGTTGCGGCCTTGTACTGTCACGGCGGTTCCGCTAGGGAGTGTGGTAATCAGTCCGCTGCGCGGCGTGGGGGACTGGCGTACATTGACATTGGCAGACAGCACGCCACCGAGCGCTTGTGCCTGTACCGTCAAGGCTGCCAACAGGATGAACATCACAAAAGAGACAATCCGAAGGAATTTCGTCATAAGGGGGTGTCCTTGCGTCTAGTCGGGCAATTTCGTTTGGCATGATAGC
>JBMOFU010000476.1:0-2928 GCA_049318725.1 Phototrophicaceae bacterium | reverse complement strand
CCCCCCCGCGTTAATGTTGCACGGGCAACAGATCGGCGCGGGCGGTCTGGAAGATGTGCTTGGCGGCGGCGGGCGTCTCGGCGGTTAACAGGCGTGCGCTGATTTCTAGCGCAACCTCTGGCGGCAGATGCTCCACACGGAACGGGCGCGCTGCTTGATTCCAGCGCCGCAGGGTGAACGCTTCCCACTGGCGCAGTTCCTCCAGCGCCTTGATTGCAGGGTCTACGGCGGTGATAGCGGGTTCATCGGCAGGGTTTTCATTTATGGCGGCCACAGGGGGTTGATCGGTAGCGGCCATAGCGGGCGCACCAACGGGCAGATCACCCCATATCACCGGCGGCAGGCTAAAGAAGTGCGCCCGAATTTCGTTGATGCTCATCACGGGCAGCGCCGCCTGAATTTCGCTGTGGCGCGCTTGCACGTCGGTCGGGCGGATGTCCTCAAATTCTGCGACGGCCTCGCCGGGGAAGAACGGCAACAGGTCGGCGGTGATCTTGGCGGCAATCCGCACCAGTTTGGGGTACAGCGTGCGCTCGATGAAGGTACGTTCGGCAACTTTGGCGTTGGCTTCGGTGGCGTTTTCGCTGACAAGGCCAATCGGGATGCCGAACACGTTCAAAATCTCGTCACGGTTGGCAAGCCGCCCCTGTAAAAAGTCTAGGTCAGTGTGATTTTGCGCGATGCTCTGCCAAGTGATCTCGCGCCCGCGCAAGAAGGCTGTGCGGCGTTGCGTGCCGCCATAGCTGGCGCGCCATTCACGCTTGATGCGCTCAAAGTCCGCTTCGGTGGTCGTTTCTGGCAGTGTGACAATCCCCGCTGGCACACCATGATCTAGCCCAAACGTGTTACCGTTCCACGCGCTCATGGCTTGGTCGGTTTCAAGCGTGAGTTGCGCCGCCGTCAATGCCGAAAGCCCGTAATAATCATTCAACGGGTTCCAGCGCTTGAAGTGGATCACCTCTACGGCGTCTAGCGGCACGGGCGCGCCCTCTAGGGTATACAAGTAGCCGCGCACGGTGCCGTCATCCGCAGGGACGACGGATACACGGTCTGGGCGCAGCGGCCACAGTTCCGTGGGGCGCCCGCTGGAATCCCCCGACAAAAACCAGTAGGCATTCCCGGCCAGTTCTAGCCAGCCGAGGGTCTGTTCCATCAGGTCAAAACGGCTCATCAACGGGTTAGGCCGTTCCAGCAAACGCTCTAGCGGGTGACGTTCAGCTTCAAGGCGTTGCTCGCCATGTAGGGTAAAGACCTTGAGTGGCACCAACGCGGCAGATTCCGCAATGCGGCTGACCGCCACATAGACCCATGATGAACGGGCATAGGCGCTGGCTTGGCTCGTCGGCGCACTGGTGGGGGTTGGGAACAATGTGCTGGCGTGTGGTGCAGAAAACACTTCGCGGGCGGGACGTAAGCCCCCTTCGCGCTGCGGGCTAAACAAGCGAGATAACCAATTCATTGCAGGTGCCTCCTATAGGGCAAAAGTCGGTTGCTTTCAGCCTACCGAATCTTTGGCGCTATAGGGGCGGCATTTGTGCGGACATTTGACCGAACAGCGCTTTAGCCTTAGGCAAGCTGCTCGCGGTCGGCGCTGATGATCTTCTGGAGCCAATGTTCCGCCTGACGAAAAATGGGGTCTTCTTCACGCTGTGCGGCTTCGCACAGGTCAAGGAACAAGATGCGGTCTTCGCAAAAGAGCGCTAAGGCTAACCAATCATTGACCTTTTGTGGATGGGGGCGGCCTTGTTGAGTCAATTCCTGCGCACGCGCTTGCAAGTTCTGCATCAACGTCTCGTAGGGGCCTTTCATCTGGATGGTATCACCGCGCTTCACATCCCCAAGCGTTTGCCAAGACAGCACATTGAGTTCGGCACGAATCAGCGCTTGCCGAGAAATTTCATTCTTGCCTATCATGAGCCTTATGCCTTCCTATCAAGCCTTACAAATGATGTGAACATGAAATGAACGCCATTATCATATCATGAAAGTTGTCTGATTTTGTTAGAATCATTCAATCGTTGGGCAATCTTATGGCAGGGGGCAATCCTAAATTCATGCAACGAACAAGCATTAGGCTGATCAAAGGGGCGCATTCGCTGATTTTCGTTTCGATGGCGCTTTGTGTTCTTTATACCCTCTATTGTGGGGTGACGGGCAAGCGCAACCGTGCCTTGGCGTGGGCAGTGGGGACAATCGCGCTAGAGGGGGTGGTGTGGTTTGGCTTTGGGCGGCGTTGCCCGCTCACGATATGGGCAAAAGCACTGGGGGATGAAACAGGCAACGACTACCTTGCCGATTGGTTTGTGCCGCGTGACAAAGAGCGCTACGTCGTGCCGTCGTTGACGACGGTGTTCTTGGTGGGGCTGGCGTTGGTGTTAGGCCGTTGGGGGTGGCAGGCGCTCCGTCCCCCAAGCCCGCGCCGCTAGAAATTGATGATAAAGCGTAGCTCGCCCATCCGCACATCGTCGCCCGTCGTGAGCGCCACAACCTGCCCGTCGTCCAGCCGTTTGTGGTTGACGTAGGTTCCGTTATGGCTACCGTTGTCTTGCAGGTAGAGCTTATCATCTTGGGCATACATAAACGCATGTTGGCGGCTGACGCCCAACAACAGCGCCGCGTAAGCGTATAAGTCAATCTCTGGGGTGTAATTGTTAGAGAGGTCGCGGCGGCCAACACGCATTTTCTGTGGCGTGACCTTGATCTCTATTGGCTCGCGCCCCTCACGCAAGATCAACTGCACCGTGTTGCCGGGGGTGTAAGGGCTTGGCTCATCTAAGGCGGCCACTTGCTCGGCTGTTGCCCCGCGCTGTTCAATGCTGCGTGTGGAACCAAACTGATTCTCTTGCGCCAACAACGTGCCGCAATTGTGGCAGATAAACACCCCCGCAGGGTTGACATGCTTGCAGTTTGGGCAGGTATTTTCATTAG
>JBMOFU010000475.1:0-2945 GCA_049318725.1 Phototrophicaceae bacterium | reverse complement strand
ACCCTCATCTATGACGTGCCAGATGCCCATCTCAAGGCCGGGGATACCGCCTTCTATATTGATGACGTTCCCATGCGCGTAGGCGAATCGGGGGCAGTGCTAGAGGTGTTCAACGCGCTAGGGGAATCCATTGCCGTTGTTGCCGTGCCGATTTCTGCCATTGCCCCCCTGCGAGCCGATCATATCCCGGCTGTACGAGTCGCAGAACTAAGCCGCTAGCCGATGTTCAACGAAAATAACACCGTCCAGCAGCACCTGACCGCCCTGCTCCAGCGCGAATTGGGCTGGCACTTCATCCCGGCAAAGGAACTCACCCGCTCCGTGCGCGATGTGCTACTCTCGGACGACCTGCGCGCCGCGCTCATCCGCCTGAATCCAGACATCGCCGCCCAACCTGCCCGCGCCGAAGAAGTCATCAACCGCATCAACGCTGTGCTGCTCTCAGTTCACAACGATGGGCTAGTGCGCGCCAATCAAGCCCTAACGGACTGGCTCCGCAACGACAAGTCCATGCCCTTTGGCGAGAACAACCAGCACGTTCCCGTGCGCCTGATCGACTACGACGACCTGAACAACAATCACTACCTCTGCTCGGAAGAAGTTACCTACAGCCCATCGCCGCGCATTGAACGGCGCTTCGACCATGTGCTGTACATCAATGGGCTGCCGCTGGTGGTCGGGGAGGCCAAAACACCCATCCGTGAGGCCGTCAGTTGGTTCGATGGCGCAAGCCAAATTGCCGAATATGAGCGGGCAGTGCCAGCGTTTTTCGTCCCGAATGTGTTCAGCTTTGCCACAGAAGGCAAACTCTACCGCTACGGAGCCGTCGCTACGCCGCTTGATCTGTGGGGCGCGTGGCACGATCCCGACCAGCCCGAATTGCAAGGCATGGCCGAATACATCCAGTCCGCACGCGGGATGCTCACGCCAGCGGTGGTGTTGGCGATGCTGCGCGACTACACCACCTTCGCGGCACGCAGCGGACGTTCGATGAAGTTGATTGCCCGCTACCAACAATATCACACCGTCAACAAGCTGGTCGCACGGGTGGTATTGGGCAGGCCGCGCAAGGGGCTTATCTGGCACTTTCAGGGGAGCGGCAAATCGCTGTTGATGGTGTTCGCCGCGCAAAAACTGCGGGCGCATCCCCTGCTCAAGAGTCCGACGGTTATCATTGTCGTGGATCGGGTTGACCTTGACGCCCAGATCACCAGCACCTTTCTAGCGACGGATGTTGCCAACGTCATCACCACCGACAGCCGCGACGAACTGCAACGCCTGCTGGCGGCGGGCGTCCGCAAGGTGATGATTACCACCATTCACAAATTTGCAGAATCCAGCGGCGTGCTGAACGACGGCAGCAACATCATTGTGCTGGTGGATGAAGCCCATCGCACGCAGGAGGGCGACTACGGGCGGCTGATGCGCGAGGCGTTGCCGAATGCCTTCCTCTTTGGCCTGACCGGAACGCCGATCAACAAGCGTGACCGCAACACCTTCTACGCTTTCGGCGCGGATGAGGACGCAGGCGGCTACCTTGACCGCTACGGCTTCGAGGACTCGATTCGGGATGGGGCGACGCTCCCGCTGAAATTCGAGGCGCGGCTGGTTGAACTCCACGTCGATCAAGCGGGTATAGACGACGCCTATGCCGCCATGACCGGGCATCTGTCTGAGGACGATCAAGCAAACTTGGCAAAACTGGCCGCAAAGATGGCAGTGCTGGTCAAGTCACCGAATCGCATCCAGCGCATTGTGGCGGATATTGTCGCGCACTATCAGGCCAAAGTGGAGCCGAACGGCTTCAAGGCGATGATCGTCACCTTTGACCGCGAAGCCTGCCTACTGTTCAAGCGGGCGCTGGATATCCACCTGCCGCCAACCGCATCCGAAATCATCATGACGGTCAAGGCGCGTGAGGATGACTACACACCCTACGACCGCACCCGCGACCAAGAAGAAGCGATTCTGACAAACTTCCGCAATCCAGCGCACCCGCTCAAGTTCCTGATTGTGACGGCCAAGCTGCTCACCGGCTTCGACGCGCCCATCTTACAGGTGATGTATCTCGACAAGCCGATCAAAGAGCATAATCTGCTGCAAGCCATCACACGCACCAACCGCGTGTATCCGCGTCCCGATGGCGGCGCAGAAAAAACGCACGGCTTGATTGTGGACTATATCGGCGTGTTCGACGATGTTGCCAAATCGCTTCGGTTTGATGAGGACGAAATGCGGCGCGTGGTCGAGAATATCGACGCGCTTAAGGCACAGGTTCCCGATGCGCTCGCCACCTGTTTGGCCTATTTTGTTGGGGTAGATCGCAGTGTTGGCGGCTATGAGGGACTCATCGCCGCCCAAGAACACTTACCTAACAACGATGTGCGCGACGCCTACGCCGCTGACTTTTCGGTGCTACATCGGCTGTATGAAATGCTTTCGCTGGATGGATTTACCCCGATTCAGCGCACCGACTATCGCTGGTTGGCGCAGGTGTACGAATCGGTCAAACCCAGCAGCGGACATGGTAAATTGCTCTGGCACGCGCTCGGCGGTCAAACCTTGGATTTAATCCACCAGTATGTCAGCGTCGTGGGCGTTCACGACGACCTTGATACATTGGTCATGGATGCTGACTTCCTCGCCGACTTGCTCGAACATCAGAATCCAGTGGCGGCTAAGGAACTTGAAACCAAGCTGATCGCCCGCTTGCGAAGCCACGCCTCCCACCCTAAGTTTCAGGCGTTGGGGCTGCAACTGGAACAACTTCGTCAGCGGCATCAACAGGGGATTCTCTCTAGCCTTGAGTTCCTCAAATACTTGCTCCGTATCGCGCAGGATGTGGTGCAAGCCGAAAAAGAACGGGTTAGCGACGTTGTCACTGTCGCGCCGGAGGAACAAGGGATGGCTGCGCTCACCGAGTTATTCCGCGAGGTGAGCAATGA
>JBMOFU010000474.1:0-2950 GCA_049318725.1 Phototrophicaceae bacterium | reverse complement strand
GACTGGGCAGATTATGTTTCACTGGCGGGTGATGTTCGCCCAGATGTGCAATTGCCCACCATCTTCACCATTGCTTTTGGTCTGGATTATGCAGTTTTGCCAGACACCACGCCAGATTGTGACGTTTACGCCGCCACCTACAGCAGCAGCATCAATTACACCTCTGGCAACGGCGCTCGTGAGGCAGAACTGTGCCTTGGGGTAGGCTTGATGCGCTACATTGCCGATGTTGGCGACAACAACCGTATTGATGGTGACTACCCCACCCCTGCCCAAGGCGATGAAAACTATGGCAATTACTTCAACGCCCCCGACGGCCCAGAGCTAGATGATGTGTTTGACGAAATCGCTAGGAAGCTGTTTACCCGTATTTCTCGTTAGTGTTTCTGGGGCAGGGGCGTTGTGCCGCTGCCCAGCCATACCCTATATAAGGAGCAAAGACACGAATCATGCAACACCTTCATCGGCCAAATCCTACGCTGGTGCAACGCCGAGGGCAAACCCTTGTGGAGTTTGCGATTACGTTGCCGGTCGTACTGGTACTGATGTTTGGCGTGATTGAGTTTGGGCGAATCTTCCAGTCTTGGGTCTCGCTCCAGAACGCAGCCCGCACTGCGGCACGCTACGCCAGTACTGGTTCCTATGAGCCTTATTTTCGCGGTGCACTAGACACCACCAATCCAGATAGCGACTCGATCTATTCGTTAGTTCCCTGTTCGGCCAATACCAGCCACGCACGCGGGGTGAAAACGCTCTACTACGCGCTGGCAGGAACAACGCTGAACGCCGTCACCACCTTTAATAACGACAGCGGCAGAACGGGCGGCAACGTCAACATAGATGTCAGTGAAGAAATCTTCACCACATGGTATGGTGGCATTGACTGTGACCCTACCCCGCCGCAAGTACGTCAACTAAGCCAATTACCCGACAGCAAACTTGACCACAATGACCTACGCAGCGACATCTTGCGCTTGATGGCAATTTACGAAGAAGCCCACAAAGGCGCTTCAGGTTTACAAATAGACCCTAGCATCGTTACAACCGGGCTAGTGGGGTATGACTACCCCGCCAGTGTGATCCCCGCCACTGGCGCAACTTGGCGCCCAAAAACGTGGACATCTGCCATAGATACACCGCAAGAAGTCCGTGCGTTTTTGTTCTCTAACTGGAGCCCCTTCACGCCCCAGTTCCGCCCAACGGTGGATGATTCCCCCAACGAATTTGACCAATCTGCAACACTACGCGGCTACTTTTCAGTAAATGTGTGTAGCTCGCGCGGTTTCTTGCGCGGTGACTCTACCGGCGCCTACGTTTACGACGCCACAGCCGCCTATAACCCACGCTTCTTGAGCATCATTGACCCGTATGAGGTCTATCGCTACCCAGCGTTGTTGAGCGCTTTGCAACAAATAAGTGCCGCTTACGACAACGACGGTAATGGTGTCGCTGATGGCGATGCAAACCTGTGGGAAACCCGCTGGTCGCCCGGTTGCTTCCTCAATGAAGAATTTGCTACCAACGATACAGATGCTGTTGACTCCAACAATAGCTTTAATGTCGCTAACAACGCTGGTCGCCGTTGGTTAGACCCCGGTAGTGGTGGAGACCGTGTGAGCATCTCGGTACAATTCTACCATCCGCTTATTACCCCGTTGGGTTTGGCGGAATATATCCCCTTGCGGGCGCGGCGCGCTGCGATTGTAGAAGACTTCCGCGGTTCTAACTCGGTTGCAGCGCTTTCTGGCGCACCACAACAGTTTGACCCCGGCCCAAGCGATGACCCAACGGTATTGGCTCCAGTCGTTCCAACCGTCATCGTCCCTAGCGTACAACCCAGCGTCGTTCCAACGCTAGTGGCTTCTTCAGTTCCCGCGACAACCGCTTTTTCTTGCGACCGCATTCAGTTTGTAGATATTGACTTTGACGCCGCAGCACGCCTGGCTGCGATTTTAAGTGTCCCGAATGCCACTGGTAACCCGGACTCCATCACCTATAACAGTGCAGATGCCAAACTTGGCTTCCAGCCAGATCGTGTGATGTTCCGCATCCAGAACGGCAACCCGCTGGATGTGCCGTTCCGTTCCGTAGAACTGCACTGGGAGCGCACGGGTTATCCTTCTGACGCTGGCCCGCCCGTCCCCTCGTATCCCGGCATGTATATGGATCGCTTTGCCATCAACGGCGCAGTCATGTGGGATGGTAGCGATGACGTGCCGAACACCTCCAACTTAGGCGATGGTGGGCAAATCCCGGGGGGGTACTTTATTACGGCCAACAGCCTCAATAATTGGGAAGCTACCTATACAAACGGCCCAGTGAACCTTGAGCAAAATTTGCCGCGCACGGCCTTTAGCGGGACGACGTTTGTATTCAGCAACCCGCTGAATCCGTCCCAAACCTGTACGAAGATCCTAAACTTTGCGCTCACGAACATAGACCCCAACAATGATGTCTACGACGGCACACCCACCCCAGAAGATTGTGCCAACACGACCGTAGACTTTGCAGCAGCGGCCAATCCGTTCCAAGATAACGGTTGGGTACAGTTGATTGCGACCAACAACCGTAACTTCCCCGCACCGATTCGGGACTTTTCTGTCACTTGGGGGCGCTGGGAAGACCGCGCTCAAAGTGGAACGGTGCTGCTACAGCGGATTGTGGTTGGCGGTAGCGACCCTGATTCCGGCACAACGATTTGGTCAGCCCCAAGCGCGGGGGCAAGCATTACAAGAACAGACCCCAGCGCAACTTGCGGTAGCGTTCAAAACGCTTGCGCTTACACTTCCGTCACCAAGGCCTATACCGGAAGCACATGGTCGGGGGGGAGTGGTGGCTTTGCCATCCCACCCGGGGCGACGCGCAATGTCTGGTTAGACTTTAACGGGGATAACCTGTCATTGGGGCGTGGCTTTATCCTTTCGGACTTGAACGGCACACAGATGACCAT
>JBMOFU010000473.1:0-2951 GCA_049318725.1 Phototrophicaceae bacterium | reverse complement strand
CTCCCTCAGTAGCCATTCAACCTATTTTAACACCAATCGGAGAAAACGCCCCTCTGTTAGATGGGTTGATTATTCGGCAGAATTGTCCGTCGCCGCAATCGCCAAAATCCACGGCAGATGCTCGTCGTAATGGTCAAAGGTGTTGCCCATCACCCGTGAGTACACAGGGTCGTCAATGCTAGAAGCAGGCGCATAGTGCGAATACGGCAGGCTTAATTCGGCTTCGCTTAGGCTTTCAACGCGATTCGAGAGCGTTTGGTAGCTGGCCTTGAAGGTGTTTAGCACATCGTCTAGCGGGCGGTCTTTGTGCTGTTGTTGGCTGACGGCGTTGATCGCCTCAAAGCCTTGATCCCACAAAGAGTCGTCAATGCCCATTGCCGCTGTCCGTGATTGAGAATTCAACAACGCTGTAATGCCATCCATCCACACGGCCAAGTGCATGATATGGTCTTTGATCGTCCAGCCGCCTGCATCTTGCGGCACAGTCATCTGTTCAGGGGTGAGGGGTTCAATGGCGGCAAGGAAGTCGGTAAAGCCCTGTTCCATGCGGACGATCATAGAGGCTTTGTCGTTCGGTAAGTCGTTCATTCTGTCTCCTTGAGAAATTCATGCAGGTTGGTCACGCTATTGACAAACTCTTTAACAGCGCCTTCATCGCCTAATAAGCCAACGACGGGAACCAGCGCAGCAAGACAACGTATGGTGTCTGATAATGGCAGCATCGCCAGCCGTTGGAGCGTCTCTGCCCATAGTTGGTGATGCAGCGTGCTATCTTCTGGCGGGATATACCCCACCCACAAATGTACCCACTCGCTTAAGCGGATCAAGCGCTCGTCGGGGTCAGTAATTCGCACGATGACGCGCAAGGCTTCCACCATCACCAGCCCGATTTGCGGCATCTGCGACGATGTGCGCCGTGACTTATCAGTTGCCAACAGCGGCGCTAACAGCAAAATCGCGCTGGCTTGGTCGTACTCGTCCATAATCGAGCCGATTGCCATACCCACCGCACGGGTGAGGTCTTCTTCAGCGCTAGGTGGCAGTAAAGGCGCAAGGGAGGCCAGCGCGCTGGCGCGATCATAGCCGTTGTCTACATGCGGAACCAAGCGCCATGCTTCCCCGACCAACTGCGGGCGTTGGCTTGGCGGCGAGTTTTGCGCCAACACAATCAAGGCGCTAAGGCGGTCAAACGGCTCGTGAATGCCGTAGGCAATGGTCAAGGCATCGGGGATCAACGCGGGCGGCAGATGGCTGGCAAGCGTTAGCAATCCGCGTGCGCGGCGGAACTCTTGCGGGATTTCTGCCACAAGGGTAAGCATCTGTGGGTAGTAGGCGGCTTGTGCATTCGCAGGCAAGCGCGGCACGAGGCCAATCAAGGCCACTAACTGGCGTTGCATATCCTCTAGCGAGAGTGCCACATCCAGCGCCCGCTCAATCAGGGCATCGTTCAAGTGTGGGCTGAGTAAGGTCAGCGCCCGCCCGCGCGTATTGGGGTTTTCAATGCGGCGGGTGGTTTCTAGTGCATGGGTGAGCGCTTGCTCTTGCAGGGGTACGGATAACACATCCAGCAGGTTAACTAGCGCGTTCACCCGCTCAAACGGATTTTCAAGGTTCGACGCGGCGGCAAAGGCGTCGGCAATCGTTTGGGCGCGGGCTTGTTCGGGCAGATGTTTGGCTAAGGCCGTCAACGCATGGACACGGGCATCTTGCTGTTGGAGGGTGTGGGCAATTGCCAAACTTGCGATGAGCATATCTGCTGGCAGTTCGCGGGCAAGCTCGGCCAACAGTAGCGCGCGTTCCATCTCGTTGGGTAGGCTGTTCACAGCGGCCAGCGCTTCGCCTTGTAACTCACGCGGCAGGTGTGGCGCTAAAATCACCAGTGCGCGCGCCTGAAACAGTCGTTGGGGCAAGTTGACCGCCAACGTCAAAGCGCGGGTAAGGGCAGGTGGGAAGGGCTGGTCACTGTCAACCGCTCCCAAATACGGGGCAAGTTCGGTGAGGGCATTTACCCGTGCATCTACCCCGCGAATGGTTTCGATGGCATCTATCGCCGCACTTTGCAGGGTTGGGGCTAACCCAACGGGCAAGATTCGGCCTAGTGCAGCCAATGTGCGCACCCGTTCTTCTGGGCTATGGATGGCTAAGGCACAGGCAAAGGCGCGCTCGGCCAGTTCTGGCAAGAGCGATTCGGCTAAAGTAGCCAGCGCGTTAGTACGGAGTGAATCATCGTGGGTGTGGTCGAGGCTGTTTAGCACACTGCGCTGGACGCCTAAGGCAAGGTCGGGCGGTACATAGCGCGAAAGGGCGATCAAACTGCGGATGCGCGCCTCTGGGGATTCCAGCGCTTGGGCAAGCTCAAAAACGGCCATGAAGGAGGTCGGCAGCGCAGCGACGGCTTCCCTCACCAGCGGGATCATCCGCAGCAACACACGCGCGCGGATGCCCGCCACGCCGATCCCTTTAAGGCCGCGCCATAGCATTTGTAGCGCTTCTTGGCGGCGCAGGGCGGGGAGTGTGGGCAATAGCCGCGAGAGCAACTCTAGGCGCACACTCTCGGTGGGGATTTTGCCGATTTCCTCTAGGGTGCGGTTCATCTGCTCTGGGGTGAGGTGGGCGGCAAGATCAATCAAGGCGGCAAGACGCGCATGAGCAACGGTTATGGGTGGGGTAGGGCGGCTTGGCGCTGGAACGGGGTTGTTCTGGGATAACAGCAGCACCAGCCGAACTTGCCCGTTGAGCCAGCCCGGTTTGCCCCATGCAGCACTAGAAGCCGCCTGTATTAGGCGCACTTCAAGGTCTTGGCGGTTGGGGGGGAGCGTGCGAACAGAAGACATCGGCGGCCTAACGCATAAAGCGTATCAGAACAGAGTTAGCGCAACTCACTGGCAATATCTTTCAAGAGTACCAATGTGTAGGCAGGGTCTTGATAAATAATTTGCTCACTTGAAATC
>JBMOFU010000472.1:0-2959 GCA_049318725.1 Phototrophicaceae bacterium | reverse complement strand
CTAAAGAAGATAAGGAAGCTAATCCGCATGGCAAAATCGAACCGTGACCGCGTCAGTGATGTGATGGATACGCTCAAGGCCGGGCTTGCGCCGTTCATCGTGCGCGAATATGCCCGCGTCTACGGCAATCAACTGCTGAACGAACTCAACAGCGTGGTGAGCAGTGGCGGCTACGGCGGCATCGCCAGCCAAACCGCCGAGGGCATCGTCCACGAAATGGACGCGCAAGCCTGCTTCAACGCCATGAACCGCCGCTGGGATGAAATCTTCCGTGCCAAGTTGGGCAAGTCAGAGCGCGCCTATGTGAACATCCTCAGCGACATTCGCAACGAGTGGGCGCACCAGAACCCGTTCACCAACGACCAAGCCTACGAAGCCGCCGATGTTGCCCGTCGCCTGCTCGAAGCCGTTGGGGAACCCACCCCGGCGGCGGTCTGTGCCGAAATCGCCCAAGACCTGTTACGCTTGCGCTTTGAGGCCGAACAGAAGCAATCTGCCAAGAAAACTGGCACGCCAGATGTCATGGCTACGCCGACCACCACCAGCCCCGGCCTCAAGCCGTGGCGCTTGATCGTCAAGCCCCACCCCGACGTTGCCAGCGGGCGCTACATCCAAGCGGAATTCGCCGCCGACCTTGCTCAGGTGGTCAGTGGCCGCGCCGACCCCGAATATGGCGACCCGAAAGAGTTCTTCCGCCGTACCTACCTCACCGAAGGCTTGCTTGACCTGCTGGTGACGGGCATCCGTCGCTTGACGGCGCAAGGCGGCGACCCGGTCGTTCAACTCCAGACCAGCTTCGGCGGCGGCAAAACGCACAGTATGCTGGCAATGTATCACCTGTTGGGTGGGGGCATCGGCTTTAGCGAAATCCCCGGCGCTGAACACATCGTCGGGCGCATCGGCGCAGTGGATGAGCGGCTCAGCGCCAACCGTGCGGTGATCGTCGGGACGGCCTTCAGTGCCACCGAGCCACGCCACTACCCCGACTGCACCACCCACACGCTGTGGGGAGACATCGCCTATCAACTGGGCGGGGTGGAAGGCTACCAACGGGTCGAAACCGCCGACCTACAAGGCGTGAGTCCGGGGTCTGATACCCTGCTGGCGCTGCTCGACGCCTATGGCCCGGCACTGATTATCATAGATGAGTTGGTCGCCTTTGCCCGCAACCTCTATGGCGCACGCGAACGACTGGTCGCTGGCACGTTTGAAAGCGTGATGACGTTCTTCCAAGCGCTGACCGAGGCGGTCAAGCGCTCTAGCGATTCGATGCTGCTGGTGTCGATCCCTGAAAGCGACAACGAGATCGGCGGGGAAGGCGGTGTCGCCGCGCTGGACATCCTCGCCAAGACCATCGGGCGCTTAGAGGCCGTCTGGAAGCCGGTCAGTGCCACCGAGAGCTTCGAGATTGTGCGCCGCCGTCTGTTCTCGTCCGAGATGGACTATCCAGCACGCGACGCCGTGCTAAACGCCTTCAAAGAGATGTATCTGAGCAATGGCACGGAGTTCCCGCGCGGGGTCACCGACAGCGACTACTTCCGCCGAATGCAAGAGGCTTACCCCATCCACCCCGAACTCTTCGCACGGCTCTATGAAGATTGGTCTACGCTGGATCGCTTCCAGCGCACGCGCGGGGTGTTGCGGCTCATGGCGACGGTGATCCACCGCCTGTGGCAAGATAACGACCAGTCACTGCTGATTATGCCCGCCTCCATTCCATTGTTCGCGGCCACGGTACGCAACGAAATTCTGCGCTACCTGCCAGAAAACTGGCCTGCCATCGTGGATGTTGACATTGACGGCCAAGACTCACGCCCCTATCAAATGGATTCCAGTGTTCACACGCTGGGGCAGTATGCCGCCAGTCGGCGGGTGGCGCGGGCGGTATTCATCGGCAGCGCGCCCTCAGTTGCAGGGCAAAGCGTGCGCGGCGTGGAAGAAGTCCGCATCCGTTTGGCAACGGTACAACCGGGCGAACCCATTGCCATTTTCAACGACGCGCTGCGCCGCATGAGCAACCAACTCACCTATCTGTATACCGACGGCAGCCGTTACTGGTACGATACCCGCCCAACGGTCAACCGTATTGCCCAAGACCGTGCGCAAACCATCAAGCCGCATATCGTCTACGATGAGCAGATTCGCCGTTTGAAGGGCGTGCGCTGGCGGCGCGATGACTTCAACGCGGCACACATCGCGCCACAATCCTCCGCAGATGTCGCCGACGACGACCGGTTGCGGGTGGTCGTCCTCCCGCCCGAAGCCACCCATAAGAAGAATGGCGTCCCCTCTGCCGCGCAACAAAAGGCAAAGGAAATTTTGGAATATCGCGGCAACGCGCCGCGCCTGTACCGTAACATGTTGGTGTTCATCGCACCCGATTTGACCAATGCCGCCGCATGGGAATCTGCGCTGCGCGAATACCTTGCGTGGCAGTCCATTGACGACGAGGCCGAACCGCTCAACCTTGACGCGCAACAACGTAAACAAGTCACTGCCGCCCTCAAACGTGCCGAAGATACGGTGTTATCGCGCCTGCAAGAGACCTACTCGTGGTTAATTGTCCCCACGCAACCCGAACCCACAGGCGCAATTGACCTCCAAGCCTTCAAAATCAGCGGCGATGATAGTTTCTTCGACCGAGCCGCCCGCAAGTTACGTCAAACCGAGCAACTGATCTATGGCTGGTCGCCCGATAACCTGCGGATAGAGCTAGATCGCTTTTTGTGGCGCGATGCCCCGCACTTGGGGATCAAACAACTGTGGGAATATCTGGCGCGCTACTGTTACCTGCCACGCCTGTACAGCCATGAGGTGCTGCTGGACGCGGTAACCGCCGGGGTCAACCGCGATGATCCGGCTTTTGGCTACGCAACACAGGTCAGCCCAGATGCCACTTACCGAGGGTTGAAGTTTGGGCAGGCAGTGCAAATTTACTTCGATAGCGATTCGGTGTTGG
>JBMOFU010000471.1:0-2965 GCA_049318725.1 Phototrophicaceae bacterium | reverse complement strand
GCAGCAATACTGATTTTTGCAGTCGTACCGTTGAACGGCGTGTTTGCCCAAGAGGACGCCCTCAGCCTGTGCTACGTCGTTCACAGCGACCCCTCTGGCTCGTTTTGGGATGTCGCTACACAGGGCGCACAAGATGCCGCCGACAGCATGGGCGTAACCCTGACCGCTGTCGGGAGTCCAGACCCAGCCACCCAAGCCCAATTGATTGAAGACTGCATCGCGCAAGGCGTAGACGGTTTGGCCGTCTCTTTGGCAAACCCAGACGCCCTTCAGGATGCCGTCACCAATGCCGTTAACGCTGGAATCCCCGTGATTACCCTCAACTCTGGGGTGGATGTCTACAAGGAACTCGGCGCACTCACCCACGTCGGCCAAACGGAGCGGGTCGCGGGCAACGGCGCGGGCGAACGCCTTAGCGCAATGGGTGCCACCAAAGTGCTGTGTGTGATCCATGAGGAAGGCAACATTGGCCTTGAACAACGCTGTGACGGCTTGACCGAAACCTTCACGGGTGAAGTTGAACGCTTCAACGTGGCTTCAACCGGCGTGCTAGATTTAGCTGGCACAACCGCCACCCTACAAGACAAATTGATTGCCGACAGCAGCCTTGACGCCATTATCGCCCTCAACCCAGATATCGGCATTGCCGCCCGTGATGCTGTCATCGCCAACGGCAGCAGCCAAATACTCGCCACCTTTGACCTCAGCCCGGCTGTGCTGCAAAGCATTCTGGACGGTGAAATCAGTTTTGCCATTGACCAACAGCAATATCTACAAGGCTACCTGCCGATTGTGTTCTTGACGCTCTATAACCAAAACGCCAACGTCGTCGGTGGCGGCTTGCCTGTATTGACCGGGCCCGGCTTCGTGGATGCCAGCAACGCCGCCGCCGTGATTGACCTTTCCGCAGCAGGCACCCGTTAGGGGATGTAACACTAGGCATTATTCGGCCATAGGCGCAACGTCCATTTGCGCCTAACCCTGACGGACGATAGCGCAGGAGCATCTATAAATGGGAACATCGGCCAAATCCCCCCCCTCTGGGGATGATCGTATACGCGGTATGGGCGTGGTGAGGCGGATTCTTTCTAGCCCAGAAGTCGGCGCATTGGTCGGCGCGGCGGCCATCGGTATCTTTTTCTCGGCCATCAGTCCAGACACCTTCCCCAATATCATCGGTCTGTCACGGGTATTAGACCCCGCCGCCACGCTAGGGATTATGGCAGTTGCCGTCGCCTTATTGATGATCGGCGGGGAATTTGACCTTTCTGCTGGCGTGATGACCGGTTCTAGCGGGTTGGTCATGGGCATGTTGGGCGTCTACGTGGGGATGAATATCTGGGCGGCGATTGCGATTTCATTGGTTTTCGCGCTGGCCGTCGGCTTTTTGAACGGGTATCTGGTGGTGCATACCAAGCTGCCCAGCTTTATCATCACCTTAGCGACCTTCTTTGTGTTTCGCGGGGTGAATGTCGGCGTCACACGGCTAGTCACCGATCAAGTGCGCGTGGCCGGGATTGATACCGTCGTTGGGTTTGAGGTTGCGCGGCTGGTGTTTGATACTGAATTCAGCTGGCTTGGCGCGACCTTCCGCACATCAGTCTTTTGGTGGATTGGCCTCACCTTGATTGCGGCGTGGATTTTGTTGCGTACCCCCGTCGGCAGTTGGATATTTGCCATCGGCGGCGATGCCCAAGCCGCCCGTAGTGTCGGCGTCCCCGTAGATGCGGTCAAGATTGGCCTATTTATGACCACCGCAGGCGCGGCGTGGCTGGTGGGGATGATGACCGCACTACGGTTGCGTTCGGCGCTATCCAGTCAGGGGGTGGGGCAAGAGTTCATCTTCATCATTGCGGCGGTGATCGGCGGTTGTCGGCTCACAGGCGGCTATGGCTCGGTGATTGGCGCGTCCATCGGCGCGTTGATCTTCGGCATGATGCGCGTCGGCATCACCTTTGCTGGCTGGGATACCGACTGGTTTTACGCCTTCTTGGGGGTGATGTTGCTCTCCGCAGTGCTGTTGAACAATTATACCCAACGCGAAGCTGAAAAGGGCGTTGAACGCACCGATCAGCGCGTGCAAAAGCGTGCGAACGATTCCCCAAACCAGAGGCCATCATGAGCGCCGCGACCCTTGAGCTTTCTAACGTTCGCAAGCTATTCGGCGGTGTGGTTGCCTTAGAGGACATCTCGCTAGACATCCCCCCCGCGCAAGTGACCTGCCTGTTGGGGGACAACGGTGCAGGCAAATCTACGTTGATTAAAATTCTGTCCGGCTATCACCAACCGACCTCTGGCGAATATCGCTTTGAGGGGCAAGCGATTCAACTCAACTCCCCCGCCGAAGCGCTGGCAAAGGGCATCGCTACGGTATATCAAGATTTAGCGCTTGTGCCGTTGATGTCTGTATGGCGTAACTTCTTTTTGGGGTCAGAGCCGACCAAAGGTTGGGGGCCTTTTACCCGCTATGATGTGGCGTTTGCCAAGCGTACCGTGCGCGATGAAATGGGCAAAATGGGCATCGTCATTCGCAACCCCGACCAGCGGGTTGGCACCCTCAGCGGCGGTGAGCGCCAATGTTTAGCCATTGCGCGGGCGGTCTACTTTGGGGCAAAAGTCTTGATCTTGGACGAGCCAACCGCCGCCTTAGGCGTTAAACAAGCCGGCCTTGTGCTGCGCTATATCGTACAGGCCAAAGCACGCGGTCTGGCGGTGATCTTCATCACCCATAATCCCGATCATGCCTACGTGGTGGGCGACCAATTTGTCGTCCTCAAGCGCGGACAGGTGTTTGGTCGTTGGCAACGCGGCGAAGTCACACATGAAACACTTGTTCAAGCGATGTCCGGTGAGGAAGAACTCGGCTTTTTGCGCGACGAACTGGACATAGTAGGGCAAGCGCCTTAGGCGCCAAGTCTCACGGACGAGGCAGGCCTCGTCCCATAGGCACCCACTTAAGGATTTG
>JBMOFU010000470.1:0-2975 GCA_049318725.1 Phototrophicaceae bacterium | reverse complement strand
GTGGTGATTAACTTGACCGAACAATTTGTACTACGCCGTTATGCTCGGAGCGAATCGTGAGCCTTGAACCCGCTAAACCGGTGGTCATTTCTGCCAGCCACCTCTACAAGATTTTTGATGTACAGAACAGCGAATCTGTAACCGCGCTGCAAGATGTGACGCTAGACATCTGCGCCGGGGAATTTATCTCTTTAATTGGGCCTTCTGGCTGTGGCAAAAGCACGCTCTTGCGCCTGATTGCTGACCTAATTAAGCCGTCTAGGGGGGAATTGACCGTCAACGGCAAAGCCCCACATCAGGCACGGCTTGACCGTGACTACGGCATGGTGTTCCAAGCCGCCACGCTCTATGAGTGGCGCACGGTGAGCAAGAATGTACAACTGCCGCTAGAGATCATGAAGTACAGCATGGATGAGCGCCAACGCCGCGCCCAAGCGATGTTAGAACTTGTGGAGCTTGGCAAGTTCGGCAATCACTACCCGTGGCAACTTTCTGGCGGGATGCAACAGCGCGTTTCGATTGCGCGCGCGCTGGCGTTTGAGCCGTCCATCTTGTTGATGGATGAACCGTTCGGCGCGCTGGACGAATTTACCCGTGAGCGCATGAACATGGAACTGTTACGCATTTGGGAAACCACAGGCATCACCGTTGTGTTTGTGACCCACAGCATCCCCGAAGCGGTGTTCCTGTCTAGCCGCATCATCGTTATGTCGCCGCGTCCGGGGCGGATCACGAAAGTGGTTGAAAACAGTGTGCCATACCCGCGTGCGTTTGAAACCCGTGAAACGCCCGCCTTCTTTGAAAAAGTGACTGAAGTGCGCGAACTACTGCGCGACGCACACGGAGCCTAACCCCATGAGCGCAACCGAATCCCCCGCTAGGCAGGCAGGCATACTCAAGGCGCTGCGCTACTATACCCCAACGATCTTGGTTGCGGTGTTGGTCGTGGTATTTTGGGAAGTCACTTTGACAATTTCCAACGTGCAGCAATTTTTGCTGCCCAAACCGAGCGTGATCTTGGGCGAACTGTGGAAGGAAATCAGCATCGCCTTTACATCGTCGTTCAGTAGCTCGTTGCTATTGACGGCATCGGCGGCAACACTGTGGGAAGCCGTCGGCGGGTTCGTGATCGGCTGTGGCGCCGGGGTATTGGTCGCCCTCATCACCGCCCGCTGGACGATTGTCAGTGAGGCGGCCATGCCGTTTGCCATTGCCGCCAATTCAGTGCCGATCATCGCCTTAGCGCCAATCATGAACAACTGGTTCGGCATCACCAACCCCGCGTCTAAAATGGCAATCGTGGCAATTATCGTGTTCTTCCCTGTCATGATTAACACCGTGCGCGGGCTGACCCAAGTAGACCCGATGCAGCTTGAACTGATGCACTCTTACGCCGCCAGTCCGTTCACGGTCTTGTTCGACTTACGAATCCCCAATGCGTTACCGTACATCTTCAGTGCGCTACGGGTCGCCAGTTCATTGAGTGTCATTGGCGCGGTAGTGGGCGAATTCTTTGGGGGGCCACGCGCACGGCTAGGCACGCTTATCACCCAAGAGGCGGGTGGATTCAACTTTGCCGGGGCGTGGGCGGCCATTGTCATGGCGTCGGTGATCGGGATTGCCTTCTATTTGCTGGTGCTGTTGGCCGAACGCCGACTGATGCCGTGGTATACCTCGTTAAGGCAGACAAGTTAACCCCCTTAGGTTTCGTCGTTCTGCACATATTGCAAGTTTATGAGACCATGTTAAGCTATTACAATGTGTGTTATGCCGTTGACGCCCTAAAAGCGGCACACCTGCCATACCCAAGTTAGGTTCACTTTTACCCTCACAAGGAGTTGCTAGATGAAATCCTACATGCGTTTACTTGTTAGTTGTGTGTTGCTCATTGGCGTATTTTCTGCCGCCACCTTGAGCGCTCAAGATGAACTGACCCCGATTAGCTTACAGCTTCAGTGGGTTGCACAATCTCAGTTTGCCGGGTATTTTGCCGCCAAAGATTTAGGATTTTATGAAGAAGAGGGCTTAGATGTCACCATCTTAGAAGGCGCAGTAGAAATTGTGCCGCAACAGGTGGTTGCCGCAGGTGGCGCTCAATTTGGTATTGCGTGGGTGCCGAAGGTCTTACAATCCAACGAGCAGGGCGTGAACTTGGTCAACATCGGCCAAATCTTCCAACGTAGCGGCACGTTGCAAGTGTCGTTTGTAGACACAGGCATTGAATCCGTTGAAGACTTTGCCGGGATGCGTATCGGTACATGGGGCTTTGGCAACGAGCATGAACAATTTGCCGCCATGCGCGCCGTGGGCATTGATCCCGAAAACCCAGACGATGTGACCATCATCCAACAGCCGTTTGATATGTCCTTGTTGCTGACGGGCGAACTTGACGCCGCCGAAGCCATGACCTACAACGAATACGCCCAAGTGCTTGAGCAGATCAACCCAGAGACGGGCGAACTGTACCAACCCGAAGACTTGAACGTGATTAACTACAACGATGTTGGCACGGCCATGTTGCAAGATCATGTGTTCGTCAACGCCGAATGGCTGGCCGAAGAAGGCAGCGAAGAAATCGCTATCAGCTTCCTCAAGGCAACGATTCGCGGTTGGGCGCATTGCCGTGACAACTTTGACGAATGCGTGGAGATTGTCCTAGAAAACGGCACGACACTCGGCGCCAGCCATCAAGCGTGGCAACTGAACGAAATCAACAAGCTGATTTGGCCGTCGCCAGCAGGCATCGGCGTGATGGACGAAGCCCTATGGGAACAAACTGTAGCGGTTGCGCTAGAAGGCGAAGTCATCACCGCTGAACCGGTGGATGCCTATCGTAGCGACCTTATCCAAGCCGCGCTTGACGAACTGATCGCAGAGTACCCCGACCTTGACCTAACGGGCGAGAGCTTCGAGCCAGTTGAAGTGGAACTGCTTGAGGGCGGCGAATAACCTCATCACCTCACGTAGGGGCAACT
>JBMOFU010000469.1:0-2982 GCA_049318725.1 Phototrophicaceae bacterium | reverse complement strand
TTGTGGACAACGGCCAATGGGCGCGCACATGGTGGACGGAAAACAGCGAGCTAGAGGCCAAGATCAAAGAGGACACTACCGCCACACTCCGTTGCTACCCTGATGAGCAGCCCGGCGGCGATGGGGTGAACTTCATGACGGGCGAGCGCAGCAACCGAATCGCATTGTTTGCGAAGGCGTATTAAAAAAGAATACCCCTCCTCAACCGCAGAACGTAGGGGCGCAGCGCGCTGCGCCCCTACAGTGCCAGTCGCTATTATTCGTAGCGTAGCGCATCAATCGGGTTGAGCGAGGCCGCCCGTCCAGCGGGATATGCCCCAAAGAATGTGCCGATGCTGATACTAATCACTGTGGCGATTAACACGCTGGAAAGCTGTACCTCTACATTCAGGTCTGGAACCAACGCCCCCACCAATAGGGCAGTTACCATTGCGAAGGCCGTCCCTAACGCCCCACCGATCAAGGATAGCGCAATCGCCTCCGTCAAGAACTGGATGATAATATCCCCGCGTTGTGCGCCGACTGCCTTGCGTAGCCCAATCTCTTTTGTCCGCTCGGTGACCGTTACCAGCATGATATTCATAATCCCGATGCCGCCGACCATCAGCGAAATTCCAGCGATGGTGGCAAGGAAGACGGTCATCAACGACGTGATGGTATCGAGGGTGTCTAACAGTTGATTTTGCGAGAACACCACAAACGTGTCTACATCCGTAGAACTAAGGTCGCGGGTTTCGCGCATGGTTTGGCGAACTTCTTCGACGAGCGCTTCCACCACTTCTGGCGAGCGCGCTTGTACCGAGATCGAGGTGACGGGGTAGTTGCCGTTAATTGTGCGGTCTGCCAACAGGCGGCGCTGGACGGTACTGATTGGCACAATCACAATGTTGTTGACGGTGGGGTCTAGCGCGCTCTTGAGTTCTTGCCACACGCCAATCACTTCAAAGGTGACATCGCCAATCCGTAAGGACTTGCCGATGGGGTATTCATTGTTAAATACCTCCTCTGCCACTTCCGTCCCGATGATTGCCACCCGCGCCGCTGAGTTAACATGATCCCACGTTAGGCCTTCACCGATGCCGATTTCAAAGGTGTATGCCTCTAGGTAGTCTGGGTCTATCCCTGCGATTTGCGGCTCGTCGTAGTATTCGCCGTTGTAGAAGATGCGTTCTTCCACGCCCAACGCTGGCGCAACTACAGCCGCATCGGGGACGTTGAGCGGGTCGCGCAGTGCGGCGAGATCTTCATCCGTCAACGGCACGAACATTTCCATTTCGCTGGTGGTGAACTGGTCAAAAACTTCATTGTTTGCCTTGCCGACTACCACAACGATATTGGAGCCAAACTGGGAAAACTCATTAATGACAAAACGCTCCACTGCTTGCCCAACAGACAACAACAAAATCACGGAAGACACCCCAATGGTGATGCCCAACATCGTCAAGAAAGAACGTGTGCGGTTGTTCTTGATGGCGGTAAACGCAATTCGCAAGTTATCTAGCAATTTCCATAGCATGGCAAGCCCCCTTATTCAAAGCGCAAAGCGTCAATGGGATTCATGCGTGCGGCGCGGTTGGCGGGGAAGATCCCAAAGAACAAGCCCACCCCACTACTCACGCCGATGGCGACAATCACTGCGTCGGTGTCTACACTCAGCGTTAACTGTTTTACCAATGCCGTCCCTGCCGCAGCCACCCCATAGCCAATTAACAGGCCAATCGCGCCGCCGAATAAGCACAAAATGATGCTTTCTAGCAAGAACTGCAACAAAATATCTCTGGGGCGTGCGCCCAATGCCTTGCGTAGGCCAATCTCGTGCGTGCGCTCTGTTACCGTCACCAGCATGATATTGGTGATGCCAATCCCGCCGACCAATAGCGAAACCCCTGCGATCAGCCCCAAGAACACGGTCAGCACACTGGTGATCGCCCCGGCAATTTTGAGTTGTTCGCCCATATTGAGGACGGTGTAATCTTTTTCATCCTCAGTTTGGATGTCATGAAGTTCGTTGAGGTAATTTTCAATTTCCACCTCGGCAAGGGCGGTGGCGGCTTCGTTGTCTGCTTGGACGTACAAGATATGGACTTCATAGCCATGCCCAGACAATGCCGTAGACAGCTTGGTCTGCGCGGTGGAAATCGGTACTAGCACGGCGGCGTTGTCGTTGTTGAACGGGTCTGAACGGCCTTCCATCACCCCAATGACGGTGAATGCTTGCCCGTTGACGCGGATAACCTCCCCGACCGGGTCATAGCCGTCTCCATATAGTTCAGTGACAACTTCTGGGCCGATTAAGGCCACGCGCGCACGCCGTTGAACTTGCTCATCGGTGATGAACCTGCCAAGTTCCGGTTGCCAGTTACGGATTTCGGCATAGTTGGCCTCTACGCCACGAATGGCCGTTCGCATACTTTCGCCGGGGCCGTTGATAAAGCCTAGTAAATTGTATTGCGGGGCAATTTGGGTGATGCTTGGCGCGGTGAAGCCATCCTGTAGCGTGGCAATGTCCTCCGTCGTGAGTGGCTCTACCCGTGTGCGGTCGGGTGATTTTGGTTGACTGGTGGTGACCACCAGCATATTCGCGCCCAAACTGTTGAACTGCTCTTTGACAAACTTTTCAACCCCGCGCCCCAAACTAATCAAACTGATGACGGATGCCACCCCGATGATAATCCCCAACATGGTCAAGGCGGCGCGTGTACGGTTCGCCATTATAGAACTGATCGCCAAACGGAGGCTTTCAATCAATGTAGACATAGACATCCTCTTGCAGTTTAGCATGGAGTTCTGGTGCAATGCTTTTAGTATAAGCCCAAGATGAGTTTTTAGAACCGCCTAAAAATTAGGGGCATGATAGTTCATGCCCCTACAGGTGGATTCACTAATCAACACACCTTACGCAGACCGTGCGTAACATGAGTAATCAACCCGCGCAATTGCTATCCTGTGACGGATTGCAATATCCAGTAGCGATCGTGCCGT
>JBMOFU010000468.1:0-2992 GCA_049318725.1 Phototrophicaceae bacterium | reverse complement strand
AGGACTGTTTCCGATCATGATTAGCGATAGATCAGATATTATGTGGCTTACTAGGGGTAATCCAGATGAGTGGGAATTGATTCATATCACTAGCTATATTGATCAGACCAACCAAAATGGGGGCGCTACCCACAGCGCCCCCACAACACCGTTACCCGACGGTTTCAACAATCTTTTGTTGGTAGTAGCGCGCGCTGCGCTTCCACACCCGCGCTTGCGTGGCGTAGTCCACATGGATGATGCCAAAACGCTTGTTGTAGCCCTCTGCCCACTCGAAGTTATCTAGCAAGCTCCAGACAAAATACCCCTTCAGGGGCGCGCCGTCTGCCATTGCTGCTTCTGCTTTATCGAAGTGCTGCTTAAGGTAATCTTGGCGCAGCGGGTCTTCTACGATACCCGCTACGGGGGCAGGGTCATCATAGGCACATCCGTTTTCGGTGATATATAACGCCTTCGGCGCGTAGTCTTGCGTGACGCGCATGAGCATATTATACATCCCCTGCGGGTAGACTTCCCAATTCATCGCCGTGTGCAACGCCCCTTCATTACGAACGCTCGTGCCATAAGGCGTGCCGTTATCTTTCCAGATCGTACGGCTATAGTAGTTCAGCCCTAAAAAGTCTATCGGTTCACAAGCCGCGCTGATGTCACTCAGGTCTAGCCCGTGTGCGATCTGTTGGGTTTCAACAAACGCTAAAACATCCGCAGGATATTCGCCCTTAAAGATGGCGTCCATATACCAGCGGTTTTGCAAGCCGTCATTCAGCGCGGCAATGGCTGCATCGGCGGGGGAATCCGTGGCAGGGTGCATTTCACCGTAGTTAAGCGTGATCCCCAAGACTGCGGACGGGTCAAGCGCCCGCAAGCGGCGGATGGCCGCGCCGTGCGAAAGGTTGAGGTGGTGCGCCACACGGAAGTTTGCCGCTGCATCCTTTTTGCCGGGGGCATGAACCCCCAGTTGATTGCCGACAAAGGCCACGACCCACGGCTCGTTGTGGGTAATCCAGTGCTTGATACGATCCCCAAGCGCGTTGTGCATCAGTTCGGCATAGTCAGCAAAGCGCTCCACAATCGAAGGGTTTTCCCAGCCGTCACCATCGTCTTGCAAGGCTTGCGGCAAATCCCAGTGATAGAGCGTTGCAAACGGCGTAATCCCCGCGTTGAGGATTTCATCCACCAAGCGGCTGTAAAAATCTAAGCCGGCCTCATTCACCGCCCCATGACCCAACGGCAACACACGCGGCCACGAGACCGAAAAGCGATAGGCTTTGATGCCTAGTTCGCGCATCAGTTGTACGTCTTGCGGGTATAGGCGATAGTGATTGCAGGCCACATCGCCTGTATCGCCGTTAACGACTTTGCCGGGGGTGTGGCTAAAGCGCGTCCAAATGCACTCGCCGCGACCGTCTTCTTGTGCTGCACCTTCAATTTGATAGCTGGCGGTGGCAGCGCCCCACAGAAAATCTTTTGGAAAAGGCATCGTTAAAATCCTTGTGTGCGTGATAAAAAGATGACGATAATTGCTAGTTCATGGTTTTGGCCTGTTTTGCGGACAAGGCAGGCCTTGTCCCTACAGGATGGGGTCGCATTGCGACGGTTTTGTAGGGGCGACACAGGTGTCGCCCGTGAAACGGTGTTTAACATTCACTTGCTAACGGTCTGTCTAGGCGGAGTGAATCATCTGTCAATTATGCAGGCTCAATCACCACCAACAGCGCAGACATTGCAGGGAGCGTGATCGTTTGCAAATCCGTTGCAACCACAACCGGTTCGGCCAAATGCGTTTCATCTAACAGCAGGCCGCTTGCCGCGCCCGCCTCGAATCCGTTTAGGGCAAGGCTCACCCGATTTTCGTCCGCTTGCAGGTTGACCAACATAACGGTCAGCGCGCCATCGTCGCGCAGAGCGGCATAGCTACTCACGGCGCCGTCACGCGGGGTCGAGATATATTGGTCGCCCAACTGCCCATATAACTGATAGACGTAGTAGGTTGGTCGCACCGTGTAGCGTGCCAATAACCCCCATCCGCCCAGTTGATCGCTAGATTGGTAGTTGAAGTAACCGACCATCAGCGGGTCATCACGGATCAGACGCCCTAGCACATCTGCCCACCAGATGGCGTGTACGGTGCTATCTGGGGTGCCTTCCCCGCCCATTTGATTGCTCCAGTGGGAACTGGCTTCGGTAACGGCTACCGGGATGTCGCGGCCTGTGGTTTCTTGAATCACGGCACGCAGGGCGGGGATCAACGCATCCCAGCGGGCGGCATCTTGGCGCAAATCTTCAGCGCTGGCGCCCGCACTCACAAATCCAAGCGGGAAGGGATAGCGATGCACAGCAACGACATCTACTAGGTCGCCGTTGACCAACAAAAACTCGCGCAACCAGTCTTTGCCATTGGGGTCAAACGGCCCAAAACTTGCCTCGCCCGTGTATTGAGAAATGTCTGGCGCAACAATCTGGATCGTAGGGTCTACGGCCAACATCGCTTCAACAATCGGGCGCCATTCACGGTTGAGGTCTTCAACGGTGTAATCGTCAAACAGGTTTGGCTCGTTGCCGACGCTCCAATAGCGCACGCCATGCCCTTCTTCAATATTGACGTAACGCACTAGCTCGGCGGCTTGTTCAGGGCTTCCTCCCTCAAGGCGTGCGCTGATTAGCACTTCCACGCCGACAATTTGCGCCGGTTGCCTTCGTACAACGTTTGGAACGCGCCAATGCGGTCACGAGCGACGATGTAGTTCGGCAGGTTGGCTTCGTGTGAGGGGCTGTCTGCATAGGCAAGGCTGGCGACAGCAACATCCCAATTCACGCCTTGTGGGAAGCGCTCATCAAGGGTGGCGAAGAATGACGGTTGGTCAGCTTCACGAGCGGGCATCCCGCCGTAAACCTGCAATAGCTCTGGGCTGGCTTCACCCAACAGGTAAGTCATGACTTCAAATGCGGCTTCTGGGTTTTCGCTACCGCTCAAAAGGCGGAAGGTGTCTCC
>JBMOFU010000467.1:0-2997 GCA_049318725.1 Phototrophicaceae bacterium | reverse complement strand
GATATAGGGTATGATTTTCCGCGATTGGTTAGCGCATATCCACTATAAGTGAGAAAGGCTTCCTATGCTTGCTGAACATGAACGAGTGATCTTGACGGCTAATCTTCCCGAAGCCCACCTTCAAGCGGGGGATATGGGTGTTATTGTGCATATTTACGCCGATGGCCGGGCATATGAAGTGGAATTTTTTACTGCCAATGGTCAAACATTTGATGTCGTTACGGTAGAAGCCCATCAGGTTCGAGCCGCAGACGCTAACGCCGTGTTGCATGGTCGGGTACTATAACCCGATGGAACCCGCAACCCTAACCCAAATCCTCAAGGAAGAAATGGCGTCTTACGCAGGTAAGGGACTGAATGCGATCAGCTACTTGACGGTCAACGCCGATGAAACCGTGTTTAGTGTGGTGGATATTGGCGTAGTCCGTGACAAACGGATTGTGTGGACGCCCCTAATTGCCCGCATTGAGGACAACAAGATCATCATCGAGCTTGAACGAAACGAGCCGCCGCTGGTGGAATCGCTGCGGGCGCACGGCGTGCAGGACGATCAGATTGTGCTGAACTACCTGCATCCGCTGGTGACAGCCACCTCGTAATTATGCGGGGTCACTCACCGCTGGCGGAAGTGGGGCAGCGCGAAACATCTTGTTGCACGCCAACATAATCCCACTGCCGATGAACAAGAACAGGCAGCACACGGCGAAAAACAGTTGCAGCGGGGGAAACCGCCCTTAGGTACTCGCGCAACATCCCACACGCCATCCGTGCCTCATGGAAGAGTCGCCCTGATTGAAACAAGCGATACCACGCCGTCCAGTCCTTGTCAGTCAGTCCCAACACCTGCAACAAGTCAGCCCCCCGGTGATGGGCTACCGCCAGAATTTCGGCCAACAGCAGCGCCAACACGCGCTGATACCCCCGTTCTTGGTCGAACGCTGGACACAGACGGCTCAACACTTCCATCAGGGTTTGAAATAGTGGGGTAAACTCGACCTCTTGAGAGGCTTTCTACTCGGTTTTTGTTTGGTACCTAAAACCTTACCAGAAAGTCTCTCCCTTTTCCAAAACAGCCAAACTTCAGGGACGGGCAAGAAGCCTGTCCCATAGGCACCCACTTAAGGATTTGGCGACATCGTTTTTTGCATGTAAAACACGGACGCCACAGGTGGCGTCCCTACACAACCGTTGTGACCTGTAGGGACGTGACCTGTCACGTCCGTCCGACGCCGAAAAATCGAAACCGTGCGCGGTGATTGTGTTAAGTGGGTACACATGGGACGGGCAAGAAGCCTGTCCCTCTAATGTTGTTTTATAGCCCGTAAATATCGCTGAACTTGCCCGTCAGGTAGGCGATATAGTCGCGGCTTTGGATGCCCTCACCGCATACCCGTTGCGTTAGTTCTAGCGTGTTGAACTTGCGCCCATATTGGTGCAGATTCTCGTTTTGCCAGCGCAATAGCAGTGTAAAGTTGCCCTTAGCAATTTCATCCTCTAGGGTGGGGATGTCTTGCTTGGCGCGATTGAAGTATTGTGCGCCCAACAGGTTCCCTAGCGCGTAAGTGGCAAAGTAGCCAATCCCGCCCATTGACCAGTGAATATCTTGCAGGCAGCCGTTGGCGTCGCTGTCTGGCGTGATCCCCAAATATTGCTTGAACAGTTCATTCCACAATGCCGGAACATCCTTCACGGCCACGTCGCCGTTAATCATGCGCTGTTCGATCTCGAAGCGCAGCATGATATGCAGGTTGTAGGTGCATTCGTCGGCTTCCACGCGGATAAACGACGGATTCACGCGGTTAACGGCCTTGTAGAACGTTTCTGCATCCACGCCGCGCAGTTGATCGGGGAAGATGTCGGCAATCTTCGGGAACGCCCAGTGCCAGAATCCGCGACTGCGCCCGACCATGTTTTCCCAACTGCGCGATTGTGACTCATGCACACTGAGCGACGTACCGCTACCCAAAATCGTGCCTTCCAGTTGGTCAGCAATCCCCTGCTCATACATAGCGTGGCCGCACTCGTGGAGCGTGCCGAACAGCGACGACGGCAACCAGTTCAGGCTATAGCGCGTAGTGATGCGTGCGTCGTTTTTAGAAAAGCTGGTGCTAAACGGATGTACCGATTCATCCAGCCGCCCGCGTGTGAAGTCGTAACCGATGGCATCGGCTGCCCACAGGCTGAGTTCCTTTTGGCCGTCCAGCGGGTAGGCTTGGGTGATGATGTTGGGGTCTATCACATCGCCTTTGGCCTTGATCGCCGCGACCAGATCAACCAATTGGCCTTTGTGTTCGTCAAAGATGGCCTGCACCTGCGCGGTAGACAGGCTGCGCTCATATTCGCCCAACAGCGCGTCGTAGGGGGATTGTGCATAGCCCAAGTATTCGGCCTTTTGGCGGGACATCTGCACGATTTTTTCTAGGGCAGGCTGAAAGATGCTGAAGTCGTTCTTGGCACGCGCCTCTGCCCAGCGATAGTGGCCTTCGGTGGTCAGGCGGGCGAACTCCGCCACAAATTCAGTGGGGAGCTTGACGGCATCTTCAAGGTCTTGGCGGGCAATGCGAACCAGACTGGCCTCGAACGAGTCGTATTCAGCGTCTTTGACCTCATCGGCGGCTTCAAGCAAGCGCTGAGAGGTTTCTTCATCCAAGATCATTTGGTGCGTCACGCGAGAGAGCGTTTCCAGTTGCGAACCGCGTGCGACCTGTGCGGCTTCGGGCATCTTGGTTTCCATATCCCAACTGAGAATGCCAGAGGCGCGTTGCAAGTTCAAAATATCGGTGATGCGGCTTTGAAAGGCGTCAAACTTTTGTCCCATAAGTGATCTATTCCTGTGCTGGTGGGGAAGCCCCCAACGGTTAAGCGGATAAGGATATTGTATCCGATAAATTTCAACGGTCAAAAAAAGTTGAATGCAAAATCCGCTGACCGCATATAACACGCATATCACAAGGTGGGGATGTTTGCACGGTAGGGGCGTAATGTATGCGCCCCTAC
>JBMOFU010000466.1:0-2999 GCA_049318725.1 Phototrophicaceae bacterium | reverse complement strand
GATGCGTAGCCGTTGGCTGCCGGGGCTGTTGACGGCCTGTGTTATGCTGCTCTATAGTCACCCCTTGCGGCTTGTAAAATTCAGGTTAAAATTTGGCGCAAGAAAAATAACACCAGTAAAAACAGTGACGAGTAAGGGCAGTAACGAGTAAAAACAGTGACGAGTAACTGCTCATCACTTTAGTTGCTCATCACTCATCACTGCATTTACTGTTTTTCAGTGTAGAACAGGAGCCCCACCCCCAATGACCCCGCTTGAAGAACGTTACCGCGCCGCCTTTGTGATTGCCAGCGCCGTTGCCATGTTGATGCTTGTGGCCTTGCCTTCTTTGTTGATCTGGTTCAGATAGACCAACGATTCACCGCTTCACCCTACCTGCCGTCCCATGCAGGATGCCCCTGCAACACCACAAAATCGCCTGTTTAACGGCTTGATCCCCAAATCCTAACCAGAATTTACCCCAAAAACTGTAGAACAAAGTGCGTTGCCGCTTGGCTGAAAAAAGAACGTGTGTTATATTATGTTCATAGAACGACTGTGCCTTACCGAATACCCTTTGTCCGCATTACTGCGGGCAAGACGTAACGTACAACATAAAACGCAAACAAAGTTTTCAGGAGGCAAGTGTAATTATGAAACCGTTCGATGATCTCTCTGCGAGACAGCGCAAAATTTTGCGCTATATCGAGCAATATAGCGCCACGCACAGCTACCCGCCAACCATCCGAGAAATCGGGATTGAAACTGGAACAAATTCTACATCGGTGGTGAATTACAACCTAAACCGCCTTGTAGAAGATGGCTGGCTAGAGCGTGAACAGCGCGTGTCTCGTGGGGTACGGCTTACCCGCCCGTTGCCCGCCAAGACTGGCAGCGGTGGCCCCAACAGTACCGTCAACACCCGCAAGGCGGACGTGAGCATGATCCCGCTCATTGGTAAAATCGCCGCTGGCGAACCGCTCCCCGTGCCGTGGGACATCGGCCACCACATCAACGAAGATCAAATGATCGAAGTGCCGCCGTTCATGCTCGGCAACGTTGACCCAAACGAAGTGTTCGCGCTGCAAGTGCAAGGTGACTCGATGATTGATTCCATGATCCAAGACGGCGATATTGTCCTGTTCCGCCGCATTTACGCCATCCCCAACAACGGCGATATGGTCGCGGTCTGGATCGAAAAGCGCGGCGAAACCACGCTCAAGCACTTCTACCATGAAGGCCACCGCATCCGCTTGCAGCCGTCGCACCCCACAATGGCGCCGATTTACGTTGAACCTGCGGACTGTCAAGTCCACGGCAAAGTTATCGCCGTGATGCGCCGCATGTAACGCCCCACCGACCCACCCCCGCCTTTCCAGATCGGGGGGGCGGGGAATCTGTCGGCAAAAATCCCCCCTTAGATGGCCTAAAGCCCGTATAATTGAGGCTGTATTGGATTTAATCTAAGGAGACATGCCCCCATGCGTCACTTGATGCTGTGCGCCTTGATGCTTGTGGCCGCTGCTTGCGCGCCCATTGCCCCCTCACCCACTGTTACCCCTGCCCCAATCCCCTCGATGGTGGAAACCCTGCCCCCTACCGAAGAAAGCCTACTGGGGCAAGCCGCCAACGGGTTGTTCAGCGTCACCGTGAGCGGCGCAAGCGATAGCACGTTTGCAGGTGCCGTGAGCTATAGCTGTACTGCTACAGCGACAACCCTCAGCGTGACCAACGCTACAAACGCCCTCACGCTAACCTTGCCCGCCCGCCCCGCGCTAGGTGAATTAACCGTTGGTGAAATGGGTGCCACATTGACCGTTAACGGCGTGACCTATGCCCAAGACGTGTTTGGCCTCATCACCCTAGATGCCGTCCCTGCCGCCGCGAATCAGCCGTTGAGCGGCAGCTTTGACCTCAACTTCAGCGATGGCAATAACGCCGTTAACGCCATCGGCACGTTTGACCTGTTGGCCGTTACCGTGTGTAGATAAGGGAAAAGCCATTATGCTCCATGCCCGCGATTTCTTTGCCCTTGACCAAACCGCTCACGCCGCCCTATTTGACGACACTACCTATGTGTGGCAAGCCCTGCCGCGCATCGGGGATTATATCCGCTGGCTGCTAGACACCACCCATCCGGCCAACGGCCATACCATCGCACTGCATCCGTCTTGCTATATCGGGGAAAATGTTCACATTGGGGCGGGCGCGCAAATTGCCCCCGGCAGCTACATCGAAGGGCCAACCATCATCGGCCAAAACGTGCAAGTGCGGCACGGTGCGTATGTGCGCGCCAATACCCTAGCGGCAGACGGCGCGATCATCGGCCACGCCACCGAAACGAAGAACGCCGTCCTGCTAGAAGGCGCTGCCGCCCCGCACTTTTCCTACGTGGGGGATAGCATCCTCGGCGCACGGGTCAACTTGGGCGCAGGCACTAAGTTAAGCAACTTCCCCATGACGGTTCACAGTCTTAACCAGACCATTTCGTTGACCATTAACGGCGAATCTTACGATACGGGGTTGACCAAGTTCGGCGCGATTTTGGGCGATGACGTGGATTTAGGCTGTAACTGCGTCACCAACCCGGGGGTATTGGTGGGCGCACGGACGATGGTCTACACGCTGACGATGTTGGCGAAGGGCTACTATCCGCCAGACCGCGTGATTAAGCTGCGGCAAACGCTTGAAGTGGCTGACCGCTACTGATGTGTTGGCTGCACGGACGCACTACAAGGTTCGTTGGTGTAAGGGGTAAAGCGATTATTTTTTGCCCGTAAAACGTAGACGCCACAGGTGACGTCCCTACACAACCTTTGTGGCCTGTCACGTCCGCACGACGCCTAAAAATCGAAACCATGCGCTGTAATTGTGTTAAGCGGGTACACATGGGGCGCAATAGTTTGCGCCCTACAATATTATGTTATGCTTCGCCCTGTTACCCATAGCCCCGCCACCATCAGCCACTCCAAGCGCCACACTCACAGGCTGGAAGGCGAAGTGCACCCTTGATCCAGCAC
>JBMOFU010000465.1:0-3001 GCA_049318725.1 Phototrophicaceae bacterium | reverse complement strand
GCTTGGACTTCAGGCGGCGCGTCTGATGTGACCACAATCACCTGTGGCGGCGCACTGCTTAACGTGCAAGCGGGCAACAGCGCAAGTATAACTATGCACAACGGGAGCAGCGGCACATCGGATTTGCGAAGGGTCATCGGAAAGGTCATCTTTTGAGTGTCCATGCGGGCATTATGCGGTTTGATGGGGGGGATGTCAATCTAGCGTGCCTGACGCTATCCCGACGGTGGAGTAAGTTCCCCCGCCAGCCATTGCACCCCATAGGCGATGATGAGATGGCCGGCTTCGGCCAGCGCCTTCCCCAAAGATTCGGTATTGTCGAACATCCACCAGTGGTCGGCGTTGGGCAAAATGGCAACGCCGAAGTCGTTCACAATCAAGGCGCTGAGGGTTTTACGGGCGGCCTGTGGATGGGCGCTTGGCAGTTGGGCGTCGGGCTGGTCAGAGCGGATCAACGTCACCCGAAAGCGCGACTGTGCCGTTGTTGACCATTCGCTAGAGGGCAAATACAGCATTTGAAACTCAATGAAGGCGTACAGCCCCCCCGCTAAGGCTTTGCGGTAGCGGAACAATCCGCCCGCCTGTTTGACGGGAGATTCTTCCAGTGTATAGCCTGTGGCGGCAAAGACCTGCCCCAAGACCGTTTCTAAGATCATGCGAAAGTGATCGGCGGCGGTGCGTTTGTCGCTCAAACCAGTTTCTCCATCAGCGTGTCTGCGTGGTTTTTCAGCAGGTGGCCTAACAACTTGGCGATATTCCACGCATCATCCCCGCCGCGATGGTGAACGCCCTCCAGCGGGATTTCTGCCTGTTCCAGCGCACGCGCCATCCCTAGCCCGCGCTTGAGCTTGTGAACGTCCATGTGCAGGTGTTTGACGTTGACATGCCGCTCTGAAAATGGGTAGCGCAGGCCAAAGCTCTGGCATTGGTCGCGGAACATGCGGCGGTCATAGTCGCCCCAACTGACCCATACTCGCTCTGGCGTGTGATACTCGTTGACCAACACCGCACAGGCTTCTGCTAACGTCATCCCGCCGTCAACCTGTTCTTGGGTGAGCGTGGTCAGTTGTGTGCAAAATTCGCTCACCCTAGAGCGTGTGGGCTTGACCAGTAAGCTGGCTTTATCCGACGGCGTGAGCGTGTTTAAGTCCAGTAGGCACACCCCCACTTCGATAATCTCGCTGTATTGGCCTGTGGGTGGGCGCTTTTGCGTCCAGCAGGTGGCTTCGATGTCCACCACTACGACCGGATTTAGGCGGCTATCCATGACGCTCTGCCCGCCGCACCGCCAAGCGCAATAGCCCATCGGCAGCCGCGCCCTGCAAGATGGCAAATATCAGCAGCGCTGGCCCAATCAAGATGCTGTAAGGGATGAGTGCCCACATTTCCCCTGCGAAGGTCAAAAAGCTGAACTTGACGCCCCAATCTGCCAGTGCGAAGAAACCGAACAGCACGCCCCATGCCTGCGGCGCTGTGTAGGGGATTTCCCCCACCGTTAAGCCCTGTAGCGCAATGGCCGAAAATTGGCCGTACAAGAACAAGATCAGCGCCACCTGCGCCAACAGCAAGATCATAAAGACAATCACGCTGTAGATGCGCTGGCGGAACCATGTAGAAAGCCACAATCCGAGCGCGGCTTCAAACCCCACCGCCGTGAACGGCAGCACCAAAAGCGCCACCAGATGCAACGTCACCAACAGCGAACCGACCAACGTCGCCAGTGGGATGCCAGCCCATGTTTGCGGGATCAGCGGCACGATGCCGCCCGTCAGCCAGTCGAGGTAGGTTCCCTCAAACGAGGTCAAATCAAACAGCACCAGCCCGACAAGGATCAAGCGCACCGCCAGCAAGATCGCCAGCCATTCCCGCAGGCGGTAGAATACGCTTGCCCACGCCGCCCGCAAAATAATCGCCACGCCGTTGCCGCTGGCACGCAGCGTGTCCCACGTTTGGCGCTGTTCTTGGCCGTTCACCACGCCGATGGTGAAGGCCAACGCCACCACGCTGACAAACATCTGTAAGCCCAATAACGGGAAGAAAACAACGGTGTTGACCCATTCAGAGTTTGGCTGGCCGATTGACTCACGCCCATTTTGTGAGGCGACTAAGTAGCTACCTGCCCCCAACGCTAGGGCGATCAACACGACCAAGATCAAACGCAACGCTAACCGTAGGCGTGGCGTGCGCGTGATGTCTCTTAGTTGATAGTTCAAGATCGGGTGTTTCAGTTGCGCCCATAACGGGATGGGGCCGATTAACCAATTCATAAGGCTTATCTTTCATCCTCAATGATGAGCTTGCCAATTTGCGATTCTAAGCGGGCTAGACCGTCTGACCACTCTTTGTAGGTCACACGGACGGTTTCTTTATGGCGCAAGTAGTGGATGAATACTTGCATCAGTTCTGGGTAGACATCCTCTTGCAGTTGTAACAGATATTGCTCAACAGCGGCGGCGTAGACGCCTACTTGCAAGACATAGCGCTTGGCATGATCTTTGAGCAACCGCCGATTTTCGCGCTCGGCGGCGTCGTCGTTGCGCTCCATCAAGCCGCGCACCTGTGACGATTTATAGTCGGCAATCGTCCAAATGCCCTCTTTGGTCTGGAACAACACGTCAATGATGCCGTGAATCATGCGCTTTTCAGTGCGGTAGACAAACGGCAGTTCACGGTAGACGCGCTGCGCCTGATTGATGTTACGATATAACATCGTATGTTGAAAGTCCCGCAGCCAGCCGCGTGCGGTCATCACGGCGTAGTCGCGGTCTTTGGCGTCTATGATCCCGTGTTTCCATGCGTAGCTGTCTAGGAGGGCGCTCATGTCTTGGTCATCGGCGGGGAAGCGCCACCAGCGCAACGCCTCATGGACGATTTCGCCCAATTGCCGTTTGGATACACGGTCTGACGAGGTTTGGCCGGGCAGCCGAATGGCGCGCACTCTGGCAGGGGCGTGCTGCAAAACACTGCGGCGGAAGCGCTGGAGTTTGTCGGGGTCGTATTC
>JBMOFU010000464.1:0-3005 GCA_049318725.1 Phototrophicaceae bacterium | reverse complement strand
GCCCATACCGTTGCCGTTCTTGACAAGTGGTGTCTCTAAAATAACGGTTCTGGAACGCCCACGCGACAAATTCTTGTGGCGTGCGGTATTCCCAGCGGTAGAAAATGCCATCGTCAGACAGGCTGTAAAAAATGCGCCCGGTGGTGTCCCACCCCACGTTAATCAGCGAATCTTGGTGGGCGCTGAGGGTGAAGAACTCTGCACCCGTTGCTGCCAGCCAAATGGTGATGGTGGTGTCCCATGAGCCAGAGATAATGAACTCATCCGTCGGGTTGAACAAGACCGACGACACGCCACCGATGTGACCTTCATACTGCTGGAGTTGTGCGCCGCTGGCGACATCCCACATCAAGATTTTCAAGTCGGCAGAGCCAGTAATGAAGCGCTCCCCCGTGCTGGAAAAATCAATGTCGTTGATTTGGTCGGTATGGCCGACAAACTCACGAATCAACGTGCCGTCGGTTAAGTCCCACAAAGCAAGCCGCCCTTCCACATCACCAATCAGCGCGGTATTGCCGTCATTGCTGAAGGCCAATGCAGAAATCTCGTCTTGTTCGGTGTCTAGGATTAAGAGCGGCTCTAGGCGGGCTAAATCCCATAAGATTGCCGTGCCGACCTCATTACCGCTTAAGGCTTTGGTGCCGTCTGGAGAAAGCGCAACCGCACGCGCACGCTCGGCATGGCCGATCAACTCGCCAAGCGCCGTCCGCGATGGCACATCCCACACGGTTAGCTCGCCGCGTTGGGCAAGCGTAATCAGCCGTGACCCATCGGTAGAAAGCGCCAGCCGCCAAATCCCCTGCCCCTCTGCCGCCTGCGCCGTCGCTTGCTGTTCGCCTGTCGTTGCGTCCCAAAAGGTCAGTTGGCCGTTTGCGCCTGCGTAAATGGCAAGGGTTGCGTCTGCATTCACCACGCCATCATAGAAGCCGTTCAAGCGGCGCGTCTGTGGGAAGCGCAATAGCTCTTGGCCGAAGCGCGTATCCCACTTGATAATGCGGCTGTCCCACGCGCCAGAGTAGATATAACCGTCGTCTTCGCTAAAGGCCACCGCCGACACGCCGTTGGTGTGGCCGGAATAGTTCCAGAAGGCGTCGCCCGTGCGTGAGTCCCACAAGATAATTTTGGAGTCCCAACTTCCACTAGCAGCCCAACGTCCGGTATGGTCAAAGGTCACGGCGATGATCTGGTTCACATGGTCGGCGCGGCGGTGAAGCGCTTCACCTGTGCTTAAATCCCAGAAGATCACCAAGTTGTCGCGTGCGCCAGAAATCGCACGGTCACCCGCCGGGGCGATGTCTAGCGCGTCTACCTGCCCCTCATGGCCGCTCAAGCTATGGACGACTTCCTCCGTTTCAACGTCCCAATAGAGCAAGGCTGTATCATCAAAGCCCATCAAGGCAAAGCGGCCATCGTCAGAAAACGCTACTGAGGTCACTAACTCGCCTTCACGAATGCGATAGGTGGCTTGCGCTTCACCCGTGCTTAAGTCCCAGACGGTCACTTGGCCGTCGTTGGCAACAGACGTAAGGCTGCCCGCCGCAAATTGCTCGGCGTGAATCACGACGGCGTGGGCGTTGAGCGTCTGTAAAAGGTCGCCGTTGGTGGCATCCCACAGGCGAATGAGGCCGTCACGCCCGCCGGATGCGACTTGGGTTTCCCCTTCGATCCATGCTACAGAGCGTACCGCGCCCTCATGCCCGACCAACGTCAGGTCGGCACGGTTTTCGGCAAGGTTCCAAATCACCACGCTACCGTCATCCGCCGCCGCCAACAGGCGCGTTTCAGCCTGATTGAGGGCAATATCGCTCACATGGTCGTCAAAGAAGTCATACAGCGCCACTGGCGCAGGCGAATAGATGAGGATGGCGGCACGGGCGCGTTCTGGCAACGGGAGCTTTTCGGCCAGCACCGTTTGCATCCCCAACGTATTGGAGGTGAGTTGGTCGGTTTCAAAGGCGTAATTGGCCGCCACAGACATGGTGATGAGCTTGGCTTGTATTTCTTCTTCCAGCGCGAATTGCCGCTGTTGGTTGGCGTCAAGGTAAAAGAATACCGACGCAATGGTGAGCGCAATAGAAACGATCAAGGCCGCCACCGTCCCCAGCAGCAAGCGCCGTTGGCGCATATTCGATATTCGGCGGCTGGCGGTGATGTATTCTGCGTGTAGCTCGGTGGGTTCTGGCACCTTGCCCGCCGCGTTGTTGATCCATGTGTCGGCGTCTTCTAGCTCTTTGCCAGAAAGCAAGTAGCCGTTGGGCTTTTTGTGCGCTTCCCACTGGATGGCACGCAAGGCAAAGCGGCGGTGCATCCGTGCGTGGTCAAGGTCTTGCTCAAGGGCTTGCAAGACCTTTGCAAAGGATTCCTCAAAGGGGTTTTCATGCCCGGCGTGCGGGACGAAGTAAACCCAGTTGATGTCTGCAATATTTTGCGGGATGCGCTCGTCGGGGAACTTTTCAAGCACAATGGGGATGATCTTTTTGTTCAACTCAACGGCATAGCCCAGTTCAACCTCTACGCAATAGGCTGAATCTAAATAATCTGGGCTTAAAACGCAGATCACCGCGTCTGCCCCCTCTAACCCACGCCGAATATCATCATTAAAGGTACTGGTACCGGGGGGTAGGTCTTCCCAGTCTACCCAGACTTCCTTGCCCGCCGCCTTGAGTTCGGCCACAAGCCGCTTAATGAAGTCTACGTTTTTGCGACGATAAGAAACAAATACATCGCTTAAATCGCTAGATTCCATGAATCACCCCATTTTTTCTAGTGGATTTCAATAAAATATACCCTGATTGCTCGTTACAGATTTTAACGCCACAGAGACGGACAACACAGGTGTCGTTCCATAGGCACCCACTTAAGGATTTGGCGACATCCTTTTTTGCATGTAAAACACGGACGCCACAGGTGGTGTCCCTACACAACCGTTGTGACCTGTAGGGACGTGACTTGTCACGTCCGTCCGACGCCGAAAAATCGAAACCGTGCGCGGTGATTGTGTTAAG
>JBMOFU010000463.1:0-3010 GCA_049318725.1 Phototrophicaceae bacterium | reverse complement strand
AAAGACGCCTATCCCAACAAAAAGGTAGAAATCAACGGCATGTTAGTGATAGACCCGAAAAATGCCTACTTTGCAGATTATGACACCCTAGAGGAAGTTCCCTAATGGTCGGAGAGAGCAACCGTAACTTTTGGTTTTACTTCCAGCGGGTAGGGTTTGTGGTGGTGGTGACGTTGTTTGCCATCTACTCGGTATTCCCGTTTGTGTGGGGAATCCTCAACTCGCTCAACGCCAACTCTGATACGCCACAAACCGTCACGGCCATGTTGCCGGAACAAGTCACGCTCAACAATTATGGGGTGGCGCTCACCAACGGCATCTTCTTGCGGGCGATCCTCAACAGCTTGCTGATTGCCACTGGCGCGACCTTGCTCTCGTTAGCGTTGGGCGGCTTGGCGGCTTATGCGTTAGGGCGCTATAAATTCTATGGGCGCAACGCCATGCGCTACTTGATCTTGGCAATGAACTTGTTCCCGACGATTGCCGTGTTGCCCGGCCTGCTGAACATCGTCCGTGATTTAGGGTTAACCGGCAACATCACGGCGCTGATTATCACCTACCCGATTTTCACGTTGCCGACGATCACATGGAGCATGATTACCTTCTTCCAGCGCTTGCCCTATGAAATTGAGCAGGCGGCCTATGTAGACGGGGCGAATACGTGGCAGTTGTTCTCGCGGGTCTTGTTGCCGTTGAGCTTCCCGGTATTGTTCACCACGGGCGTGATTACGTTTGTGGGGACGTTCAGCGAGTATCTGTTGGCCCTGTCGTTTGTGTCTGCGGAGCCGGATTCGTTTAACGTCACGGTGGCGATAGACTTCTTGCGCGGGCAGGTCAGCACGGGCGAACTCATGGCAATGGCAGTGGTCTTGAGCGTGCCGCTATTGATTGTGATCTACTTTACCCAACGGCAGGCCATCAAAGAAACCACTGAAGGCGGGGTCAAGGGCTAATGGCGCTTGACCAACGGGTACGCCGCGCCCGCCGTCTGATTTGGATTGGGGTGGGGCTTACCCTCTTTGGGCTGATCTTGTTTGGCGCAACGCTGGCCTTGCGCGCCCAAGTTCGCCAGCAATTGCGCCTAGAGGCGCTGGTCACTCAGCAGGCGGCAACGATTCAGGCGTTGACAACCCCGACGATGGCGGATTGACTGCCCCGCTAACGCTGGCTTCCCCAAAGGTTGCCATCTGTTGCAAGGTACGCATCGCCGCCTCGACTAACGGCAGTGCCAGCGCCGCCCCTGTCCCTTCGCCTAAGCGTAAGCTCAAATCCAACACGGGGGACAACCCCAACACCTGTAGCGCGACCGCGTGGCCGGGTTCGGCACTGCGATGCCCGGCAATGCAGTAGTGGATCACGCCCGCGTCTAAGCGCCCTGCCACCAACGCCGCAGCCGCAGTAATCACGCCGTCCAGAATCACTGGAACGCGCTTGCCAGCCGCCCCTAAAATCACCCCGACCAGCGCGGCAATTTCGTAGCCGCCTAATTTGGGCAATGTGTCTTCATCCAACGGATCATGAAACGTCAACGCCTCTTCAATCAGTTGAATTTTGAGACGGTGTTGCTCGTAGCTAATGCCTGTACCGCGTCCCGTCACCCGCTCGACAGGTTCGCCCGTGAGTGCGGCAATCAGTGCCGCTGAAGAAGTCGTATTGCCGATGCCCATCTCTCCGGTGAGGATGATGTCTGCGCCTGCGGCAATCTTTTCTTCGACCACGCGCATCCCTAGCTGGATGGCCTTTTCGGTTTGCATGGGAGACATCGCCGGGGCTTTGGTGAAGTCTGCCGTGCCGTAGTTGACCTTGCCCGCCACCAATTGCGGATGCTCTGGCAAAATTCCGGCCACGCCTGCATCTATCACTGTCAAGGCGATGTTGAACTGCTTTGCCAGCACGTTAATCGCCGCGCCGCCGTTGAGGAAGTTCAGCACCATCTGCTTAGTGACTTTGCGCGGGTAAGCGCTCACCCCTTGTTCTGCAATCCCGTGGTCGCCCGCACACACGATCACCGCAGGGCGTTTGGGCAGCCAATCCAGTGAACCCGTCATGCCTGCGATTTGCGCCGACAAAATTTCAAGCCGTCCAAGTGATCCGCGTGGCTTGGTGAGGTGGCTTTGCCTTTCTAGCGCGGCCTGTTGTGCGACGGTATCCAACGGCGGGATGGGCGTGAACTTGGGGTAAATCGTCATCTTCAAGGTCATACCATCAGCCCCCACCGAGCGGCATATCACTGTTGTCTGGGGTTGAGGTGGCGCTCCGCACAGCGTCGGCAGGGATCGGCGTGCTGGTGGTGCGTGACCCGCCGTCTAGGGGGATCAATGTCGCGGTGCCGCTGATGGGTACGTCTGTCGGGATGAGCGTCGCGGTGCTGTTGCCCTGTGGTTGAACCGTTGGGTTGCTTGGCGCAACAGTGGGGGTACTGGCAGGGTTGATGTTTGAGGGCGTTGGATCGCCGCCACCGCAGGCCGTGAGGGTCGCCAATACAAGCGTGAGGATGAATCCGGTAAATACTGAAAAGGCCGAAACGCGCATGGGGCAATGCCTCCGCTAGGTAGACGAATAGGGTCTTTAGCATAACATAGTGCAGCGGATCGGTCTAAGAGCAGATTTTGGTACAATCATGGCAATTGAATCAAATCTGGGATTGAATATGTCTATAACTATCGAATTTGACAACGAGATTTTCTTCTGGCGTGGCCCCGCGCCGTGGTTTTTCGTGGCCGTTCCAGAGGAACAAAGCGGCGACGTGAAAGCCATCGCCAACCTTGTGACCTATGGGTGGGGGGTGATTCCGGTGCAAGTGCAGATTGGCAACACCCAATGGAACACATCCCTCATCCCCAAAGATAGCCGCTACCTCGTCCCGCTCAAGGCGGGCATCCGCAAAGCAGAACAGCTTGAAGAAGGCGACACTGTGACTGTGCGACTCCAGATTGGCACATGACCCCTTAGCACTCCCTTACTGCGTTTGCACCGTCGAAAGACTGTGACCGGATTTTACATCCTCTGA
>JBMOFU010000462.1:0-3023 GCA_049318725.1 Phototrophicaceae bacterium | reverse complement strand
ACGAACAAGGCACGCACATAGGTTTCTAGCAAGATGCGGTCAGCACGCGGGAAGTTGAGCGGTTCCCCCACAATGTAGCGGATTTGCAGCATGGCCGCGCCGTGTGCAATCGCCCACAGGCCATAGCCGATTTCCAGTGAGGTGCGGTCATCCGCACGGATTTGGCCGCTTTCGATGCCGCGCTGCACGGCGCTGTCTACAATCTGGATGGTTTCGTCCTCATCAAGGGTGTAGGGGTGCGCCGTATCTTCTTCGAGGAGGTCTACCCCCTGCACAAAGAAGAACAAGAACTGTTGCGGGTGATCTTTGGCATATTGCACATAGGCCAGCCCAATTTCAATCAAGTAGTCCGGCAACGGCAAAGCGAGGTCTACCGCCAGCAGGTAGTCGCGCAACTGCGCTAAGGCGTTGTCGCACACCGCTTGGATGATTTCATCTTTGCCGGCAAAGTATTCGTACAGCCCGGCAGGGCTATAGTCTATGCGGCGGGCAATCTCGCGCAGCGACAGGTTCAGCGCGCCTTTTTCGCTGATAATGTCTAGCGCGGCGTCTAAAATCGCTTGACGGGTTTTCTCTTGGCGACGTTCGCGTGGGCTTTCAGACATCTTTACCAAACACCCCTTGATTTCCGAACACTGTTTGGATTATCCTGTAAAAACAGTCCATTGTCAAGCAGAAGGATTTCACATGACCACCGTTCCTACCCTTAGCGACAACAATAACCCCTTCAGGGGGCTACAGCTTTCACTTCAGTTCCAGCAGGACTTCCTCGGCACATGGGAGCGCGCATGGCGTCAACACGGCGACTTTTTCGTGTTGGAAATTGGCGGCTCGCGCAATTACACCATCATCCACCCCGAACACGTCCGTGAGGTGCTCATCACCCACGCCGCACACTTTGAAAAAGACACCAGCTACACCGATCCGCAATATGGCCTTGCCCGCTTTTTGGGAACTGGCCTGCTGACCAGCAACGGCGAGTTTTGGCGCAAGCAGCGCAAATTGGTGTCTCCCGCGCTTCATACCCAACGGATTGCCAACTATGCGGACACGATGACGCGCTTTGCCGTTGAAATCAGCGATGGGTGGCAAAACGGCCAAACCAAAGACATCGCCCACGAGATGATGGTGCTTACGCTGCGGATTGTGATGAAAAGCCTGCTCAACACCGAAGTGCAGTCAGAAATTGACACGATCTATAAGGCCACCGAAGCGCTTCAAGCCGGGTTTGGAACGTTTTTACCGCAATGGGTGCCAACCCCTGCCCGCATGAGCGCCCCCCAACGGCTGGCTGATCTCAACGCCTTCATCTACCCGCTGATTTCACGCCGCCGTGCTGAAAATCACGATCAAGGCGATTTACTCTCGATGTTGATTGACGCCCGCGACGACGAAAACAACGGGATGACCGACCAACAAGTGCGTGATGAAGCCGTCACGCTGTTCATGGCCGGGCATGAAACCACCGCCAATACGCTCAACTGGGTGTTTACGCTGTTGGCGCAAAATCCGCAGGCAGAGGCCAAGCTCCACGCTGAACTGGATGCTGTGTTAGGCGGGCGTGTGCCGACCTTTTCTGATTTGCGCCAGTTGCCCTACACCGACATGGTGATTAAAGAATCTATGCGGCTGTACCCGCCTGCATGGTCGTTTGGGCGGGTGGCACTGAAGGATGTAGAAGTCGCAGGTCAAACCATCCACAAGGGAGAAAACATTATTGTCTTCCCCTACTTTACCCACCGCCACCCCGACCTGTGGGAACAGCCAGAGGCGTTCATTCCAGAGCGCTTTAACCCAGAAAACGAAGCCAAGATTGAAAAGTGGGCATACTATCCGTTTGGTGGCGGTCAACGGGTGTGCGTGGGGCAATCCTTTGCCCAAATGGAAGCGATCTTACTCTTGGCGACGATTGCCAGCCGCGCCCGCCTGCGCTTCAAGCCCGGCCATGTGGTGCAGCCGCAAGCGCTGATTACCCTGTTCCCCAAAGGCGGCCTGCCGATGGTCATTGAGCGCCGCACGCCGCAACCCCTCCATGCAGGCGGGGAACATGCGCTGGTCTAAAGCGTGTCTGCCACCGGAATAATCGCTTGGCCGAATACCTCTAGCGGGGTGATGTCGTAGACGTTGGGCATGTTGATAATCGCGTGAGAGATGCCCAACGCGGCCAGCTTGTGCAACCGCTCTAGGACGCTATCTACGGTGTCATGGCCTGCGGCAAGCTGTACCGTGCCAAGCGATGTCTTTTCAATGGCGTTATAGTCGCGCCCTAGCTGGTCGCAGTGGCCTTGCAGCGTTTGTAGCGACTGTTGAATTTGATCTAGCCCTGCGCCCTCAAAAAAATTACAGGCGTCGGCATACTGCGCCACCATCCGCAGCGTCTTATTCGGCCCCATGCCACCGATCAAGATGCGCGGATGCGGTTGGCTGAGCGGGCGCGGATTATTGGTCATCTTCGGCGCGGTGACGTGCGTGCCGCTAAAACTGGCTTCATCACCCGCCCAGAGCGCGTGCGCCATTTGCAGAGCATCTTCTAGGTGTTCAAAGCGTTCACTCGTGGTAGGGTAGGGGATGCCAAAGCCTGCTGATTCGGCCTCATACCACCCCGCGCCAATGCCTAAGTAAGCCCGTCCCCCCGCGAGAATGTCGAGCGTATTCACCATCTTGAGCAGCACCGCAGGGTGGCGATAAATCACGCCCGTGACCAATGCCCCAAGCGACACCCGCTCGGTGATCCCCGCAAGGTAGCCCAACGCCGTGTAGGCTTCAAGCATCGGGTCGTTGTACGACTCTCCGAACAGGTCTTGGATTTGGTAGTAGTGATCCATCACCCACAGGCTGTGGAATCCGGCGGTTTCGGCGGTAGTCGCCACCTGCTTTAACTGTGCGCGGATTTGTGATGTGCCGCCCGTCACCTTGAACGATGGTATTTGTAAGCCGATGTGCATGGTTGCGCTCCGTGAGTGTGCGTATTGTTCGATAAGGGGCTGACTACAGCATACAACCTAAAGCGCGCTCTAGGTCAA
>JBMOFU010000461.1:0-3023 GCA_049318725.1 Phototrophicaceae bacterium | reverse complement strand
ATTAACACGATCATGCCCATATTTCGGTTTTTTGGGCGTCACACGGACGCGCCAGTGGCACGTCCCTACAGGTCACAAGGGTTGTGTAGGGACGACCGTCCGAGGCATCCGTGTTTTACAGGCAAAAAACAATGTCAGCAAATCCTTAAGTGGGTGCCTATGGGATAGGCTTCTGCCTGCCACTACAGTTTTTCCGTAGTGAGCGCCTTTGCGATCTGCCCTGCCACCCGCGCATTATTGACCAGCAACGCCTCATTCGACGCCATAGATGCCCCATCCGTGAGTGCCTTCACACGGCCTAACACAAACGGCGTGAGCGCCTTCCCGCTGATGCCGTTTGCGTCGGCCTCATCCGTCGCCTGCTGGATGGCGGCTTCGGCCTGTGCATTGGGCAGTTCAAATTCAACCGGAATCGGCACCGTGAACAGAATGCCGTTTTGCATCCCTAGCCGTTGCGCGGCGTGGATAATCGCAGCGGCGGCTTCGGGCGTGTCTACGCGGGCATCAAGCGGCAGGCCGCTGTCCCGCGAGAAGAAGGCCGCCAGCGAGTTTGTCCCATAGCCAACGACGGGGACGCCGTGCGTTTCTAGCACTTCCAGCGTGAGCGGCAAATCGAGAATAGACTTCGCGCCAGCACTGACAACGGCAACAGGGGTGCGCCCTAGCTCGGTCAAGTCCGCAGAGACATCAAACGGATGCCCGCGATGCACCCCACCGATGCCGCCAGTGGCAAACACGCGAATCCCGACCTTGTGCGCGACGACCATCGTCCCCGCGACGGTGGTCGCCCCGTCCTCTTGTAGCCCGACCACAATCGGGAAGTCGCGGCGGCTGACCTTGCGGACGCTCCCCTGTGGTGCTTGCCCCAACGCCTCGACCTGTTCCGGCGTGATCCCCACCATAATCACCCCTTTGAGGATAGCAATCGTGGCTGGCAGCGCGCCAGACTCACGGACTGCCGCTTCCATCGCAAGGGCAATCCGCACGTTGTCAGGGTAGGGCAGCCCGTGCGTAATAAGGGTGGATTCCAACGCCACGACGGGCTGATTGGCTTCGAGCGCGGCGGCAATATCTGGGCGGATGTAAAGATCAGTTGGCATGGTGTGTTCCTTCAAACGAGTTGTTGTCGGGCATTGATTAGGGCAATCGCATCAAAATGGAACCGGGGCATCAAAAGCGCACATGATTGTGTAGGGAGGCACCTGTGTGTGCGTCCGTTTTGGGTGGGGCGGCACATAGGCCGCCCCCTACAAAATCGGTTTTGGGGTAGGGGCGCAATATATTGCGCCCCTACCGGGTGATTATCACGTAGGGGCATGGCGCGCCATGCCCCTACACATATCCCAGTATGTGATCTTATATGGTCAAGCCTGTGTTTGATGCCACTGCCCTAATGCACTGATAGAGTGAATCGCATTATAGCCGACTTTCAGGTACAATTCGCGGTAAGACTTCTGCTAAAAATTCAGCCCATCGGAGCGTGTTTTGTCCACTGTTCCTGCCACAACCCCACTGGATTCTGAACGGGTACACCGCCGCCAAACGCGCAACCAGATTTGGCTACCGATCATCGGCGGGATAGTCACGTTCTTCGGGGTCATCGGCGCGGTGATCGGCATGGCGTTAATCCCCAATGCGTTGCGCGTTTCGGCAGTGGCCGATGTGCTACTCAGCCTCTTGATTTTGTTCCCGCTCATCTTCTGCCTGTTGCCGATCTACTTGCTGTTCTTCTTAGGGGCGGTATGGCTTGGCAGGTTACACACCAATTCTGCAACCCAATTAAGGCGGCTGAACCGCTTTACCCGCACTGTCACCGACCAGACGATTCACGTCACCGAAACCATCAACCGAGAAACGGCCAACCTGCGCGTGAAGATCGCCGGGGTGGAGCATGTTATCGAGAACGCCTACAAACCAAAACCCGATTCGCCTATCCCGCCAAATGAAGGAAACCCCATCCCATGAGCGCTCAACCGCCGCGCACACCCGCACCCGTTACCCTGCCCGCCCTCGATTGGCAAACCCGCGCCCTGCTGCTGTGGTCAGCAGCGGGTTTACTCGTTGGCGTGATTTCTGGTTATTTGTACAACCGCTCTGCTGAAGAATATGCCGAACGTCACGGGGACAAACCGCCACGACCCGGCACAATGGAACTGGTCACGTTAGCGATTGCCGTTGCCGCCGCCGTGCGCCAAATCACCGAGCTTGGCAAGCCAGAAGGCAAGTAGCCATGTGTGGCCGCTTTACCCTAACCGCAGACGGCGCATTGATCCAACAGGCGTTAGGGCTAGAGGGGGGCGTAGCGACGACGCCCGCACGCTACAACATCACCCCTAGCCAGCCGATTCGCGTACTCACCGCGCAAGCGCCCAAACAACTGCGCGATTTTAAGTGGGGCTTGATTCCAGCGTGGGCTAAAGACCCAGCCATCGCCAACCAACTGGTCAACGCCCGCAGCGAAAGCGCACACGAAAAGCCCTCATTCAAGAGCGCGCTGGCCGCCCGCCGCTGTTTGATCCCCACCGACGGCTGGTATGAGTGGCAAATCAGCGGCAAACAGAAAACCCCGATGTACGTCCATCAAGCCGATTTTCAGGTGTTTGCCTTTGCTGGCCTGTGGGAAGTGTGGCGCAACCCCAACGGCGAAGAAGTCTATACCGCAACGGTGTTGACTACCGAAGCCGCGCTGAACATTCAGCACATCCATCACCGAATGCCCGTGATTGTGCCGCCCACGCGCTATGACGCATGGCTCCACAAGGGCAATGACGCCCTGTATGCCGAGCTATTCCAGCCGTATGACGGCCAACTATACGCCTATCCGGTATCCTCACGGGTCAACCGCCCTGAAAACGACTCGCCAGAGAACGTGATCCCTGTGGACGCCCCGCCTGCCACTGACCAGCAACTTTCGCTATTTTAGGGGTTTGCTCTTCGGCGCTATACACATACCCTGATGGGTAGTGACTGTTTTTAACGCCACAGGTGGCGTCCCTACAATCCATGACCTGTAGGGACGAGGC
>JBMOFU010000460.1:0-3038 GCA_049318725.1 Phototrophicaceae bacterium | reverse complement strand
AGGTAAAATCGAATGTCTTCTGCCGTAGGAAGGGTCAGAATATGCAGTGCAACTACCCTAGCTACGCTATCTGAAAACTGGCTTATGATCCATTTTGCTTCAGGGATCGAAACGGCAGCCATGCTGAATTCATCCAATCCCAAACCTAGCAGAAGGGGGATGGCTATTGGATCGCCTGCCAATTCGCCGCACATCCCGACCCGTTTGCCTGCCGCGTGGGCGGCATCAATCGTGTGTTTCACAAGGCGCAAGACAGACGGGCTAAATGGGTCGAAATAGCGTGTGACCAACGCATTGTTGCGGTCACACGCTAATGTATACTGCGTCAGATCGTTCGTTCCAATACTAAAGAAGTCACACCCAGATTGCAGCAAATCAACGGTAAGCGCAGCAGCGGGTGTTTCGATCATGACGCCCACTGAAATATTGCGGGCATAAGCAATCTTCGCAGCATTTAGTTCAGTACGCACTTCTGCTAGAAGGCGATTAGCAGCATCTAGCGTCGGGAGTTCGTCAATCATTGGATACATGATCGAGACATTTTTACCGACGGCTGCCCGTAGGATGGCACGTAACTGTGTTTTGAACAGATTGGGATGATCGAGACAAACGCGAATGCCCCGCCATCCCAAAAAGGGGTTGGCTTCTTGCGGAAATTCCATAAAGTGTGGCGGTTTATCGCCCCCGATGTCCAGTGTACGTACAACGATAGGACGATCCCCTAGCTGCTCGAAGATTGCGTGATACGTCTGAATTTGTTCGTTTTCGTCGGGTGGCACACTCCGGTCGAGATACAAAAACTCGGTTCGGAGCAAACCAATCCCTTCGGCACCGTATTTGACCGCCTGCTGTGCAGAAGCCAGATCGCCAATATTTGCCATAACATGGACTGCTCGCCCATTGGCGGTGCGCGCAGGCTGCTGTGAAAGCGTTTTTTTTCTTTCCGAATGCGCGTTCTGGTGTGCTTGTGCAACCTCGTATCGTGCTAGCGTTTCTGGGTTGGGGTTGATGATGACCTGCCCGCTACTGCCGTCAAGGGCGATCAGATGGACATTGTTTAATGTATCAATCGCGGCTCGTCCTAACCCTACTACTGCCGGAATGCCCATCGTGCGCGCAAGAATAGCGGCGTGCGATGTCTCACCGCCGCCCGCCAGACAGATCCCCTTCGCAAGTTGTGGATTCAGGTTGACAGTATCGGAAGGGGTAAGATCGTCCGCGATCACAATAGATGCTGTATTGAGAGCTAACAGCGATGTGTCCTGTAGGTTTAGCAGAACGCGCATCAGCCTTTGCGCCACATCCCGCATATCTGCTACTCGCGCAGCCAACAAGGGATTTCCGCTGTTTTGAAAGATTAATGCGATGTCCTTAGCGGCGTGCTGGACAGCGACTTCAATGATCGCGCCCTTTTCAATCTGTTCAAGAACAGCGGCGTGAAAAACAGGATCAAGTAGTAGCGCCTTATGCCCGATGAATATTTGGGCGCTGTTTTCGTCTACGCTGGTTTTCAGGCGTGTGTATAGTGCTTCAAGTTCTGCCTGAGCCTTTTCACGCGCCGCTAGAAACCGCGCTAGTTCCTCAGCCATGCTTGCTGGTGGGTGGATAGGTGGCGTGAGGTCGAGCGGCTTGTAGTAAAAACAGGGGGCAGCAACAAACCCAGCAGACCCCCCTATTCCCTGAAGCACGATTTCACTCATCGGCTCCTCAACCTGTCTTTGCTGCGATGTTCAGGACTTCCGTTGCGGCTTGATCGTCCGTCACCAAACAACCCAGATAGCGCCCGCGTAATGCCCCCGCGATTGCTGGCGCTTTCTCGCGCCCGCCGGCTACCCCAATCACTGTGCGAATATTCCGCAACTGTTCCAGCGACACCCCAATCGTTCGGCGGTGCAGCGGGATGTCAATCGGTTTCCCTTCGCTGTCAAAGAAAGTTGCCAGCAGATCACCGACTGCTCCAAGCCGAGTAAACTCATGGAGGTCAGCCTCGCTGATATATCCGGTTTGCAAAAATGTACAGAGGGGCGGGAACACCGAACCAATACCGACGAGGGCAATGTCGGCAGTGCGAGCCATCTCAAGCCGTTCGGCGATCACCTTGTCAGCGAGTAAGACATCGCGGATATGCTCATCCTGTACCACCAACGGAGCGGGCAGGTAGAGATAACGTCCCTCTAATTGTTGCGCTAACCAGCGGGCGAGGTCTGATCCATCCAAAAGGGGGTTGGTGCTGCTAGCCATGCCTGTGAGTTGTGTGACTGTTACTCCCATGCTACGCGCATTTTGCAGCGCCCGTATAACCTGATAAACACCGGTACTCCAGGCAATGCCTAGCACAGCATTGTCGGTGAGCTTGCTCTGTAACACCCCCGCCGCCACTGCCGCCAACGCCTCAACGACCTGGGTATACCCGCGATTACCCGCTGGCACGACATAGACTTCGGCAATCCTGAAAGCGCTTTTGATGGCTGCCGCCAACATATCGGTGTGATTAGGCGGGCGCTTGATGGTAATTTGTACAATGCCCAAGTCACGAGCTTCTTTCAAGAAGCGTGAAATGCTTGTACGAGAAACCCCCATTTTTTCAGCAATTTCTGCCTGAGTGAGGTTCTCTTCATAATATAGAATAGACATATCTGCCAGAAACTGGGACTTTTCCTGATCCACTTCGGGCAAGTTAACATGCGGTTGAATATCGGGTGACTTCATGAATAGCCCCTTCGCTTCATGGTTCAATTTGAAACAAAGTTGTTCTCAGCAAGTTTCTTCAAACTAGCAATCGCGATGACTGCGTCCTCACCATCAGCGTGAATTGAAATAATATCACCTTTTGCACATTGGAGCAGCATAATCCCGATGGCGCTCTTTGCGTCTTGATAGTCCGTTTTACGGGTGACATTACAGACTCGAATATTCGCTTTATAACCAGAAGCGATTTGGACAAACATGGCAGCTGGTCGCAGATGCAAGCCCGTTTCATTTTCAATCACGATTTCGATTTTTTGGGTCACGTTTTAACCTCGCCTCGAATAGACTAG
>JBMOFU010000459.1:0-3042 GCA_049318725.1 Phototrophicaceae bacterium | reverse complement strand
GAGGGATTATGTCTTTCTTAGCACCGCTTGGCGGGCGCAACCGCTACATGGCCGATCAACATTACACCAAAGCGCTAGAGGCGTATCAGAAGCGCCGCCTAGACGACGCCCTGACAGAAGTGGCGGAATCCATCCGTTTGTTCCCGCAAGAAAGCGAATATCACGCCGCACAGGGCATCTTCCAGCTAGAAGTCCCCGACGAAGCCGCCGCACGCGCCAGCTTTGAGCGTGCGCTTCAGCAACACGAGGGCGAAGCCGCCGCCAACTACGGCATGGGGGTGATCGCCTTCAACAGCCGCGACTACACGGGCGCGCTGGAACACTTCAGCCGCGCCCGCATCGTAGACCCCAACCGCCCAGAAACGCTCTACTACATGGCCTTGAGCTACCATCGTCAGCAGGATAACGTCAATGCCAAGGCGTTGATGGACATCGCCGCCGATTTGATGGACGCCAAGAATGACCGCCGTAAGCTGAACGCACGCAAGTGGCAACGGGAGTTTGAAAAGCTGATCCGTCAAGCCGAAAAGACCCTGCCGCCCGACAAACCGACCGCCCCACTGCCGCCGATGAATCAGCGCCCGCTGTTGGCCGAACCAGAGGACAAGTAAGGGCAGTAACGAGGGATGAGTAAGGGCAGTAACGAGTAAGGGCAGTAACGAGGGATGAGTAAGGGCAGTAACGAGGGATGAGGGATAATCCGATGAATTCTGAAACGCGCTATCCATACCATATTAATATATTCTTTGACCCAGTGGACGCGAACTATATTGCCGATGTTCCCGATTTCAAATACATCAGCGCCTTTGGGGAAACTCCAGAAGAAGCCCTGCACGAGGTACTGATTGCGCTAGAGATGACGGTTGAGGTCTACCGCGAACAAGGCAAAGCGCTGCCTGCCGCAAAATACCGCCCTGCCCCGATTGTAGAGTAGCAGCGGCACACGCTATTTTGATGCTGACGTTGGCATCTCGAAGGTATTGTAAACGTTCAATGGATCATTTGCATTTTGTGTACTTATCGGGTATTTTATCCTTGTCCATGTGCGCTCGTCAAAGCGTTGTGGCAGCGTCACGGACTGGCACCTTAACAGCGGAATATACGTGGTTGCTCCTCAAACCCGCGAGGAGCGTAAAATATTCAGCGTACAGTCGCTTCGCTATAGGGTAAGTGTCGATGACCTGCCGGTCTCAGGGTGAAAAGCCCGGTCACTGCGGTTAAGCTAGGATTCCTATAATTGACCAAGTAGGTGTGCAGCAGCGAGATAAACCCAACAACCCTTATGCTGAAGGACTATCGAAGTAATCCCAAACGCTTTTGGCAATGGGATAGGGGGTGCAGTAGTTCATCCCTTACGGCTTCGGCTGTAAAAAACAGACCCACCCATGTCTATAAAAGGGTATGGGAAAGGGAACTATTGCCCCACGCCAAACGGATCACCTCGACATCGGCGGCTTGGAGCGCGCCAATCAATGCGTCGGCGGGATCGCCCGCAACGGGGAAGGTCGCGGGGTCTGGCACAATGACGAACACCTGCGCGCCGCTGTAGCGCAACCCGACCAACGGATTCACCAGCGCTAAATCGGGTTGGGTGACGATCACCGCCACAAACTGCCGAAATCCCCCCGCAGATAGCACATTCGCCAAGCCCGCCACCGAGCGCGCTGGAATCCGTGCCGTGTACTGCATCAGCGCGTCCCATGTGACCGCCCCATACGGAACGGCATAGTCGGTGGGGTCAGCGTGCAAGTACAGCGGATAGCGGCGCTTGCGGGCGTAATCGGCCACGCTGACGCCTGCCTTGATCGTCCACTCAAACGGGTTATGCTTGGGATGGTGGCTGATGTTCGGCGGCAGGTATCGGTCAAAGACCAATGAAATCCCCGGCTGCGTTTCTTCGATAAACTCTTTGCTGACCAGTTGCCCCGTGCGCGCCACGCTGCGCCAGTGGATGTGACGCGGCGAATCTCCGGCGCGGTAGGGGCGCACCCCCACGACTTCGTTGCCGAGTCCAGCGCGCATAGCAGTGATTTGGGCGGTAGGTTGACGGTCTAGCGGGGCGAAGCGCTCTAGCGGAACGACCAACGGATACACCAATACAGGCGATGGTACCGCTAGTGATCCGTTGCGGCGGAACAAGCCAAACGGCGCACGGCTGTTGACCGTCACTGGCGGGAAGGACTGTAGACCGCGTTGCCACACAGTTGCTGTGTAGCGCAAATCTAGCTGGCGGCGGGCAGGGAGCAGTGGCACAAATCCGTTGAGGGTGTGCGCGGGGGATTGTGGGTCAATCAGCGGGCAACGCTCGGTAAAGGCGACATGCGCTAGGGTGCGTTGGGACGCGCTAAACGTCACCACGACCTCAACAAGGTCATCTTCATGGATGGGGGCGTCGGCTTCCGCCTCTGTAGGGATAATCTGGCGCGCCACAGCAACGCCGCGCAACGCACTACGGTTGAGCCACCACGCCGCCGGGATCACGCCCGCAATCAGCGCACTGGTGACGTACAGCCAATTGACCTGCGTCTGGTTGGCGAACAGATACATCATGAACGCCACAATCAGAAAGGTATAAAAGCGCCCTGTCACTTGCTGCATGTATTCTTTAGCCCCCATCGGTGGCGATAATCACAGGGCGCACGGCTTGCACCGTTGCGGCGTCTACGGTTAACTGAAACTGTAATCCGCTGGCGGTTTGGGTGATCTGGAGCAAGGCGGCGTCTTGAGCGACTCGCGTTTGGGTCAGTTGCAAGCGGGCAGACTCTAGCCCGACGGCGGTACGGCTGGCCTCAAACGAAAGCGCCGCGCCAGTGGCGGTTTGCTCAATGGCAGATTGCGTCCCCACAGCTTCTAGTGCGGCCTGCGTTGCGACCAAATTCAGCGCGCCCGCTTGGGCGGTGGCGGTGATCGGCAGTGCCGTTTGTAGCCCAATCTCGGTCAAGACTAACCCCGTCGTGCGCGTATTGAGCGCGGCGGGCGTCTGTGCTTCAATCGTGCGGGTTAACTGCCTGCCGGGGATGTAGGGGTCGGCGTACTGCGGCG
>JBMOFU010000458.1:0-3050 GCA_049318725.1 Phototrophicaceae bacterium | reverse complement strand
GCCTGCATCAGCGAATAAACAATCGTTGGGCCGACAAACGTAAAGCCACGCCGTTTTAAGTCTTTGCTGATCTGCCGCGACAGGTCAGTTTCGGCGGGCATTTCGCTTAGGGTGTGCCAATGGTTGATGATCGGTTGGCCGCTCACCCATCCCCACATATAAGCGTCAAAGCTGCCAAATTCCGCTTGGACGGTGATAAACGCTTGTGCGTTGGTCACAGCTGCATTCACCTTCAACCGATTGCGGATGATCCCCACATCTTCCAGTCGTGTGGCAACATCGGCTTCGCTGTAGGCGGCGACTTTTGCCACATCAAAGTTGTCGAACGCACGCTGATAGCCCGCACGCCGCTTGAGGATCGTAATCCAACTCAGGCCCGCCTGCGCCCCCTCTAGGATGAGCATCTCGAACCATTTGCGGTCATCGCCGCGCAATGGTCGCCCCCACTCATGGTCGTGATATTCAATGTAGAGCGGGTCATCGTTCACCCAACCACAGCGAGAAACCAAAGGAAAATTAGGGGCGGTCATGTTGTATCCTTAGGGGCGTCTTTGTTATAATCGTTAATGGGAGCTTTTGAAGATTTGTTTCATAAGGGGAAAATATAGTAAATGGAACCACCACCGACTACCCCCAATCCGCTAGAGACGGCCAAAGCGCACGCGACCTTAGGCGAGCGTACCGAACCGCGTAATCTGTTCCGTAACGCCGTCAATAGTGACCCCAAAGATTACCGTGCATGGTTGTGGTTGGCCTACACCGCCGAAACGCAGGAAGAAAAGCGGGCAGCGCTTTACCAAGCCTTGAAGCTGAACCCCACTGCGGAAAAAGTCCGTGGTGAGTTCAAGCGGATGCACACGCCTGCCCACCTGAACAATGCCGCCGCTCGCGGGGTGTTCACCTGTTACCACCCTAGCGATGATATGTTTGCGATTGAGATGGTAGAGCGGCTTAAAGAGCGTCAATTGCCCGTTTGGATTGATGCGCTAGAGGTTGCCGCTGATGCCGACTGGCGCGCAGAGGTCAAAGCCGCGTTAGCCCGCTGCGGGATGATGTTATTGGTCGTCTCTGAGGCGATGATCGGCGGGCAAGAAACCCGCGCCGAGCTAGATTACTTCCTCAGTAAGGGCAAAATCGTCCTGCCGATTTTGTACAAGGACTGTGACCCTACCCCACTCACGCTCATGCACTCGATGATAGACTTCCGTAAGGACTACAAGAGCGGCCTGCGCTTGTTGTTCGCGCTGTTGGGGATCACACGCCAAGTGGGGGATCGGTGATTCTCGGTGAATTTTCCCCGCCCGCACCCTACGATTTTGGCCTCACGGCGCGGTTGATGGGGCGCTATCACGGCGTACTCGACCACTACACACACGGCGAATTACGGCGGGCGCTACGCTTCGCTGACGGTCAACTTGCCCTGTTAGGGGTGCGTTCACGCGGCACGCCAGACGCCCCCCTGCTTGAGGTGAGCCTGCTCAGTGGGGAAGTTCCGCCACTTGAAAATGCCTTACAGAAAGTCGAGCATCTAATCGGTGTGGGGATGCCCATTCACGACTTTTACACCCGTGTGGGCGATGACGCAGCCATGCAACGTATCATTGCGCCGCTGTATGGGCTGCATCACTTTCAAAGTGAAACGGTGTTTGAGGCGTTGGTACAAGTTATCATCGAACAACAGATTAGCCTGAAAAGTGCCTTGCGCGCCCAAGCCGCTATTGCAGAGTGGGGCGGGCAGGGTATGGACTACGCTGGCGAAATGGTCTACGCCTTTCCTACTCCTAAACAATTCGCCAACGCGACCCCCGACGAACTCCATGCAGTGCTGAAAATCACACGGCGGCGTGTGGCGTTGATCCAACACTTGGCGCAACAGATCAGCGACGGCGCCTTAAACCTTGAAGCATTACATGGGCAGAGTTCCGCTAGCATCTATCAAGCCCTGCACACCATCAAGGGCATCGGCCACTGGACAATCGCATGGACGTTGCTTCGAGGGCTAAACCGTGTGGAATATGCTGGGCATAATGACGTAGCGCTGCGCGATGCCGTTGGCTACTTCTTCTTGAATCAAGATGCCCGCGCTTCTGTAGAAATCACCGAACAGACCTTTGCCCGTTATACCCCCTATAGCGGACTTGCCGCCTTTTACACCTTGATGCATTGGGCAACCTTGCACTATTGACGGCAATTTGCGGTAGAATCGGGGGCATGACGCCTGTTGATAGAGGAACTGCTGCGCCTATGTCTAGCCCACCGCGCCTTGACCATCCCTTTTTCAGTCGGCTGTTGCCAGATGAATTGGCTTTCGTCAGCCAAGCCGTGCAAGTTTTGCCGTTCGCGGCCAATCAACGGGTTGTGCAGGCGGGCAATCCCTCACAGGGGATGTTTATCCTTGCCAGCGGAACGGCGCTGTTGCTTAATGCCGCCAACCGTCCGGTACAAGCGCTGGAAATCGGCGGAGTCTACAACGACGGCGCACTGTGGCAGGAAGATAGCGAACCCTACTCGCTGGATACGCAACAGGCCAGCGTATGCTGGTTTTTGTCGCGCCAGCGAATGCAGGTGATTGTGGCGCGCTACCCGACCATCCGTGAACGCTTGGGAACGCCCGCCCCCATGCCGCCCGCAATCAGCGCTGCACCCGTTGCAGCACCACAGCCCATAGAGCCAAGCGCCTCACCTGCACGCCAAGCGCCCAAGCCACAACAGGCCCCCAGCAGCACATCCGAACAACGCCGAAGCGCGCTGCAACATGCAGGGGAAAGCGTTTTGCTGGTCAAGCGCCGTCATTGGTGGGTATTCGTGCGGCAAGGTTGGCAGGCCATCCTGTTGATGTTGCTCTTTTTAGTCGGCGGGGTATTCGCTGCGAACCTTTCGATGCTGTTGGCTGTCCTCTTGGTGATTGCCGGGGTTGGCCTGCCTGTAGGCTTGATGGCCTATCACTACTTTGAGTGGCGCAACGACAGCGTGATGGTCACTGACCAGCGCGTGATCCAAGTGGAGCGCAACATCCTTACTTTTTCAGTGCGGATCAATGAGATGCCGCT
>JBMOFU010000457.1:0-3051 GCA_049318725.1 Phototrophicaceae bacterium | reverse complement strand
TCTTTTCAATCTACATCCTCCCTTGTGAACTTAGCCCCCAGTTTTTGATGGTCTCCATTTACCGGAACCAGCAGTTACGAGCGTCCCTACACGGAGGCCGCCGGAATTTCGCCGTTCTTAGCAGGTGAGATGCTCGACCACACGATCTTTTTGAGCCTTGAGGATTTTGGGAAAGTTTTGCCAAGCTACGAAGAAATCGCCATCGGCGTTGATCTTGATCCCGACGTCGATGAGGTCTACCGCGAAACCCGCGACGAGTTGAAGCGCTACCTGATGCAGCACCGCGAGGCGAAGAGCGGCAAGAGCAGCTTCATGGGGGCTTACTTGCAATGGGCGCTCGGCTGGCAAAATGTCCCGTTCATCGAAACGAAAATCATTCACAACCAGCGCGGGCTGGATGGTAAAGTCAGGCCGCATGTCGTGAAGGCGTTGCCCACTTTTGACGCTGACCGGATTTATGCCAAAGAGCAGGCACTGATTGACCTGCTCAAAGACGAACTATCCGCCGGACGACGGTGCGTGGTCTATCTGCGCCAGACGCAGAAGAACGACCTGCAACCGCGTCTTGAATCACTCATCCGCCAACACGTTCCGGGCGCGATTCCGTTTGTGTTGCGGAACACGGTCAACGCTGAGAAGCGTGAGGCGCTGATCGAAAAGCAGTTGACAGCGGGCATGAATGTGTTAATCTGCAATCCTGAGTTAGTTAAGACAGGGTTAGATTTACTACTCACACCTACATTAGTATTTTACGAGATCACGCTGTCACTCTCGACCATGATGCAGGCGGCGGCGCGGGCGTATCGGCTCAATCAGCGCGACGACTGCAAGACGGTGTACCTCTTTGCGCGCGGGACGTTTGAGCAGAGCGCGGTGCAGTTGATGAGCCGCAAGCAGCGGGCGGCCAAACTGCTGATGGGATCAGCCGGCGTGAGTGGACTCGATGCCGTGCGCCGTGTTGCGGCGTAATTCATGCCCCGAAGGGGCTAATGGTTGAGTGTATCACCATTACGGTCAACCTACTTACCTGAAGGGGAAACCCCGAGGGGACAATAGCATGTAGGTGAAGCGGTAAGTTGGGCAGTAGACAGCTCACGACTGAACCGCGAGACCAGACTCATATGGCAAAAGCTAGACTGCTTGAACTCTAGTTCCTAGTTGGTGTCAGTCCCACCCATCCGAAAGTCTGCTGTAACGGATGTTCAGCGTACTTGTACTAAGGCGTCGTACAGGGAAACACTTCACTGAAAACGGGGATCATGGAATCTCATAACGGAACGAACGGAGTGCCTAAGTGAGTCTCAAAGGATTACGTACCGAAACACGGGATTCTCTACGGGACGCGAGTCCTATGAGAACGGAGCTACCGTAGTAGTCGTGGGAGTCACGCCCCACCAAGGAGCATGGGAAAGCCATGTACAGGGCAAAGGGTAGCAGGTTAATGACTCATATGATGTACGGAGGAATGCGAAATGCAGACAACCGAAAGTGTCATTCATGTGATGCAAACGCTCGGTGAGAAGCGTGAACCCCTCACGCGGATTTACCGCCAATTGTGGAATGAAAATCTGTATGTCTCGGCATACAGCCGCCTATACGCCAATGATGGTGCGCTGACCCCAGGAGCAACATCGGAAACGGTAGACGGAATGAGTCTCGCAAAGATCGAACGCATCATGGAACGTATCAAAACAGAGACGTATCGCTGGACGCCAGTGCGTCAGAAAGCAATTCCGCGCCCCGATGGACGAACACGAACATTGGGCTTACCGACGTGGAGTGACAAACTGGTTGAAGAAGTGATTCGAATCCTGCTTGAACCTTACTATGAACCCATTTTCAGTTCCCATTCCCATGGATACCGACCCCAACGCGGATGCCACACGGCGCTCCAAGAAGTGGTTAGCCATTGGACGGGAACGGTGTGGTTCATTGAGGGCGACATCAAAGGGTGTTTTGACAACATCGACCACGACATTCTCATGGCGATACTTGGCAAACGCATCAAAGACAATCGTCTGCTACGGTTGATAGAGTACCGCTTGAAAAGTGGTGCGATAGCCAACTGGCAATATCATCAGACTTATAGCGGCACACCGCAAGGTGGGGTATTGAGTCCGTTGCTGGCAAACATCTATCTGCATGAGTTGGATGAGTACATCGAAACACAACTTATGCCTGCCTGGAATCGTGGCAAGCAACGGGCAAGAAATGCGAAATACCGGGCAATTGAACGCCAAAAAAGCGAAGCAAAACAAAATGGTGATGTTGAACGGTATCAAGTCCTTACCCAAGAAATGCGGCAAGTACCCAGTGGGGATATGTACGATCCAAACTTCAGACGCTTGAAGTATGTTCGCTATGCTGACGACTTCCTCATTGGGTTTGTCGGAACAAAAGCAGAAGCGAACGGGGTACTGAGGGAAATCGAAATATTCCTGAAGACAAAGCTGAAGATGGATGTGAGTCCCCAGAAATCAAAGGTGACCCATGCCAAAACCGCTACCGCGCAATTTCTTGGATACGGTGTCGGGGTATACGGTGACGTGAGAAACCGCATCGTCAATGGGAAACGAACGGCTAACGGACGTGTTGCCCTGAGACTTCCCGAAGGCTATGTTGAAAGGAAGTGCAGGGAATGGCAGAAGCATGGGAAACCCAGAATTGATGGGAAGGCAATGAGCTACAGCGTGGAAGAGGCACTGTTCTACTACCAGAAGCAGTTTCGGGGCATCGTCAACTACTACCAGTATGCGGTGGATGTTCATGAGCTGGCAAGGTTGAAGTACGCAATGGAACTGAGTCTTGTTCATACGCTGGCGTCAAAGTTGAAGATCACCGTGAGCCAAATCTATCAACGCTTGAGTCGGTATCAAGTCGTTGGTGGGTATCAGTACAAGGTGCTTCAAATCAGTGCGGTTATCAACAAAGAAACCGGCAGAACCCAGCAATTCACATGGGGAGGCATTCCGCTCAAGCGGAAACGCTTTGTGAGAGAGGTTCTGGAAGATTCCATCAAGTGGGGTCACATGGGTAGCGGCGAATTGGTTG
>JBMOFU010000456.1:0-3052 GCA_049318725.1 Phototrophicaceae bacterium | reverse complement strand
GGCGGGTTTTGTGTTCCTATCGCCAAATACAACAAAATCCACTATCATCAAGCGTATGAAACCCCAAAATGATGGTCACGTAGACTGGATTGTGGTGTATACCACAGACAATATCCCTGACGCCTATATTGTTGCAGGCCGCTTGCAACAGGAAGGCATAGCCCATTATGTTCATCAACAGACAGGCGCCAGCGCGTTTGGATTTACCGTAGGCATCTATGGCGAAGTATTGGTGCTTGTCCGCCCAGACGACTACGAACAGGCGCAAGCCGTGCTATATCCCGACGACGACGACATCCTAGAGGAGCCTTACGATGACGACCCGTAACAGCGTCACTGCAATAGAGGGGATTACCGTCGGCCATGCGACGGATTTAGAGGCAGGGACGGGCTGTACTGTGATCCTTTGCCCAGAAGGAACCGTCGGTGGGGTAGATCAACGCGGCGGGGCGCCCGGCACGCGCGAAACTGACCTGTTACGCCCTTTGCATGTGGTGGAGCATGTAGACGCGATTGTGCTTGCAGGGGGCAGTGCCTATGGGTTGGCTGCTGCAGACGGCGTGATGCACTATTTGCGTGAACGCGAACGCGGCTATCGCACGCGCAGCGGGGTGCGCGTGCCGATTGTTCCAGCGGCCATTCTCTATGATCTTGAAGTTGGCCGCGCAGATCGCTTCCCTGACGCGGCGATGGGCTACCGTGCGGCTGAATCTGCTAGTGATGATGATGTGACACAGGGCAGCATCGGCGTGGGAACGGGCTGCCGCATCGCCGCGCTCTTTGGCAATGCGCGTGCTACGAAGGGCGGGATCGGTTCAGCAGCGGTCTACCTGCCCGGTGGGCTGATTGTCGCGGCGTTGATTGCCGTGAACACCGTTGGCGAAGTCTTGGCCGAAGATGGCACCATCCTTGCGGGGTTAAGGGTTGAAACAGGCGTTGGCTATACCCCAATTTTAGAGGCGCTTAAACTCACGCCACCGCCAACGTCTAGCAATACGGTAATTGGCGTCATTGCAACCAATGCCAAACTGAGCAAAGAACACACGAACATCGTTGCACAGATGGCGCATGATGGCTTGGCACGCGCTGTGCGCCCATCGCACACCCTCTATGACGGCGACACGCTCTTTGCCTTATCCACTGGGCAAGTGTTGGCCGACACTACACTAGTCGGGGCATTTGCCGCAGAGATGACCGCCCGTGCCATCCGTGATGCGGTCCTCAGTGCTACGTCATTGGGCGGGGTCATTGCGCTACGCCAAGCGCTGTAGTATTTTTGATGGCGTCAAGTTCAGATAAACTTTGTGGAATATCTTTAAGATTTAGCCTATACTCTGTGATATGCCTGCCTAGCAGATAGAGAGATGCCACACATGATGCGTGCAACAACAAGGGCTAACGAAGAAGTGACGAAGATACTTATTGTCGAAGATGAAGAAACACTCGCCAATAACCTCGCTGATAAAATGCGTGGCGAGGGATTTTCGGTAGTGACCGTCCACAACGGTGAAGCCGCCCTAGACCTCATCCGCACTGAAAAGCCTGATCTGGTCGTCTTAGATATTATGCTCCCCGGCCTCGATGGGTTGAGCATTTGCCGCATGATCCGTAACGATGTGGCAACCTCTCACATCTTGATTCTTGTGCTGACGGCACGCGGTACAGAGGTGGATAAGATTGTCGGGCTTGAAAGCGGCGCCGACGATTATATGGTCAAGCCGTTTAGCCTCGGTGAATTTCTTGCCCGCGTGCGGGCGCTACTCCGCCGCCTGCGCGAAAACACCCCCAGCATCCAACATGACGAACTGACTTCCAACGACTTGCGGATGGATTTAACCGGACGCCGCGTTTTCAAAGGCGCTGAAGAAATCAAGTTGAGCAACAAAGAGTTTGACCTATTGGCCGAACTCATGCGTAACCTCGGTGCGGTGCTTTCTCGAGATTTGATCCTCACCAAAGTGTGGGGCTACGACTACTTTGTAGACAAACGCACAGTAGATGTTCACATCCGTTGGTTAAGAGAGAAAATCGAAGACGACCCTTCTGGCCCTAAACGTATCATTACGGTGCGCGGCTTGGGCTATCGGTTTGAAGGGTAGGCTAACCTAATGTTGGGGAGCATTTCTAGCAAACTTGAACAGGCGATGATGGACACCGCCTATGAAGCGCTGTTTGTCTTAAACGACCAACTGGTTGTGTTGGCGTTGAACGCACGCGCCCGCCAGTTCTTTGGGGAACGTGCCATCCCCGGCGCACCCTTTAGTGAACTAACCGGCTCCTCAGAGCTAGATACCACCTTGCGCTACGTCATCGAAAACAACGAACGTGAGTTTGAAGTGCAAACCCGCGTAGATGAACACTTCTACCGTGTGCGTACCCAACTGCACGATGAACAAGACAGTGGGCGGCTCATCACCATTGCGCTGCAAGATGTCACGGATTTAGTGCGCTTGAACCGCGCCCGCCGCGATATGGTTGCCAATATCTCCCATGAGTTACGCACCCCCATCGCCAACATCCGCTTGATTATTGATAGCTTGTTTCATGACGCAGACAAGCCCAAGCGCAAACAGTCTATTCAGTCTTTGCGCGCCATTGCCCGCGAAACAGACTCGTTACAGTGGTTGGTTCACGAATTGCTTGACCTTTCGATGATCGAGTCTGGGCAGGCCATTTTGCGGATGGTAGACACAGAACTGGCAGACATCATCGAACAGGCCACCGAGAATATGGCTGAACAAGCCGCCAACCGTGATGTTCACCTCAGCGCCGCCAGCACCGAAGGGATCAAGGTGCTGTGTGACCGTGACCTTGTACGGCGCGTGTTGATTAACTTGATCCACAACGCGCTTAAGTGGTCGCCTAAAGACGGCCACATCACCGTGACGGCTGAAGCAAACCCAGAGTTCGTGACGATTTCTGTTCACGACCAAGGCCCCGGCGTGCCAGATGCCCAAGTGGAGCGCATCTTCGAGCGCTTCTATCAGGTGGATGATTCGCGCTCTAAGGGCGAAGGGACGGGGCTAGGGCTTGCCATCTGCAAGCATATTGT
>JBMOFU010000455.1:0-3053 GCA_049318725.1 Phototrophicaceae bacterium | reverse complement strand
TGCTCACACAGGTCTTTCCCTACCCCTTGCGGAGATAATCTCACCCCACTACCAATGAACTACCTTCAATGATTTTAGCACACCCCCGCCTTTGTGGGGGTGTGCTTGTGTTAGGCTATAAAAAGCATTGAAAGGAACCGTATGAATCATTTTCGTCTACAAGCCGTAGATTCACGACTTGCCACACCAACAGAACTCGAAGCGGCAGGCATTACAGAAGGTCAAATCCCGAAGGATGCACTGGGCAATATGTGGGGCTTGGCTGCCCATCAAGTTGCCACCGTCAAAGCCTTACGCTTTGGTAATGCCCCAATTGTGATCAATCGGGCGATGACAGGCGATGGGAAGACGCTGGCCGGGCGCTTTCAACTATTTACTGAAAAGTGGTACACCCTTGCGATGTATCCGACCAATGAACTAGCGCATGACCAAGCCCAAAGCTTTGAAACGCTCCTCCGCGATTGGACGCCACCGAATTGGACGAACAAACCATTGGAAAAGCAGCTCATCAACGCGCGCGAAATTGATGAGTTCTCCTTTGGGGAATATGACGCTACCCGCTTAGAAAAGATTGCAGAGCTAATCACCTACCCTTATATCCTCACTAACCCCGATATCTTTCACCTCATCATGAACTTCACCTATCAGCAACAGGGGAAGGTCGCTGACCTGCTACCGACTCAGGTGGCACGGCGCTTTCAACTGTACATCTTTGACGAATTTCACCTGTTTGGCGTGGAACAAACCGCATCAGTCCTGATTGCAATGTTGCTACTCAAGGAATTGACTGGGCAGGCAAAATCGCCGCGTTTCCTGTTCCTTTCGGCTACACCGCAAGCATTGCTCACCCATCTTGCTGGGAAAGTTGGCCTATCGGTGGCGCTGATCGAAGGTGAATACCGTCACGGCGATGCACAACCCGCAGCGGGCTATCGGCGTATCTTACAGGCCACCGATTTATACCTTCATTCGGGTAACTTAAGGGATTGGGTTGCCGAACACTTTGAGGACACGATATTGCCCTTTTTTGTAGCCAATCGTCCGGGAGCAAAGGGGCTGATAATCGCCAATAGTGTCGCCACCGCCCATCGCATTCATGCAGATTTGCAACCCCTGTGTAAACAGGCAAATATTCACTTGGGGATTAACACTGGCCTGACCCCCAAAGCAGACCGTAGCCGGATGTTTGATCTGTTAATTGCCACTTCTACCGTAGATGTGGGCGTAGATTTCAAGATCAACTTCCTTGTATTTGAAAGCCGCGACGCGGCCAGCCATCTACAGCGCTTAGGGCGTTTGGGGCGGCATGAACACGACCCCAGCGGCAATCTCTTTGGGCAATTTGAAGCCCATGCCTTATTGCCTGCTTGGACGCTAGAGGGTAAGACCAAAGCCTTGTCGGGCAATGAGCCAATTTCACGCGAAGATTATCGGATAGCGCTTACCGAAAATTACTCTCCGCTTCAACAATTTGATGGCTACATCCGTCATTGGGCAGGGATACAGGCAACTAAGGTATTAAAAGAGTTAAAAAACCCTTACATCCACACCCAATATGAAACCTTGCGCCTTCGGCTTGAAAGCAACTACAAGCAATTATTCGGCAATAACATGGTGAAGAAGTACGTGTCATTGAGCAATGAAAAACGGGGAGCGACGCTTGCCGCTGCATCCTCCTTTCGCGGGGGGAATGTCTTTAGCGCCTTGATTCAAGACCCCGAAACGGATAGTCAGCAAGTGGTTAGCTACAACCTGATGAGCTTGTTACGTCAGGCCGACCTACAACCAGTTGCTATTCCAGAAATGTTAGCAGTGGCTCAGCGGCGCGGCCAAGACATACGTTCGCTAGAAAAAACCAACCCCTTAGCCGCCTATCGCTTACTTAGCTGGCGCGATGAACCGCGCAAAATCAGCATTGAACTGGATGCCCAACTTCCACCAGAACGGCATGAGGTGGTCATTGAGCAAAATCGGTTTCGCATTTTATGCACAGGTATGGCAGAATTGCAGGCACTTAATGAAAATACCTATGAACGTGTATGGGTAGCCTTTATGATCCCAAACAAAGACCCTGACCTCGTGCGGCGGTTGCTGCGGTTGGGCTACCAGCTTGAACTCTTTGATTTTCAGGCAGCGGGCAACCTGCGCGGAACGATTGCATTTGGGCGCGATGCCCTACTGCTGGATTCCGTGCTGATTCGGCAACGAGACACATCAACCAGCTTTATTTGGTAACACAAGGGGGTAAACACACTATGACAGACGATGATTTTTTACCTGATAGCGACTTGGCAGAGCTTGATGAGCAAGAACCAGAGTGGATTGAAACCTCCGTCCATCCGTCATTGATCCTGCCGTCCGCAAGGCCACTGTTCCAAACCCTGTTTGTGCAGGCTGCTTCAGGTGACCCAGTACTCACAGATTTTGCCGAGCAGGTAGTCGGGGAACTTTCAGATCGGTTCGCGTTAAAAGCGGCCAAAGGCGGGGCGTTCTTTGAAGCACGCAAGGCTGAAGGGCTGAAGAACAGCGCCCGTTACCAAAATGATCAGACCTTGCGCGCCCACCTCATCAATGGGATGTTGCCGTCCTTACAGACGGCACGCTTATTGGCACGCTGGGGCGGGCGTCATCTGACCGATTGGGACGATACTCATGAACGGTTGTTTATCGCTGGGTATATGTTGCACGACTACACCAAAATTGAGGCGGTGCAAGAAACGCTGCGTGCGCGGGGTTTCAAGGTGTGGGAAGCCCCTAGCGAGCGGCAAATTCCAGTGCTGGAGGAGATTTTTCAGGGATGGTGTAGTCTGTTGGGGCTAGACGCTTTTCTGGAGCCAATTGGTGGCACCGCCCGCTACTTGCACGATTTGATCTATATCGCCTGCAATACACAACAGATGAAGGGAACCCTTCATGCAACGGCTTTGCTCCCTAACCAAAAGCTAGATGTTGATCAAAGCAATGTCATTACCGATGTGAGTTACTTAGCAGACTTAATCGCCGTAACTACCCAGCCTGAGTGGGCTAGGAACAAAATCTAGCAGGATGTCACC
>JBMOFU010000454.1:0-3057 GCA_049318725.1 Phototrophicaceae bacterium | reverse complement strand
GCATTAGCGGCCATCCTCAGATGACCGTTTATGGGCTTTTTTGCCGCGTTGCTCGGCAAACACGGCCTCTGTGTGGGCTTCGGTCGCCTTGACCTCTTGGCCGAGCAAATGCGAGATTTCTTCCTCAAAACCGCCAATGGCAATTTCCATATCAATGCGGTCGCTCTCGTCTTCTGGCAGGATGACAGTAGCGTGAATCGGCTCAAAACGCAATATCTGAAAGCCATAGGCGGGCAGTTCAACGTATAGGCCGCTGTGAACGAGGTTGTCCCCCTGCCGTTCATAGGTATGCTCTGCCATGACATCCGTCAGTAGCCACCCGCTACCGAGCAAGTTGCGCCAAGCATCCAACCGCACGGTGCCTTGTGTGGGTTGTGCGCCCATATTGACGACAATCAAGCGGTACTCCTGCCGCGCCACCTGTTGCCAACCGTGCGCCAACAAATGATAAGTATTGGGCTGGGTTTCCCAACCCGCTTTGAGGTCAAGTAACCACCATTCCCCCTGTTCATAAATGGGGTGGCGCAGTTCCTCAAACAGTTTACTGTAAAACAACAGCAAGCCCTCATCAACGGGTTCGTCGGGCGCACGCCCTAACTGGACGGGCAACTTGACCTTGCTTCCGGTCAATTGCCCGTCAAACAGCAGCATCGCCCCCGGCAACGTGAACACGGCAACGGCGGCCATCGGTTGACGTTGCCCGTCGAGCTTGTCGGCAGCGCGATGCTCATCATGATTTTCAAGGAAGCGCACCATTTTGTGCTGAAAGTTGACATCCGCCAGCAGATGCAAGCGCACCTTTTCGGCATCGCCTTCTAAGATGCGGTCATACAGCCGCTTGTCATAGGTATAGTCAAAGCCCATCTGCTGTAGCTCATATTCCATATCCCAATAAACTTCAGCCGTGAATACAAAATCAGGGTAGTGGTCGCGCACGACCGGGATCACCGCCTGCCAATATTCACGTTGGGGCAAGTCCCCGACATAGTGCGACCATGTTTGCTCAAAAACACGGTGCGTCATCAGCATTGCCATATCGCAGCGCACGCCGTCGCACTGTTCGGCAATGTCTAGCAACACCTCAATCACCCGCTCACGGAGCGCGGGACTAAAGGCGTTCAGTTGGGCGGTGTCAATCCAAGGGGGGAAGTAAGGGTCACGTCCGCGACAGATGTAGACCGTGCGCCCCCAAGCATCGTGCGCTTGGAACAGGCCAAAGTCGTCGCGGGCGTAGTCGCGCACGCTGCCCTGCACAAACAGGCCGGGCGTTTCGGCAATCCATGGGGAATCGGTAGCCATGTGATTAGGGACGAAATCCAGCATCAGGGCGATATTACGCCGTGCCAAACGTACCCGCAAGGCGGCCATCCCGCGCCGCCCACCCATCTCTCGGTCAATGGTGTAGTCATAAATAGCATACGGCGAGCCGGTTACATCGGCCTCGCTCATATCCGGTAGGGCGGGGCGGTACTCATGCACATAGTTCAACGCACTGCGGCGGGCAGCCGGGCTGCGTTGCCAAGCCCCCATCATCCACACCACGTTGAAGCCGCGCTCGGCGATCCAATCAAGGTCTTCGTCAGGGATGCTGCTCAAGGTAATGGTCTTGCTGTACTTGCGCGAAAGCGCGGTGAGCCACACGCGCGTATTGATCTCATAGATATAGGGGCGGTCTGGAAAGGGCATATCAAAACTCCGCCAATGGACTGGAACGAATAGGCAATATTTTAACCTGCTTGTGCCGTCTTGCCAGTCCTTACAGTTTGGCCTATACTCGTCACTATGTCGAAATCTTTTATATTGATGCTATTGTCACGATTACCAGACTTCATCAGAGAGGGTAGCCGCCTATGCAAGGGAGCGATAGCTTCCGGCTGATTGTGCGCCGAGGTCCACAGCCGAACCAGACATTTGACCTCAACAAAGATATTGTGACCATCGGGCGGGACATCACAAACGATATTGTGATTAACGACCCTGAAGTCAGCCGCCATCATTTGCGCTATACGCGCGGCGCAGGCGGGTACACCATTGAAGATTTGGGAAGCACCAACGGCACGTTCATCAACGGTCAACGCTTGACTGGCGCCAAGCCGCTCAACAATGGGGATATGATCGGCCTCGGTGAAACGGTGACGTTAGGCTATGAAGTCAGCCGCGCCCGCCGCGATGCTGCCCCAGAAGAAGGCGGGGCAATGGGGGTCACGGTGCCGGGGGCAGCGCCACAAGCCTATAGCCCGCAACCGGCCTACAACGCGCCGCAGTCCAACTATGCTCCCGCGCCTGAATATAGCGCTTATGCAGCCCCAGAGCCAGCTTCACCCTATGCGGAACCCGCCTATGCCAGTGCGCCGCCACAAGCCCCGCCCACACCCGGCGCCTACTATGATGAGGCAGAAGAAGAAGGCGGCGGTAACAATACCTTCCGCTTTATCTTGATTGGCTGTGCGATTTTGTTGGTGTTCTGCTGCTGTGCCACAGTCGCGGCAGGCTTTATCATTGACGCCAACTGCCTGTGGGATCAAATCCCCGTGGTCAGCGATGTGTTAGAAGCGGTGGGCTTCAGCATAGACCCGAACAGCGCCGCCTGTACCTAATGCAGGCAATCCCCTTGAGGGCATAAATAGCATTTATGCCCTTTTTATACCCTTAGCCGAGTTGGGATGGAGTTGTGTTGAATGTCAGCCCGCTGGAATGCCTAGCCCTTAGCGCTTGCGCCCACGCCGCAGCAGATCGGCCAGCTTGCGGCGGTCGTGCGGGGCGGTCAACGCACGGATTGCCCGTTCAACCAGTTCAGGGGCGGTTTGCCCGTGACGTAGTTCCTCAATCAAGATGGGCATCGCACTTTGACCCAATCCGCGTAGTTGTTGGGCGGCCTCCGCACGCGCAGCGCCGTCGGGCGCGCTCAGTTGATCCAGCAAGCCCAACACTTGCATTTCGAGTTCCAGTGACATTACGGCTTCACATAGACGCTATAGCGCCGCTGCTTGACGAACCCTAACGCCACATACAGCGCAGTCGCCTGCGGATTATTGACATTCACCGAAAGCTCGGCAT
>JBMOFU010000453.1:0-3067 GCA_049318725.1 Phototrophicaceae bacterium | reverse complement strand
CCCCCCTACATTGACCCTACCCGCCCATTGGCCCGATCTTGGGGCCGCCGCGCTTAATCAGCGGTTGATCCAGCGGCGTTGACCACTTGTTGAACTGGCTGGCGCGGAAGAAGTAGTACAGTTCCGAGCCAGATTTGCCCGTGCCGATTTTGTCAGGGTGAAACTTCGACGTGATTTGGGAGAGCAACTCTGGTGCCAGCAACGGCAAGGGATTCACAATCCATTCTTTGTAGCGCACTTCAAAGTGCAGGTGATCCCAACCGCCGTTGCTGCGGTGGTGGATTTCGGCAATCTGCGTGTCTGGGGTGATGGCTTGCCCTTCGCTGAAGTTCGCCACGTTGAAGATGTGCTGATAGATCACAATGTAGTCTTCTACCTTGACCCAGACCTGCACGTTGTTGGCGTTGGGGCGGTCAGTCTTGATGTACGTCCCCGTCACCCCTGCAAGGATCGGAACCCCGGCCTTATTGCTGTTGCCGAAGTCAAAACCGCCGTGTAGCGCTTGGGCATAGTTGCCATAGCCAAACTTGCTGCCGTCGGTCACGGCAAAGGTCGTATTGCCAAAATATTGCACCCAGTCCACCTGTTCAATGGCAACCGGCAAGCGGACGATCATCTTCTGGTAGAGCGGCAAGGCTTCTGGGCGGGTATCTTGTGCCAAGACGACAATCTTGCTGCCGTCGGCAAAAAAGACCGTTTGCCCGCTGACATCTTGCAACGCTGACCAGCCCTTGTTGTGCTTGACCCAATAGTAGCCGTTGGCCTCTGTGAGCGTGGTCATATCCGCCTCGACCACTTCCCCCTCGTTGATCGAGATCAAGTGGGTGGCTTTGGTGCCTGCCGCACTACGGATTTTCACCTGATTGGTGGTCGTGACCAGCCGTGTTTGCCCCTTCAACCCCTTGAGCGACCCAGTTAAGCGGTCGGCTAGGTTAACTGGCGCTTGGGCGACCGCTGGCGATGCCCCCGCGACCGCACCGGCTGGGGCTTGGGCGGCTGCGGCTTCGTTGAACTCGGTCATAAAGACTTGTTTGCCGTCAGTGGATTTTTCCGCTGACCACCCCTGTGTATGCTTCCACCAAACATAGCCCCCCGTCACCGTCATGGAAGCGCTATCCACCGCAATGACTTCCCCATTTTGCAGCTTGACCGTCAGCCGTTCCCCATTCGCCGCCTTGCGGATCGTCACGGGGCCATCTACCACCTTAAAGCGTTTTTCTGGCACAGTTTTTTGCTCCTTGAAGCTCAAAAAACATAATCCCACTATAAGCAGAAACTATCCTTACACAAACAATTATACTGCGGGAACCCATGTCACGCTGTTAAGAAAAGCGGACTCATTCAGTGGTGCGGACGAGGCTTACCTCGTCCCTACAGGTCTCTGGAACGCGCAACGGGGCGTCTGTCGCACGTCAACCGGACAGATAAAGCGTCCAGACGGGCAAGTTATAGCCGTTCTGGTGGAAGCCGTAGCGCTGGTACAACTCCAGTGAGCGGGTGTTGGTTTCTTGGGTATTGACGCTAAAGGCGGCAATCCGACGGCGGTTAAACGCTTCCAGCGCGTCGCACAACAGCCACGCGCCAACCCCATGCCCCTGCGCGTTTGGAGCCACGCCCAAGCGTGCCAGATGCCCGTTAAAGCCCTGCCGCGTGCTGATCTGATAGCCGACGATCTGCGCGCCCACCGCCGCAAAGGTACAGTAAGACCCTACACGGATGGCCTGAAACATCTCTTTTTCGGTCAATTGCCACGGGGGTAAAAACGCCTGATGGTCAATTTGGGTAGCCAGTTGAGCATCAGGCGGCTCCATGCGGAAGATTTCTGGGCGCGGGCGGCTTGGGTTAGTCAGTTCTTCGCCATAGCGCTGTAACGACGTGATCGTTTCACGGTAGAGAAAGTCCAGTTGTGCTAAAGTGGGGATAATCCAGTCACGGATGACCAAAATCGAAATGGCACCCACCCCTTGATAGCGCAACAGCGGCAAGGCATCGTCAAACAGCACGCCTAGCACTTCAGTGGGGTCATACTCGTCAGCTACCGCCGCAATCCGTAGCCAGTTCGTCCCGCCCAACGGCTCTGAAAAGCCCAACACCCCGACCAGCCGATCCTCTAAATAGGCGACCCATAAGCGCATCGGCTGACTCAGCAGATATTCTTCAACGGTGTGCCAGTCAAGATGGGTATGAATGTTATAGCCAAAGAAGATCAGGTTTTGCGCGGCTTGCAGGTCACGGCGTTCAAACAGGCGTACTACAAAGCGGGTGAGGTGAGGTGGGCGGGAAACAGCCATAAGACATCAATACCCTAACGGAGGTTACGCTTAACAAAGGCTCTGGCGGTGATTTCTACAGCGCGGCTCAGGCGCATATCGCTCATCCGCCACAACAGTTCTGGGGGTAGGCCGTTCAGGTTCACGAGTGTGAAGACGGTCGGCAATTTGCTGATATAACGATGCTTGACAATCTGCATTACTTTTTCCCGCACCCACGGCTTGGCGTGGTCAAAGTTAATCATGTCGTCTAAGAATAGCAACGGCATATTCTTCACGCGCTGGAACTTTTCATCAAAGGTTTGGGTGGAGTTGGGGTTAAACGTTTCGCGCAGGTCATCCATTAAATCTGGAACGGACATAAACATCAGGCTTTGCCGCAGGCTATGCCGCTGGTTGGCAATGGCCGCCGCCAGATGCGTTTTGCCTGTGCCGCTATCCCCCAAGATCACCAGCCACGGGCGCTCAGGGGTGGGCGCTTGGGCGTAATCGTAGGCAGCGTGCAAGGCTTTGGTGATGTTCATCCGTTCTTCGGCGTTTGCGCCCTCTAACGTAAAGCGGTCAAAGGTATATTCGGCGTAGCTAGTCAGGCTATTGCTGAAGCGCGTGCGGTCTTCGCGGTTAGAGCGGTAATCTGGCGCGCTGATCCCCACAAAAATCACCATGTTATTGTCCATCAAGCGGCTACGGATTCGCCCATCGAGCGCATCAAGGCTGGCGTTGGTGGTGACAATTGTCGGGAGCTTTTGGTTATAGCGGTAGTTCAACAACTGAAAGAGTTTTTCCAGCGCCCACGG
>JBMOFU010000452.1:0-3072 GCA_049318725.1 Phototrophicaceae bacterium | reverse complement strand
AGTTCGTCTTCGTTAATGATACCCGCATCCACGTCAATGACCTAGCCCAATTAGTTGACCAACTCGAGGCTGAATATCAGCTTACAGTTAAGCCGCGCCGCAATTCATTACTACGCTTGGTAGATTGGATTCGTCAGTCATAACGCCACAAAAGACATGCCTGCCATCGTGGGCATGTCATCTTCCCTTCATTTGTCCCTTTAGCGTTCCCCCTCTATAATTAGCCCATCCAATAAAACAACTTAGCCTAGCATGGGTTGGCCGACGAATGGATTCCTTCAAAGAAACACGCCGTCAAATTCTTTTCGCATTGCTTGGTATTGCGGTGGTGTTTACAACGGGGGTGATGGGCTTTCACTTCATTGAAGGCTTTAACTTCTTAGATGCGCTTTGGCTGACGACCATCACCCTGACGACAGTAGGCTATGGGGACATTTACGCCCAAAGCACGCTTGGGCGCTTCTTTACCATTGGGTTAGTCTTGTCTGGGTTCGGCGTGGTTGCCTTTGGGCTACAGGCCACCGCAACATTTTTAGTCAGCCGAGAGATTCAAGAATTCAGAGATCGCCGCCACATTCGGCGCATTATCAGCCAGCTAGAGCGCCACTACATCATCTGTGGCGAAGGCGAGTTGGTCAACCAGTGTATTGCCTATCTGCTTCAGTCTGTACAAAAGCGTTTGGCGTTCTATGACGATGAACTGTATGGGCCGATAGACCGCTTGCTGGATGGCCTGTTGGGCGATGACGATTTAGGGCATTATCCGCGCTTTCGGGCGCTGATCCGCAACGTGTATTTGGTCTTTACCCGCCCGCTCAAGCGTGTGCCGACCTTACTTGACCGCATTGTCGTCGTGACCCAAGATGAAGCCTATGCCCGCACCTTGCGCGAACAAGGCTTTTTAGTCATTGAGGGGCTTCCTACCGATGACAAGACCTTGCTGGCTGCTGGGGTCAACCGCGCTAGGGCGATGATGGTTATGTTGCCCACTGACCAAAATGTATTGTTAACGGTGCTGACGGCGCGGAGCCAAAACGCAAATTTGTACATCACCGCTTCAACTTTGCAAGACGACCTTGCCCCAAAAATCCTACGGGTAGGCGCTAATCACGTCATCCGTCCCTTTGAGTTGGCAGGCTTGTTCTTGAATAACGTGACTTTGCGGCCTGTGGTCTACGACTTCTTTAACGGGATTTTGTTCGACCCTAGCTTGAACATTCAAGCCAGCGAAGTTCCGTTGTTGCCCGGTTGTGGATGGGTGGGCAAGCGCATTGGGGATTTGAACCTGCGTGGCCGACTTGACGCGACAATCGTCGGGCTACGGAACCCGTCTGAAACGTTTGTGGTGGCGCCTAGTGACAGCTACATCCTCTCTGAGGGGGAAGTGCTGGTGGTGATTGCCCCGGCAAAATCGGTGGCGGCGGTTCACACAGAAAGCCTGTTGGGGACGACCCAAGTGCCAATCCCTGCCTCGCAGCGACGGGTAGAGACATCCCATGCCCCGATTTCACCGTTCCGCTATAGCCTAGAACAGGCGACCCAAGCCATTGCAGGCATGTCTAAGCACTTCATCATTTGCGGAACCGATCAAGTGGCGTTAAACGCCATCGCGCAACTTGACCCCACCCGCCCATTTGTGATTATCTGTGATGACCCCGCCCAAACGGAGCGCTTGATTGAGCGCGGTTTTCGGGTGATACAGGGCGACCCCACCCACGACGCAACCTTGATGCAGGCTGGCGTAGATCGTGCATTAGCGATCATGATCGCGCTTAAGAATGAAGGCGACACGATTTTGACGGTCATCAGCGCTCGTTCATTAAGCCGTCACATCCTCATTACCGCCACCGCCCCCTCTGAAGAAATGCTCCACAAGATGGAGCGCGCTGGTGCAGACCGCATCATTCGCCCGTTTAACATTGCCGCCCAGTTCGTGCTACTTTCTACCACACGCCCAACGGTGAGTAGCTTCTTTAGCTATGTGTTGTACAACTACGCCGCCGGAATTGAAACGACCGAGCTGTACATGGAAGACAATTCCCCGTGGATAGGCAAAACGATTGAAGATTTACGCCTAGACCGTATCTTCCGCGCCCATGTGATCGGGGTGCGCCAAGCCAACGGTCAATTTGTCTATGCGCCGCAAGTGACGCATGAAATTAAAGCCCATGAGGTGCTGGTGATCGTTACGCCGATGGCACACTCTGACGAGTTACGCTTAACCGCACACGGCAGCCAGAACAAACGCCCAGATACGCTTCGTCAGCCAAGTGTGATTGAAACGGCCATTCATCCAAACCCGCTAATTTCAAACTAATGGGGGTAGCCCGGCGCGGGCGCGTTCACGCTGGTAAGCGTCTGGTGTGTCTAGGTCGCTGAGGATGCTATCGTCGTCTGTGGTGATGTAGCGGATTGTATCGGTATAGCGCGCTAAGACTTCGCGCACAGTGGTTTCGCCGTTTAAGGCCAAGACTTGCGGCCAGTAGTGCCGCCCCAATACCCACGGATGCCCACGCCGCATTTGATAACTCGGGATGACAATCGTCTGCACATCACGCGCCGCGTGAATCAAATTGCGGATGATCGTGGCGTTAAGGCGGGGTTGGTCGCCAAGCACAATAAGCGCCGCCTCTACATCATCACCAAAGGCGGTTAACCCCACCTGTAAGGATGAGCGCATTTCCCCGCTGGCATAGTCTGGATTCGTCACACACTGTACAGCATACGTCGCGGTTTCCTGTTCCACTTCATCGGCGCGATGCCCAGTGACTACAATAATCGGGGCAACGGGCGTCTGTTGCAGTTGATATAACACTTGACCGATCACGCTGCGCCCTTGATCCCATGCCAGCAGCAGTTTCATCGCGCCCATGCGCGATGAAAGCCCGGCTGCCAGCACCACTGCCCCGACCTTCATGCCTACAGCCCGCCGATTCCAGCGGCGCGTAAAGCCTTCACCACACGGTCTGGAATAAACGGCTGATCGTTGACCCATACCCCTGTGGCGTTGTAAACCGCAGCGGCAATGGCGGGTGCTAACGTAATCAGCGGCATTTCGGCCATGCCACGCGC
>JBMOFU010000451.1:0-3089 GCA_049318725.1 Phototrophicaceae bacterium | reverse complement strand
GCCGCCACGCCATACCCGGCCATGATCGCAATCGCAAAGCCGGTGGCGATATTGAACCTGCCGGGCGTGCGGATGATGTTCACCAGCGGCAAATCTGCGAGTAGTGCAAACGGCAGCGGCACGTAAAACGGCACACCGTCAATCATAAAGCGGATCGGTTGCCCACCCACCTTGAGGATCACGCCCAACGACAGCACCACCGCCAAGAGTGCAAGCCATCCCCACACGCGGGCGGCGGGCTTACGCCACAGGCCGACCAGCGCCAACGCCGCCGCAATGATCCCCACGTAGGCGCTACCTTCGACTAAGCGCACCCCTAAGACGGCACGCGGATAGTCTAGCGCTTGATACAGTGGATGGAAGAACGACGGCGAGACGAACCCCAATAAATCCGTGCTGAAGTTCACCAGTCCGCCGGGGCTGACCGCCGAGGGGTCGTTGAGTTGCTCCCAGATGGCAGGCAACAGAAAGACGCTCAACAGCGCACCGCCCAAGATCAGTGCGCCGATCATCGCCCGCAGCCAGCGCCAATCCCGTGCCGCCAGCGCCCACACAGTAAGGGTCAACGTGAGCGGGAACAAGACAAAGATCAACAGGTGCGCGCTGCCCAACGTGCTAACCACAAACCACAGCCCCGCCAGCCCGATCCAGCGCCGATTGGCCGTCCCGCGCAAGCGTAACAGGCTATCGGCGTACAACGGGATCGGCCACAGTGCCAATATCCCCACATGGGAGGCGAACAAATGCCCCTGCATCGTCGGGTAGAGCAGGAACACCGCCCCCGCGAGCATCCCCGCCTGCGCTGAATTTGTCAGCCGCCGCACGAGCAAGAACATCGTCCAGCCGTTGAGCGTCAACCGGATGAGCGTCATCAGGTTGTAGGCCAACGGGAGCGGCATCACAACATCGAACAGCCACGCGGGGAACGACTGGAGCGGGATCGCCCACAGCCACCAGCCAGAAATCCCGTCGGGGTAGGCTAGATACGGATGTTGAAACAGCGGCAGGCCGTGTTGCAGCGCGTAGCCGTACCACCAGATATGGCGGGCGTACTCGTAGGCGTCGCTTTCTGGCGCGCCGGGGAAGGCGCTACTCAAGCGCGTGACCAGCGGCCATGTGACCCATAGCGCCAATAGGCCGAACGCCCCCAGTGCTACGCCCCAAGTAGGGACGTGCAACGGCACGTCCGCCCCAACGGATGCCCCTACAGCATCGTTATCACCCTGTATGTCACGCATTACTGCTTTTCCTGCCTTTACTCGTCACTTGTCAGCAACGGACGCCAGAGGTGGCGTCCCTACTGCCCTTACTCGCTACTTGTCAGCAACGGACGAGGCAGGCCTCGTCCCTACAACTGCTTTTCCTGCCCTTACTCATCCCTGATCCCTGTAGTTGCTGCTTTTCCGACGGGGCGCTGCCAAAATCCCCCACACGATAAACACCCCGCCGGCAATCAAGACGCCCCAGATCGCCGCACCCCCATTAGCGGCAAGCCGTTCGATCTTCTGCCACTGGTTATAGGCTTGGCGTGCGTCAAAGTCGGTTGGGCTGGCAACAAAGATCGTGAGCATACGGGTGCGGGTTTCCGTGCGGTTTTCAAACGGCGCAATCGGGTAGACGACTTCCGCAGTGGCCTTGAGCGTGAAGCGCTCATACAGCGGCGCGTCTGCCAACGGGAACGCTAACGCGACAAACGGTTGTGTATCGGCTTGAATGGGGCTGTCTTGGTTGATCTCGGCAGCATCCCAGTCAATCGGGTGCGGCTGTGTGGGGTAGTTGCCGTCGAATGCGCCATCGGCTTGGCTATTGCTCACCGTCACACTGGCGTTGGCAAGCGCCCACTTGCCATCCAGCGCCGGAACAGGGTCGAAGCTGATTTGCAGGCTTATATCGTCTGTGGATAGGCCATCGCTCATTGGCTGGAATAGCACATACTGGGTTTGGTTCACGTCATCCAACGTATAGTAGCCGCGCTCCATGAGCGCCGTGCCGTGTGACCACTCTAGCGCGATGGGGTGCGCGCCATTGATGATCTCTGGGCGCGGATTCAGGTAAGTGCGGAACCATGTGGTCAGCGACGCACTGATGAGCGTTGCCCCAATCAAGACAAAGCCAAAGATCACGCGCACCCGCGCACGGTTTGCCCGTAGCGCCACCCCCACGACCAATACAGGCCCCAAAGACAACAACCACCACGCCCAGTTAAACCCTAGCCCGATCCAGACGACCAGCAACGCAAACAAGACAAACGGAACGATCATCGCCCAACTTAGCCAACGCAACCAACGCATACAACACCCCTTCTTGCAACAGACATTATTCGGTCATAGGCTAATTTCAACCCACACCGCTTGTGCCACCTGATGGCCGATGGTGCGTTCTGTGTCGCCAATCAAGACGGTGAGCGGGCCGTGAAACGGCTCACGCGACAAGACTTCTACAGGTGCGTTGAGCATTAACCCGCGATCTTGCAAGTGTTGGAGCAAGTCGCTTTGTTCCGTCCGCAGTTGCGCCACCCGTGCGCGGGTGTGTTCGGTTAGTTCTGAAAGCGGTTGCAGGTCACGCTGAATCATCACCCCGTCTGCGTTGGGGATTGGGTCGCCGTGCGGGTCAAGGTTGGGGTTGCCAAGCCGTTGGGCAATGGCTTCGACAAATTTTTCAGACACCACATGCTCTAGCTGTTCGGCCTCCGCATGGACTTCATACAGTTCATAGCCTAGCTCGCTCATCAGGTACAGTTCAATCAAGCGGTGACGGCGCAACACGCCAAGCGCCACGCGGCGGCCTTCGGCGCTGAGGGTCATCCCGCGATATTTTTCATAGTGTAACAAGCCCGCGCTTTCTAGCCGCCGTGCCATATCGGTCACAGACGGCGCTTTGACCTTGAGCGCGTCGGCAAGGGCGTTGGTCGAAACCCGTTCGGTTTCTTGTTCCAGCGTGAAAACGGCCTTGAGGAAATCTTGGACAGAGCGCGATTCTGGCACGACCACGTAGACGTAATCCCCTGTGCAACGGACGGTAGGATATGCCAATGATAGCACAAAATCGGCGTGACACCGCCTGCGGGGAATTATAGGCGCACGGCGGGG
>JBMOFU010000450.1:0-3094 GCA_049318725.1 Phototrophicaceae bacterium | reverse complement strand
CACGGACGCGCCAGTGGCACGTCCCTACAGGTCACAAGGGTTGTGTAGGGACGCCCCGGAGGGGCGTCCGTGTTTTACAGGCGAAAAACAATGTCAGCAAATCCTTAAGTGGGTGCCTATGGGACGAGGCAGGCCTCCGTCCCTACACAGGATTTATTGTAGACACCTGTGTCGCCCGTGAAACGGGTTCCCTACCAGCTAATGTCGAAGTAGCAGGTATCCCCACCTTTTTTACGATTGTTGGGCGTGTCAAGATGAACCACTTTTATAGGGCGGCCCGGCAAGGGGCGGAACTTTTGTACTAGCCGATAGAACAGCCCATAATCAAAATCGCTAGGGTAGGGGGTGTGGGCTTCCATACGCAGGCTGTTTTCGCTAGTTTCTTCGAACTTGAAGTGACCAATATTTTCCCCACGATGGCTATGCTGGTAGCCAGCGTCCAACATTGTTAGGGCCTCCTTAACCGTTTTGATCTGCATCGGATATTCGACCACATCAGGGATTTTCATCCCGATGCTGACCATATCCATCATGCCACCTTTGCCCATAATCGCCTTCATGATGTCCAGTTCGGTTTGTTGTGAATACCACCCGTCCGGTTGTATATCCCTTAGGCCGTATTGCTGCAAAATACTACTGATGTCCCGATAGTCTATTGCGGCGATGATGGCAAGCACAGCACTGCCAAGTGTTTCGTTCTGCGGATGAAACGCCTTAAAAACGGTCATAAATGACTCCAGCATGATATAGGTAGGGTTAACGCTAATTCTAGTTTGATGAAGTGTGTTTAGCGATAGCCCACCTCAAAAATTTATGACTTACCTATCTTTAGCTTACCATCACCCGATACACAACGGTATAGCGTGCGCCCATCCCTGCCACTTGCACGCGCACAAAGTCTAGGGCAGCGTCATTGGGGGTAACGACCACCTGCCCGATGAAATCGTCCCCACCCCGAAACACCCCGTCGGCTTCCCAAACCTGTAACGCGGTTGGCCTGCTCAACGCGCTAAAGCGGAACTGTTCAGCGCGGTAGGTGCTATCCGCTTGCCAGCCGTCTTCCCCCTGCACTTGTACCCGCTCAAAATGATAGTGGTTGATCTGTTCGCTACGGGTGATATTCGCCACCATTGTGCGCTTGAGGGCTTGGGTTGCCCAGACAATTTGTTCACCGAGTTTAAGGTAGATTTCATCGCCGTCACTCTCTTGGTTTTGGTCGCAGATGAGTTCTACCAGTTGTAAGGTATAAGGTTGGCTGGCTCGGTTGACCACACTTAATGGGATATGATCGGCTTCTTCGGCGTGTTCAACGGCCTCAGACAGGCCAATGACCAATGAAGCCACCGACTGCACCTTGCCGACGGCAGCGGGATCAATGGGGTTCGGCGGGGCGACAATGCGCGTCATGGCGTTGAGGATGCCGCGTACATGCGGGTGGTCTTCCATATCTACGCGCATTCGCAGTTGGATGTAAGCTTCATCGCCGCCAAGCACGCCAAATGCAGTAATGGCACTGATCCGCGTGCGTGGGGTCATGTGGCTTAAGTAAGGGGTCAATACCACAGAAACCGCCGCGTAGCCGATTCGCTCGCGCAGTTGGAGCATCGCCCGCAGGCCACGCACGCTGAGGCTGTTGGCGTCGGTCAGGTCAAGTTGCGGGTCATAATCTATAATGCGGATGAGGGCGTGAATCGTTTCTGCCGTTGGTGCTTCCCCCAAGATTTCTGCGGCAAGCCACAGGTGACGCCCCGGATTCGCCATGCGGGTTTCATAGTGCAGGATGACATCAATCACTGGGGTGGGGTCGTCTAGCGGATGTTTGTTTTCAACGACGATGTTGTGGATGACGCTCAATGATAGGTCGGTGGCGGCGCGGTCGGTTTCTGCCGCAAGTGTGTCCAGCAACGCCGGCAGCGCGTCGGGGGTGTTAAGCGCATAAATCGCACTGCGGCGGATTTCTGGCTCGGTGTCTTTGAGCGCACGCAGCAGCGCATAGCGCACACGGCTATCTGGTAGTTGGCTGACCTTCAAGGCATGTATGACCCCAACCCGTACCAACGGGGCGGCATCCATCAGCCCGCCAACGAGCATCGCCTCTAGTAAGATCGGGTCATTGGCGTAAAGCGTGCCAAGCCGTGCGACGACATCCCGCCGCACCCGTACGGAGGCATCTTCCATCCCCACCCGAAATACATAGGGGACGCCAACCGCTTGACCAGCCAACAGCCGCAAGGCCGCCCGCCGCTGCACTTCACTTTCACTTTTGAGTTGTTCAACTGCCGCAAGGATGCTGCTATCGTCCCCCAAGCGGCTGATGGCCGTATTCAGCGCAGATTGCACGCTAGGGTCTGTTTCTTGCCCGCGTTTGGCCTCTAGTTGCCCGCGCACCGTGTGATCCCCCGCTAGGCCGATGGCTCCGGCTGCCAATTGGCGCACACGGGGGTTTTCATCCTCAAGCGCGGCCAAAAGTCCGGGGATTGCCTTGCCACCAGCAGCAAAGATGCGGCGCAGGCGCGGCATAATCACTTTCATGTAGAGTGCAAAGCGTTCAAAGCTGGCAACATCGCCAAAATCGGCAATGGCACGTAGGGTATCCTGTTCGGCAAATGGTGTATTTTCGGCCATAGAAATCATCCCCCTTATATAAAGATATTTTGCTTATTGGTAAATTCTACGGCGTTTGGACTAAGACCGCCAATATTCCGACAATTGGCCGCTAACGGATTTCATCCACCTTGACAACCATTTGTGTGAGGGTGTTGTAGATGATTGGGCAAATGGCCGCACCGTCAATGTAGTTGTCAATCAACCAGCGAAAGTCGTTGAGCGTCGGGTAACTGCGGCAAGTTTCTGGGCGGTGGGGATAGATGGAACAGCGTTTGTCTTTGAGCATTGGGCAGGGTTGCGGGGTGAACTTCTTCCATTCGTGGATGGGCGCACAGCCTTCATCGGTCAGGTAGCGGGTTTCGATGTCGGCGGGGCTAATGTGCAGGCCAGCGCTCATGATGGCAACATCTTCGCGTGTGACATGCACCTGCAAGGATTGGCAGCAGTTGGCGCATTGGGTGCAGTCTATCGCCGCACGGATTGGCGC
>JBMOFU010000449.1:0-3098 GCA_049318725.1 Phototrophicaceae bacterium | reverse complement strand
AAACGCCCGAATTTGCGATTTGCGCGGGGGAAACGACCGTTACCCTACGTTACCTATCAGAAATGCCGCTAGACGGCTTTTTGGCGCGTGGCGTGACCTTAATCGCCAGTCCGCAGGCCACTGGTAAAACCGCGCTCATGGAAAGACTCAGCGTCGAATGGAAGGCACAGAACAAGGTTGTGCGGTATATCTCTCCGTTGACCACCTTGACCAGCGAGCTTTCTCGCCGCATGGACTGCGAAAGCCAATTGGCGCTGTATCCCGACCAGCAAAGCCGCCCTAGCGCGTTGGCAACCACGCTGCCGAGCTTAGTCCATCAAGTAGACCGTGCCAGCGGCGAGCTACGGCGCATTGACGTGCTGGTACTGGACGAAATCGAGCAGACGTTGGCGGCACTGTTTGCCGACATCCACAAGCACGAACGGATGAGCATCTATACCACGCTGGTAGAGGCCATCCGCCGCGCTGATATTGTGATCGGGCTAGACGCCGACGCCAGCGCCGTCGCCTATGACTTTTTGCGCGGCATCCGCGACGACGTAACGGTGATCGTCAACCGCTATCAAGACACCAGCCGCCAATTGATCCCCTACAACAGCGATGCAGCGCTCATCAAAGCGTTGGATGAAACCATCAAGACATCCACACAGGTGATTGGGGTGGCGTGCAGCAGCGAAAAGACCGCCAAGAGCCTTGCACGCCGCTATAGCAAACAAGTGGGTGAGGCGGGTGTATTGCTGGTCTGCCAAGATACCAAACATGATCCGCGTGTGAAGGAGTTCTTCAAGCATCCGGACGCCCACGCAGGCAACTACCGCATGGTGATTTACACCTCTGCGATGGGGACAGGCGTTGACCTTTCCCAGACGGCAGCGGCGGCGGTGTTCGGCTTCTTTGGTCGCTTCCCGCTCACTGCATGGGATATGCACCAGATGCTTGTACGCTTCCGTCAAGCGGCGGCCTATCATGTATGGGTGGACAAAACCGAAATGCCCAAGTTTGAAACCGATCCGCAGGCGATCTACAACACGCTGCTTGAAAAAGAGCGCATCACCAAGCAAGCGATTCTCTTTCACGATGGGGTGAATGTCGCCCAACAAACGCGGCTCCAACTGGCACAGCTACAGGCGGCGGTAGAAGCGCGTCTGCACCGCAGTCAACGTGCGCTGCGCCAACACTTTATGGCTATTGCAGCACAACGCTTTACTGTGCTAAATTGCAGCGATGAGATTAGTATCAGTGAACAAAGAGATATTAAATTGGCAATCAACCAAGATCAGCAACTTGCCCAACAAGAGCGCGAAAAGCGTATCCTCACGGCTACACCCGTAGATAGCAGCAGCTATCGTGCGGCGGCCATGCGTGGCGAACTCACACAGGCGTTAGAGGACGGCCACGCACGCTTTATCATCGAACGGGAATATGCTCAACCGCTTGACGATCAAACTGTCACCGATTATGACGACGGGCGCGGCCTTAAGCGCTTGGCCTTGTTCGAGAGCTTGTTCCGCCCTGAAGCGGAATCCAAGCAGCTAGATACGCACGAGCTAGAGGCAGGGATGCCACTGGGCGACCTTTCTCATGCGACCATGCGGCGGATGTTGGCATTGCAGGTCTTGGCGCTGACGGTTGACAATAAGCATCTGTCTGACCGGTCGCTGATTATTGAGGAAATAGACCACGCGCTATGGCCGGTGATTGACCGCTACGGCAAAGACATTGAGCGCTTTTTCGGGTGGCGGCGAGACCACAGCCATAAGCCAATTAACCTGTTGCGTTTCATTGCGCGTGAATGCGGGCTGTACTTAGAGCGGCATCGCAAGAGTGACGGCTATATGCGCTATCGGCTGAATGCAGCACAGTTGGCGCGGATGGAGCGCTACGTGCAGCAACGCCTAATGCAGAAATCTGAAGAAGGTCTTTCTCTTTCTCCAGTTGCGAGTACAGGTGGGGTGTAGGGGAGTGGATTGAGAGGGTGTTGGGTTAAACGCTTGACGGCTATCCCCCTGAGTTCTGCTTGCATTTAAGAGGACAGTTGCCGGATAATGAAAATCATAAGCGTCTGGCATTAGGAATACAACAATTATGCTTGCCCTACCTAAAACGATCCCCTTACGGTTGCGTACCGACGAATATGGGGCGATCCGTGTCGGGAATACACGGGTTACGCTGTCCAGTTTCGGTTTCCAGCGAGTTCCGCGTTGTTGAAGGATTAGCAGGTACCCTTTTTATCGGTTATTGCTATGTCAAGAGTGTATTCAACTTTGCCAGTACATCTTTCACAGTAGTGCTAGGTGCTTTGGCAATGAATTTGATATGTCTTGCACGCCAATCAAGGCTTTTCACTTGATCTGTCAGTACAACCCCAGTTATGTTGAATCCGTCGGGTAGTTTCACCTCAAACGGATACCCTTTCGCCTTGCTGGTGATTGGGCAGCAGATTGCCAGCCCAACTTTTTCGTTATAGGTTTTAGGGGAAAGAACCAGCGCAGGGCGTTGCCCCGCTTGTTCATGGCCTGCCTGCGGGCTAAATTCCAGCCAAACTACATCGCCACGTTCAGGAATATAGCCCGTCACCATGTCTCATCCCCGCGTGGGTAGCCGGTGTCTACTTCGCTGTGAATGTTCTCTGTGGTGATCCCGTCTAGCAACTTGTCTAAACGGTAGTCGGCGGGTTGAACAGGAACAATGTGCAACTGTCCATTGATGACCTGTAACTCAACAGCACTATCCATTTCAAGCCCGATTTGATCGGCTAACGGCTTTGGAATTCGTAGGGCAAGGCTGTTTCCCCACTTCTGAATTTTTGTAACCATGTGTATACCGCCTGTTGTGTCTACGTTGTAGATACAGTATACCACCGAATATCGTACCGAAGCCTCTTTTCTCCAGTGGGGGATTTGGGGCTATATCGCGCTCGTACAAATGCCCGAACAAATGCACACTCTGGCGTGATTTGGTCATGATATTGTCGGTGTACTGTGCAATTTCCGCACAAGTGAACGATAATAGAGACAGGATACCCACAATGGCAGGCACGATGATGCAACTTCAACTCCCGATGTTTCAGGAAGTCCAGCCGCAGCCTGAGCCGAGCG
>JBMOFU010000448.1:0-3103 GCA_049318725.1 Phototrophicaceae bacterium | reverse complement strand
CATGATGTCGGCATCGTCCGTTACTTGGGCGGGCGCACCACAGTGGATATGGTCGGCTTGACGACAGCCGGCGCAGCGGATAGCTGGCGCAACGGCCCCGGCGCACTGGCAGAGTTCTTAGGCCACACCACCCCACGCCCAACGTATATTGCATCCTACACTGACGCGCTCGGCCTCAGCTACTTGGCAGACAGCCCGATCTATGGTGAGGCGCTGGTCACCTATCCGTTAGACATCAGTGAACGCTACAACGTCGCATTAGCCGGAAGGTTGCAGGGTGTGTGGCGTGCAGACTGGTCAATGATGGATATTGCCAACCAACCGTATCAACCGTATATCGTGGGACAATTGGCGGGGTTGACACTCTCGGATTCGGTCAATGTGGCTGAACTTGCCAGCGAAACTGCCCATACTTACATGTGGGAAGATCGTGAACGGCTAGACGGCTTCCCTAGCGAACTCTACGCGCTGGACTACGCCGCCTGCAATGCAGTTTGCCGCATCATGGACGGCGGGCGACGGATCAATGGACGCGAGTCATTCACGCTGCATACACGCCCGAACCAAGATTTGTTACTGGTCACCCGCTTGCATCCCGCCCAAAGCGGCACACTGCGCTATGAGGTCAACGGCGAACCTGTCGCCGTGCGCGTGATCCCTAGCATTCCCGGGCGCTGGATAGATATTGCCATGCGCGTAGACGGCGCACGCATTGGCGAACAGACGACCATCACTGTGCTACCAGAGGTTGTAGGCGGCCACTACATGCCCTACTATCACTGGGCGTATCAAGGCGAATTTGCCGCGCCGCCGACGGGTGAACCGCTTGCGGTGTTCGCCGATCACATTGGGCTATATGCGGCAGAATCCATCATCAACGGCGATCAATTGACGCTAACGCTCACATGGGGGCTACTCGCGCCGATCCGCACCGACGCACGGCTGTTCGTTCACCTGTATGATGACCTGAATGCACCGCCAATCGCCCAAGTGGATCGCTACCCAATTGACGGCGCAACGCCACCGGGGAACTGGCTACCAGACCAAATCAGCGATACAATAGCGTTAACGTTAGGTGAAGTTCCTGATGGGCGCTACACGTTGGCACTAGGGCTGTACCAGCCGAGCAACGGCGAACGGCTTCCAATTACGGTAATCCCATCACCCAACTTCAGCAGTAATGCAGGGCGGCTTTTGTTAGGCATGATTGAGGTTCAGCATGGCGGATGACACGCGCCCAATCTATACGGCGCTGAACGAAGCACAGCAAAACGGGATTCCCGTTGCCTTAGCCACTGTGATCGAAACACAGGGGTCTATGCCACGTCATGCAGGGGCAAAGTTGCTGATCTATGGCGATGGCCGTAGCGTTGGCACTGTCGGCGGCGGCGCGATGGAATCTAAAGTGATTGAGGCCGCGCTTAACACGCTGCAAACAGGCAAAGCGCAACTGCTGACCTATACCCTCAACAGCCTTGATGATGGCGACCCGGGCATCTGTGGCGGCACCGCGACCATTTTTGTTGAAGCGGTTGGGCTTCAACCGACATTGCTGGTGATCGGCGGGGGGCATGTAGGGCAAGCGCTGTGTGAGCTAGGCCAGTGGGCAGGCTACCGTGTGATTTTGTCCGATGACCGCCCAGAGTATTGCAACCCACAAGTGGTTCAGGGCTTGGCAGGCTATATCGTGTGTAAACCCGCTGAAATTGTGCAACAGGTCGAAATCGGCGCGCAAACCTACATCGCGGCGGTGACACGCGGCCTGCCTGTGGATATTGGCTTGATTCCCACGCTCTTAGAAACCCCTGCACCGTATATCGGCCTGATCGGGAGCCGTCGGCGTTGGGCAATCACAGCAAAGGCACTCATGGAGGAACACGGCATTCGTCCAGAAGCACTGGCAAGGGTTCATGCACCCATTGGCCTAGAGTTAGAGGCCGAAACGCCCAAAGAAATTGCGGTAAGCATTCTTGCTGAAGTGATTATGATCCAACGTGGCGGTACGGGTGTGCCGATGCACGAACACCGAAAAACACCAGAGCAATCTTCACAAAATAATCGTTAGGCAAGGGATGCCTAGCCTTTGGGCAAGGCATCAAAGCCTAATAGATCAAAAATTAGTTGATTTTCACCAGAGCATTCTGTAGGAAATTTCGTGAAAATACTGTGCGTTAGTGATACAGTGATGCCGCAAATGGAAAATCCAGCCAATTTGCGCCGCCAATATGGGGACATAGAACTCATCATCAGTTGTGGCGATTTGCCCTCCGTCTATTTAGAGTTCATGACTTCAGTGTTGAATGTGCCGTTATTTTACGTGCGCGGGAACCATGATGAGCAGTATGAAGAACATCCCCCCGGCGGCAACGACCTTCATCAACGGCTCTTAGAGTTTAATGGGCTGACGTTTTTTGGCTTAGAGGGTTCCATACGCTACAATCGCTCTCCAATCCAATACAGCGACCAACAGATGAACCAAATGGTGCTAACCGCCTTCCCGATCCTGCAATTCAATAACTTTCGGCGCGGGCGGCTGGATGTGCTAGTGACGCATTCCCCCGCACGCGGGATTCACGACGCGGATGACATCCCCCATCAGGGGTTTGGCTCGCTGTTGCGCTTTATGGAATGGTACAAGCCGCGCTATATGCTACACGGCCACGTTCATACGTGGGATCGGCGCAAACAAACGCGCAGCACCTTTCACGAGACCGAAATCATCAACATTAATCCTGTTAGCGTGCTAGAAATTGATACCGATTAACCACCCTCTGCATTTACGGAGCGATTTTTAGGGTATGTGGAAGCAATATTATACTCCGGCAACATTCGATGAAGCTCTACACCTGCTCAACACCCATCACAGCCATGCCCGCATCATCGCGGGCGGCACAGACATGATGATTGAGCTAGAGCGTGGTCTACGCCCTGCTATAGACACGCTGATTGATATTACGCGCATCCCCGGCCTTGCGGACATCACGCTAGAAGATGGGCGCTTTACGTTGGGCGCACGGGTGACACACAATCAGGTGGTGGCACACACCGCATTACAACAACAGGCGTTACCGCTGGTACTGGCTTGTTGGGAAGTCGGCGCGCC
>JBMOFU010000447.1:0-3116 GCA_049318725.1 Phototrophicaceae bacterium | reverse complement strand
CGCTGAAGGATCAACTGGCGAAAAACAGTCGCAACAGCAGCAAGCCGCCGAGCAGTGACGGACTGAAGACGCCCGACTTCCGCCGTGAGATGCACGCCCGCGCCCGAATTGAAAGCCCCCTTGCCGAACTCACCGGACGCCACCGCTTGCGACGGTTGCGCTATCGCGGCTGGCAACAAGGCAATCTTCAGGTCGCCTTCACCGCCGTAGCGGTCAATCTCAAGCGCTTGGCGCGTCACTTGGCCGCCCACGCTGCCCTTGTCCCATGCCGCCTGAGTCCCTTTTTTCAACAACGTCACACAGGTGCCTCCCTACAATCTATCGCGTGTAGGGACGAGGCAAGCCTCATCCGTGAGATGATTTTCAACGGAAATCTACAAAATGCGCTGTGGTGTGCGTAACGTGAATGTCTAATTTGTGGCCGTGCAGAAAGGCGATGCAGTGGCACTTCTCATCCTTGACGTAGGGAGTTCATCGGTACGTGCGTTGCTGTTAGACGACGCCCTAGCGATGATCCCTAACGCGATTGCCCGCCGTAGCATTGTGTTTGACTATACATCAGCAGGCGGGGCATCTATAGCAGTGGACGCCTTACGCGCCACGCTAGAAGCCTGTATAGATGACCTGCTCCAGCGCTTTGCCCATCTGCCTATTGAAGCCGTCGGGATGGCAACCTTTGTCGGCAACCTGTGCGGCGTGGATGCACACAATACCCCCATTACCCCCCTGTTGACCTATGCCGATACACGCGCACTGGATGAAGCGCTCCAGTTGCGCCAAGCGCTCGATGAGAATGCCATCCACCAGCGCACGGGATGCCCGCTGACGAGCGCCTATTGGCCGTCGCAACTGCGCTGGATGCAATCTGCCCATGCGTTAGAAGTGGCACAGGTGGCGCGCTGGCAAGACGTTGCCACAACCTGCTATCGAACGTGGTTTGGGCATGATGTGCCGTGCAGCCTATCGGTGGCGTCATGGGGCGGGTTGCTCAACCGTCAGTCGGCCACATGGGATGCGGCATGGTTGGCAGATTTAGGGGTAGAGTCCAGCCAATTGCCCACACTGGCGGACTACGACGCTGTACAGTTGGGGCTATCGGCAGCATATGCAGCGCGTTGGCCGTCACTGGCGGATGTGCCGTTTTATCTTGCAGTGGGCGATGGTGCAACGGCCAATCTCGGCACGGGCGGAGATCACCCAGAATTGCTGGTGCTGACCGTCGGGACAACCGCCGCCTTACGGATTGTCACGCCTACCCTGCCGAATCCGCTACCGTCTGGGCTGTGGTCATATCGTGTAGATCAGGCGCGTCACCTCACGGGTGGGGCAACGACAGAGGGCGGCAACGTCTTTGCGTGGGCGTCTAGCAGCTTTGGGCTAGACGCCGCACAGATCGAAGCCGCGCTCAGTGCATCCATGCCAGATTCGCACGGGTTGACGGTGTTACCCTTGTTCGCCGGGGAACGTAGCCCTAACTACCGCGCCGACGCGGTTGGGACGATACACGGCCTGCGGCTTTCCACCCGCCCGCTAGACATCGCACAGGCGGCGCTGGAATCGGTGGCGTTGCGGCTGGCAAACATTGCCGCGTTATTGCCCCGTCCCGCGCAGGTTTTGGCGGGTGGCGGCGCATTGGCGGCATCCCCTGCATGGGCGCAAATCATGGCCGACGCGCTGAACTTGCCGCTGTGCCGCGTGGACGCCCCTGAAGTGACTGCACGCGGGGTTGGGGCGCTCATCAGTGGGCAGCGGGTGAAAATCGCCTGTGGGGAAGTGTTACAGCCCCGCCCAGAGGCCATCGAACGGCTGGCCGCCGCCCGCGCCCGACAAACCCAACTCTATGAGCGGCTATACGGCGTTGGATTCGGGTTCGGGGTGTTGTGACGCCTGTATCAGCAACGGCAAGGCGGGCGTGAGGATGGTAGCAGAAATCAAGATTGCCAGCCGAATAGACGCATTGCCCGCCACCCCCACCGCAGGGCCTCCGGCCAATTGCCCAACCGCGTCAGATTGGCCGTACATCGAAAGCACAGTAGCGCGCACGTTGGAAGGGATATTGCGGTTTGCCCACACGTCAAACACTGGAATGGCAATGTCGCGCAGGGTGCGAATGAGCATAAACACCAGCATCGCCCACCAAAACGACGGCGTGAAGGTGTACAGGTACAGCCCTCCCACGATCCCGCCTGTGAAGCCAACCAGTAGCCATACCGTGCGCGCCTGTGGCGCACCTTCGATCCGCCGCCGTATTAGCTCTGCCGCGCCGATCCCGATCACGGCCAAGACCATATCGCGTGCGCCGAACCACACCACTTCGGGGTATGGCACGGGCAAGGGCGGGATTCCGAACGTATCGTAGAGGTATTTGGCAGAAAGGCGGTCAAACCCTTCTGACGACGCACCCCAAATGACCCCAACCAGCATCAAAGCGGTGAGCGCTTGGCTCCCGCGCACCACGCCCCATCCTTCGCGCAACGTCCGCCCGAATGCCCGCCACGATTGACGGTCTTCGCGCGGCAAGGGCTGGAATCCGGTTTCGGGCATGACCGCGATCAGCAGCACGCCCAACGCCAACGCGACCACGCCCGCAATCAAAATCGGCAGGGCAAGCCACTGGCTACCAACGACAATCGCCAATGGAATAGCGACCAAGTGCGCCACATTGCTCACCTGCGAGCCGCGCAAAAAGCTCTGGGAAGCCCGCTCTATGCCGATTTCATCCACCAGCCACGCCTGTAACGCCCCGCTGAAGAAGGTAAAGCCAATCCCCCAAATCACATTGCCAAGCAGCATCCCGCCGAAGTTCGGCACAGCCACCACAATCAAGAAGGCGATGCCCGTTGTGAAGCTACCTAAAATCACCGACAGGCGGCGGCTGTACACATCGGCAATGATCCCAGTGGGGATTTCAAAGAAGAACGCGCCAACTTCTAGCGCTGTGCCGACCAGCACCAATTGCAGCGCGTCAAGCTGTAGCACTTGAATCTGAAACAAGATGAAGACGGTCACATAAAGCGTATGGGCAACCGCCCGCAATGCGTTGATGATGAGATACACGCGGGTGGCGTCCCAGCGGGTGATCGGGGCTTGTGTCGTCAAGGGGGTGTCCTTAGCAT
>JBMOFU010000446.1:0-3121 GCA_049318725.1 Phototrophicaceae bacterium | reverse complement strand
TCAAGCTGTATCTCGGTGAGGATGACGACATTCTGGCATGGTGGGATGCGTTGCCTGCGGGCGAGAAGGGGATGGCATTTCGTGAGGTGCTGCGCGCCGGTTATGGACAACCCTACAACCGCGCACCGCACGGGTTAACCCTTGAGCAGGAAAGCGCATTGCTGGCGAAGATGGATGCCCTCCCGCAATGGATTGAGCAGGCGCTCCAACGCCAGATGCAATCAGTCATCGGGTTGAGCGCAGGGCGCTTATCTGGTGTGACGGTTGCAGCGGATCAAAACGCCAGACTCAGCGCTGAGGAAAGCGCCCGTAAACAGCAGAAGATGAAGCGCGCCAGCTGGTAAATCCAGTTCGCATCATAAACTGATCAACGAAAGTGAGGAAGCCCATGGGATTCGTGGCCGTGAATCGAGAAATGAATCAGGTGTTGCGCGACACGCACAACCACTACGCGCGCGCACTGATGGATACACTCAAGGACTGTGCCAACGCGCACGGGATTTTCTACCACAGCATCGCCACGCTCGAAAAGTTGAGCGGGTTAGGCAAGAACACGGTCGTCAAGTATCTAAAACTGTTGCGCGACACCGGCTGGATAGCGGTGTATGAGGCTGCCAGCCGCAATCCGTTCAGCGGACGGCTGACCACCACCAGCTATCAGGTGTCGCCACACTACCTGCAACTGTTCGGGGCTGCCGCTGAACAAGCCCATCGCCTGTGGATTCAGATCAACGCGGGCGTGGATCGCTTGCCTGACCTTGCCCCGCAGTACACCCCGCCGCTGCACGATGCCAGCGCGCTAGAGGAATGCCCCGACACCCCCGAAACGACAGTGCCTATCCCATCAGCTGTGGGAAGTAACAACAACAACCCTGTAGAACAACCTAAAAGCAATAACCCTACAAAACGACAAGAAACAACAACAACAAGGGCAACTGCCCCTGAAACGGAAAAGCCGGTTACAGCCTTTGACCCGCTTAGTCCCCGCGAAACGCCACAAGTTGCCCCCACCAAAAGCAAAAAACCAAAACCTACGCCAGACCCAGCGAAAGCAACCCACAGCGTAGCACCCCCAAAAGACGGTCAGGATGCCCAGAACATTACAAAAGTAACGGAGCGCAAGTACCCCGAAGTCGCGCCCGTCGCAAACCCGTTGAGTGAGGCCGACGAGCGGCTGGCAGCGCGCATCCGTGACGAGTGCCAGATTGCCATCAAGACCGCCCGCGGGCTGGTGCGAATGTATCGGCCTTGGCAGATTGAGTATGCGCTCAAGTTGGACTTCGTCCTTGAGGGCGGACCGGCCAACCGCAAGGGCGGCAGGCTGCGGCACATCCTCAACAATTTGGGCGATCAGCCTGCCGACAATGGGCAACCGCCGACCGCCGATCCTTACTTTGTCCGCGAGTCCGCCCCATGGATCGAGCGGTAACGGGCAACTGTGGCACTGTAAATTGGCGGTTACGCCTGCTGCTGCATCGGTGCCACACCTGATAGGATTCAAGGACTTACTGGTTACAATAAAATATACCCATGCTGATTTAGCACAAGGAGGACATCATGCGAGCAGTCATCTATACGCGGGTGAGTAGCGCCGAACAAGTTGAAGGGTACAGCCTTTCTGCACAGCGTGAGGTTTGTCAACGGTTTGCTGAGTTTAAGAACTGGCAAGTTGTCCATACCTATGAGGAACCCGGACGGTCGGGTAAATCGGATATGCGTCCAGTCTTCCAGCAGATGATGGCCGATGCCAAGCGAAACCACTTTGATGTCGTGATCGTTCATAAGCTAGACCGCTTCAGCCGTCGCCTTCAAGACGTGCTATCCTACCTAAGCCAGTTGAATGATTTAGGGGTGTTGTTTGCCAGTGCCACTGAACAATTTGATTTCACCACGCCTTCAGGCCGCTTGACCTTAAGCATTATGGGGGCAGTGGCACAGTGGTATACCGATAATCTGGCTGAAGAAGTCCGCAAGTCTGCTCAAGAACGCCATCGGCAAGGCCACTGGAACGGCATACTCTCGTTTGGCTATAGTACCCCTGCTCGGTTCCGTGACGCGCTACTGAACCCGACACTCAACGAGGCGCAAGCCAGCCTGATAGAGGCCACCTTAGAGCAATATCCTCATGCCATTGATACCGCGGCAATCCCTGATCCTATCCATTCACCCGGGGTACGCTTAGCCTTTGAGCTATACGCTACTGGGCAATATGGTTACCGCGCCATTGCCGACCGCTTGAACGCGCAAGGGTACCTGATCCGCAACGCCAAAGGGCAACTCGGCCCTTTTGGGAGTGCAACGATTCGTGAGTTGCTGCAAAATCGTTTCTATCTGGGCGAGGTGTCTTACATTGGCTATGGCAAGCGTGGCCGCGCCTCTAAGTTAGATCGTACATGGCAACCGGGCGCCCAAACCCCCATTATCGAACAAGAATTGTTCGACCGCTGTCAACAAATCCATCAAACGCGCTTGCAGCAATATCGCTATAACCGAGCCGAAAATACCGTCTATCCCCTTTCGGGTCTGTTGTTTGACGCAGAGGGAATCGCTTGGCATGGTCAAACAACCCACTATCGTAAGTACATTCGTAACTTTGAACAGGCGCGCAAAATTCAGCCGAAGCCGGATATGCTAAAAAGCGTTAAGGCAGATGACTTGGAATATCAGATTTATGAGATGTTCAGCGAAATCGCAGTAACCCCGGAGCTAATCAACATCGCACGCGAAGAGTTATTGGGGCAATCTAAAGGGGCGACAGTCCCTAAAGCTGGGCAGAACGTTGAAGGGAAAATCGCCCGACTCAAAGACCTGTACGTAGATGGGATTATTGATCGTCAAGAGTTTGATGTGCGCCTCAAAGAATTGCAGGACGTCCCGCTACTCAGCGAAACACCAGCAAGCTATAACACCAATGATATTGACCTGTTGCTGGCTCAATTGGCAAACCTAGAAGACATCTGGAAGCTGGCGACCAATGAAGAACGCCATGGTTTGCTGAAGCTGTTCTTTAACCGATTGGTGTTAGGGATGGTCGAGAAAAAAGTGTGGATTTTAGAAGCACATTTGACCGCGTTATTTTCAGCGATTGTTTCACAAACAAGTTTGGGTAAGTCAGTTAGGG
>JBMOFU010000445.1:0-3151 GCA_049318725.1 Phototrophicaceae bacterium | reverse complement strand
AATGATACGTGGAACTATGCAAACGGGGACTCCCCTCTACGTGTCGCCAATTACTACATCGCTACCACCGACCGCAGAACCCCCGGTAACAACCTGACAACAACGCTTGGGGGGACTATCAACTTCCCCACAACCAATGTGAATGGGGTTAGCAGTGCGCTAGGCAACTTCACCTATATACCGCCGGGTACAAATTCTGCGAATTACTGTACGATGGCTGCCGGCACCACTGCCAACGATACATTCACTTATACCGTGAGTGATTCTCGTAATGCCACCGCAACAGCCACGGTAACACTGACGATAAAAACACCAGATGCAGCACCCAATCAAAAGCCGTCAAGTAGCGGGCTTACAATCACTTATGGGAACTATACCAATACCCCGTCCACATACACATCAGCGGAGAACTGGCTAACCAGTGCCTACAACGCCAATCAGGGGGGGGCTATAACCTCCAGCAGCTTCTTAACCGCAACGCAAAGCAGCAACAGTTTTGCCTTTAATACGGCAGCGACGCTTCCGAATAACCGTGGGACGCTTACCATGAATACCACAACGGGGGTTGTCTCGTTCACGCCGGGTTCCTACTACGGCACCTCAGCAGCCGTAGGGACAACAAACTACGACATCACGATCAAAGTTACGGACAATGGTGGTCGCGGGACAGGGTGTAGTGAAGTCAGCAATAGACTTAGAATCACTGTCACAGGGAACTATGTGGCACCCACCACAGCGCCCGCCATGCCCACTAGCGAAACTGGTGGACAGACCAACGGCGGCATCTAACGCGAATAAAACCAAGTAAGAAAAAGCAAGAAAAATACAAACGCCCCTTCAAAGCTGAAGGGGCGTTTGTATTCGGCTATGGTCAGATCACTAAGAAACCGCAATCCCCGCCCGACGGAACTTACTACGCAGTTCGCGCACGGTGTCGTTAAAGGTCATCTCTAGGTAGGGGTAGCCCAACCACGCATTCATAAAGCCAAAAGACGCCCCAGTCAGCACGCGGAAGAACGGCAAGGTTTCGCGCACCGGCCACAATTCAAACGGCGGATAGCTGAGTAATTGGCTAAACCCGTCAATCCCAATCGGGCCGATCCCCAACAAGAACCACAACCACAGCGGTACCGGGCGCAACCGCTTGCGTACTAGGGCATATAGCACCCCACCCAACCACAGCGCTAAATAGATGGCAATATCGCGCGCGCAGATGGTCATCTTGTAGCCCATCGCCTCATTGCCGACGAACCCCCAAGACGCCCACTGGAAGTCTAGCCATGCGCGCAGTTCAGCGGGGTTTTGGCTGGACTGGGCATAGAGGTTGCTCACGTTCTGGAAGGCTTCTGGCTGCGTGCGTTCGATCATTTCTTCAAAGCTGACGAGCGTCGTTCCAGTGGTCGCACGCGGGTAAACGGCTTGTTCCCCGTACAAGAAGAAAGAGCGGAAGCCAAATTGATGGCAGAACGGCTTATACAGCCAATAGAGCGTCATGGCCGGGCGGGTATAGCCAAAGTGCATCAACGTTGGGGCAACAAACGGCAACGTGACGTAAATCCCCAAAATGACCAGCGTGAGGGTGAGCCAACGCTTTGCCATCCAATACAGCGCTAAATTCAAGCGCAGGGCGAAGCCGCGCTTGCGGGGGGGAGCCGATGAAGTCATAGGGGCATCCTTTATAAGCCTATGGAGATTAACAAAAAGGCCGCTAGGGGTTCCCTAGCAGCCCTATTCTATCACGAAGGTGGGTTTGCGTTTGACCCCATCAAAACAGAGCAGCGAGTTTTTCTGCTAATTGTTCAGCAGACAAAAAGCCCAAATGCTTATCCACAATGATCCCCTGTGCATCGAGCAGCAGGGTAGTGGGGTAGCTACGGATGGCAAAGCCGTCTTGTAAGTTGCCTTGCAAATCCAGCAATAGCGGGAAGGTGACGCCGATCTCGTCGGCAAAGTCGCTGATTTGTGTTGCCGTTTCACGGTTGTTGATGCCCAAAATCACCAGTTGATCGCCGTAGCGCAGGGCGGCATCTTCTAAATCTGGCATTTCAACGCGGCAGGGGCCGCACCATGTCGCCCAAAAGTTGAGCAACACGACCTTGCCGCGTAAATCGCTCAGGCGGATTTCTTCGCCTGTGTGGGTGAAGGCGCTGAAGTCTGGCGCAGTTTGCCCGACCTCAATCCCGACGTTGCTGTTTACGGGGCTATCAGCAGCGGATATTCCCTCAAAGCCATTGACTGTGCTGGCACTTGGCGTAACCGCTATCGGGGCGATGCTCCCCACAGCGGCACCGTCTGGCAGCGCTTCAATCGGCGCGATAGGCGCTAGGGCGTCGTCGGTTGCGTTGACACAGTTCCAGACCGCACCCCACGCGACATTGCCCGCCACTGCTTCGGTAAAACATTCCTCAAGGTTGAAGGAAAATTCCCCAAGCGCCCCCGTTGCGCCGCGTGCGCTGAAGCGTTGCAACTGGCCGGTCATCACCAATAGGCCAATGGCGACCAAGAACAGGCCGCTGATGAGCTTGATCGTTCCCATATGGCGGTTAAGGCGTCGCAAACCGCCCTGCGCGCTATCTAGCAGTAGTGCCGTTACGATGAATGGTACGCCAAGCCCAAGCGAATAGGCACTGAGCAGGACAGCCGCATCGCTGATGCTGCCGCCGTTGGCCGCTAAGGTCAAAATCGCCCCATAGATTGGGCCAATGCAGGGCGTCCAGCCAGCAGCGAATACCACGCCCATCAACAATGAACTGCCAAAGCCAGAGCGCCCGCTGGCGTTGAGTTGTTGGCGGGTGTCGGCATATAGCGCGCCTTCAATCTGGTTGAGGGTGTGCAGCCAAAAGTCACGGGGGGCAGTCAGTGCGCCGCCCAAGATCAACCACATGGCAAAGGCAGTGAACACGGGCAACGAGATCAAGGTGTAATCAAAGAAGTTGACATTTTCCGCAAAGGCGCTCGGTTGGCGGTTGAACGCCCAAAAGATCAGCGGGCTAACGGTGACGAATACCAACGGCGTAGCGTAGCGGCCTAGCGCGGTTTGATGCTGGCGAATGCGGTTAAACGCCCAACTGAGCGCGCCCATGAAGTGCAGCCCAAAGAAGATAATCACAAGGCCGCCCACACGCCCGATAATCTGCACGGCGGCGCTGAT
>JBMOFU010000444.1:0-3154 GCA_049318725.1 Phototrophicaceae bacterium | reverse complement strand
AGCCATGTGCCATTTTTGCTGTCTAGGTCTTCTAAGATGAAGTGGTCGTCATGCTTGTACAGGCGGATATGCTGGCGGGAAATCTGCCGCTTGGCAATCACGATATCGCTTTCTTCGCCTCGCCCTACCGTCACATCATCGGTTTCTAGCGTCCAGAACTGGCGCGGTTGATTGTTCTCATTCAGTTCAATCAACATCGGGCGTTCATTTTGTTGTGGGTCACTCATCGGCAATCCACTTCCTCGTGCTACTACACGATCTTGTTCTAAATGTTGTCACCTTATAGTATAGCGACACTGGCTTTTCCTGCTACATCCACCCTAACTGGCCGGGATCAGGATTTCTGGCGAGGTTGTAACGCCCGTCCACAGCCCTTGATCGCGGTAGATCGGCGTTGCGTTGGGCAGGGCAGAAGCCGTGATTGCCCCACGATTCACCCCGCGATAGTAGGCGGTCACGGTGGCACGGCCATTGCGTAGCGCATCGGGGATTTCAGCATTGTTGAACTCCATGCGGTGGATGCAGCGCTGTTGTGGCCCTAAAATGCGGATTCGGGTTTCTGGATAGGTTACAGTGTCGGTTCGCACGTTCAGGCCGGGGCGGAAGATATTCGTTTCAGGGTTAAACCGAATCCCTAGCCCGCTGGTGCCGTTGTCCCCGACAATCACTTCATCCTCATCATAGATGAACGGCAACGTCCCCACAGATTCGTTAATCACCAAAATGCGGATCACCAATAACCCTTCTGGTGTCGTGGGGAGTGTGCTGCTGCGAATCCGCAGTTGGATTGGCTGGCCGTTGGTGGCTGCCGCCCGCCCAATCAGCGATTGGTGTTCGGCAAGGTTGGTCGCTGCGGGCAACCACTCGCAGGGGAAGGCTTCATCCAAGCCCGGCACCCGTGAGGCGATAAAGCGTAATGTTTCGTTCCCCGCGAATGAAAAAAGCATCACCAGCAAGAACACTGCAATGAGCGTGTTGGTATTGAACCGTTCCCGAAGTGATCGAAGCATAAAGGCGTTTTATCCTGCTAACCAGCGGTGCAAATCTTCTAACAGGCTAGGCATGTGTAATGCAGCACTATTGTGCCATAGAATCGCATGATCGTGACCACGAAACCAAGTGATTTGCCGCCGTATAAAATCATGCGTGAGGTGTTTGGTGTCGCTAACGGCTTGCTTGAGCGAGCTTTTCCCCGCAAGGTAAGCCGCCAACTGTAGGTAGCCAATCCCGCTCATGGAGGGCAATTTAGTTGTGTAACCTTGATTTAGCAAGCCTTGCACCTCATCCACGAACCCCGCCGTAATCATGTGGTCTATCCGTTGATCGGCGCGGGCATAAAGCGCCTCACGGTCAAGGTCAAGCCCTATGGTATACACGCGGTAGGGCGGCGGCGTTTTGCGCTGAAGCTCTGAAAAGCGGATGCCGGTTTGCTTCAACACCTCTAACGCACGGATCACCCGCCGCACGTTGTTGGGGTGAATCTTTTCGGCGGCGTCTGGGTCTGCGGTGGTCAGGCGGGCATATAGCGCCTCAGTTCCTGCTTGTTTGGCGAATTGTTCTAGCTCCGTGCGGTAATCTTCATCGGGCGGAACTTCTGGTACGCTCCAGCCTTCAAGCAACGCGGTGATGTATTGCCCTGTTCCACCGACTAAAAAGGGGAGTTTGCCGTCGTTATGCAGTTGATTGATAGCGGCATAGGCCATTTGCAAGTAGGCCGCCATCGGCAGCGTCTGGTCAGGCTGGACGACATCCAGCAGGTGATGGCGGATGCGGGCTTGTTCGGCGGCGCTGGGTTTGGCCGTGCCGATGTTCATCTGGGCGTAGATTTGACGGCTGTCTGCGCTGACCACTTCACCGTTGAGGGCTTCGGCTAGGCTGATCGCTAAAGGGGTTTTGCCGACGGCTGTCGCCCCCAAGATCACCACCAGCGGCTTACCAAGTGAGGGCATCAGGGATATGCTCAATCTTTGGCGGGGCGGCGTTCCAAAGTGACACCGCAATCACGTCAATCCGCCACAGGGTATCTTCTGGCAAGTGATTTGCGTGCAAGTAACGGTAGGCGGCGCGGATCATCTTTTGTTGTTTGGCGGGGCTGATGCTGGCAAGCGCAGCGCTTTCGTCGCGGGTGCGGCGGGTACGAACTTCCACAAAGACCCATTGTGTGTCAACTTGGGCGATGATGTCAATTTCATCATGCGCGGACTGCCAATTTTGGGCGATAATGGTGTAACCGTTTGCCTGCAAGTAGTTGCACGCTAAAGATTCACCCGTCCGCCCGGTTGTTTGCCGTGTATTCAAAGCAACATCCCTTTGTGTAGTCGCCATGCTGTTCATGATGCACGATGTTTACGGCGTAGGTCAAGCGTGGAGGGCTGGTAACGGGTTATCCGCACTATTTTGAATGTGATTGATCTTGTAGTGAGATGAACTAAATGATGAAGAAAATCACCGTCAACGATCTTGTGATTGAAGTCACGCGCAAGCGTATCAAGAACTTGAACATGCGTATCCATCCGCCAGATGGCCGTGTGTCGGTGTCGGTGCCGTTGCGCGCTGATGATGAAGCGGTGCGCCAGTGGGTACTGACCAAGTGGGATTGGATCCAACGCCAGCAGGCCAAGCTCGCCACACGGCCACAGCCCGTCGTGTTGCAGTTTGTTTCTGGGGAGTCTCATCCGTTTCAGGGGCGGGCATGTACCCTCAACGTGATCCCCCACAGCGGGCGGGCAAAGGTCGTTTTACGCGACGGCAATCAATTGGACTTATACGCCGCGCCAGAAAGTGACGCCGCCTACCGTGAGCGCGTGCTTGCGGCGTGGTATCGCAAAGAGTTACAGGGCGTGATCCCGCCTTTGTTGGCGTACTGGGAGCCGATTGTCGGCGTACAGTCTGCCGAGTGGGGCATTAAGCAGATGAAAACCCGTTGGGGGACGTGTAATATTCAAGCACGGCGCATTTGGCTCAACCTTGAACTGATGAAGAAGCCGCCGCGCTGCTTGGAATATGTGGTCGTGCATGAGTTGGTACACCTGCTGGAACGCTATCACAATGCGCGCTTTTGGGGCTTTATGGATCGTTTTTATCCCAATTGGCGGGCTGTGCGCGCCGAATTGAACTACGGCATCCCTGAAGGCGACGATGCTTGCTAAAAATA
>JBMOFU010000443.1:0-3157 GCA_049318725.1 Phototrophicaceae bacterium | reverse complement strand
CGGTCTTTTCTGCCTTGCCGCCGATGCTCAACATTCTGTCGCCTTCGTCAAAGAGTAGGCATAGGCCTGTATAGCCGATGGCACGCACAACTTGGCACAGGGAGCGCAGCATCTTAAAGGCGTTGTTCTTATTGATTTTTTCAGTGACACCAATGGAACGTAGGTCGCGCATGTCTTCGGGGGTGACTTCTTCGCCGTGCAACCAGCGCTCTAAAGACTCTAGGCGGCGTTCATGGCCGCGCAACAGCGCATGAAAGTAGCCTTGTATCGCCTTATGAAAGCTCAAGCTATCAATCTGGCTAGAGCCAAGCGTTTGCATAAAGGCGCGCACTTCGGGGATTTCTTCTATGCCTTCGTCGCCGATGTCCATCCCGTGCAGGTAGGCCAGCCGCCGCAACGTCCCCTCTAAAAAGCGGGATAACCCGCGTTCGTCCTCACTGGTTGCGCCCAGTTCATGCCACACAATAGAAGAAGCGACGGCGGCATAGACGCGCCGCTGGTCGTCATAGGGGCTTTCTTTGGGGCTAAGGTCAACCTTGCTGACGGCAAAATGCCGTTGCCATGCGCGGTCTCTGACGCAGTACAAAAAGTGGGACTTTCCGCTGCCATAGTCGCCAACAACGAGCTTAAATACTGCGCCACCATCGGCCAGATACGAGCCGAAATAGTGGGTATCAATGGCATTGAGTAAAGATTCATTGCCGACATTGTAGAAACTGACACCCTTTGGCATCGGCGTTCCAGATTGGCCGAGCGTTTCAATGATTTGCCGTGCGAGCGGGGGTTCGGGGAGCATGTGGCTTTAATCCTTCACAAATTCAATGTCTGCAATGTAGCGCCCGTCATAGGGGCTGTCGCCTTCAACAATCCACATACTTTTGGTCGGATTGTCTGTTTGGGACTTAGACGCAACATGGGCTTTAACCGCTTGACCGTTGTGGGTTAAACGTTGTTCCCCGCTCATTTGATAAAAGTCATAAATGAATTGGGCGCGAGTATAGTCGGTGAAGGTGTGTTTGCTGGGTTCGCTGGCAAAGGAACGCCCCTGACGCAGCAAAACCAGTTCACGATAGCAATCTACAATATTGACGCGCACACTATCTACCGCCAACTTACGGCGTACTGTCTGATAAGCCTCATATAGCTGAGACATCCAGACCTTGCCCTCTTGGGAGCGTTCAGCCACCTGTTTCACTGCTTGTTGGTAGGCTTTCACTGTCGCCTCTACAGTGATTGGTGCGCGCGGGATGACGATATCCTTGCCATAGCGAATGGTGATGCTCCGCCGAGCAAAATTAGCATCTAGCTCAAACCGCCCAAGCTCGAACTTAGGTGGGCGTCCGCCGATGTTGATCCCGTACGTGACCAGCGCATCGCGCAACTTGTATCCGAACAGATCGCCAAGCGCCCGTTGAGCAAGATCAAGCTCTGGGTGTAATTGGGCAAGCAAATCCACGATGTTAGGCTGCTGTACAGACTGTAGCGCAGTGCAGGCTTTGTCTAAGCGCGCCACATCCACAGGTTCACTGCGAAGCGCAGCAATTGCATCTTTTAGCCCATTGGTGATGGTGACGAGCATTTTCAACTCACGGCGCAACTCTGGCAATAATGGGTCAAGCAACGTTGTTTTAAGGTCTAAATTCCCAAATGTCATCAGTGCTTCATTGAGGGTGACCGCTGTATTCTGGTCGCGGTAATCTGTTAGGGTTTTTTGTAGGCGTATTTGGCTATCTTGAGCGCTTTTCAGCGATGTCTGCAAGGCTAGAGCCGCTTTTTGCTGATGGGTATAGTAAGCGCGAAGCTCGTCAAGTTGTTGGATCAAAGGTTCATTGGGCATAGGTTTATCATCATTATAGGTTATTGGTAATATGATTTTATTGTAACAAACGGATTGTCAATCAACCAGCATAAGTTTAACAGCTAAGAAGCCATTTGAAAAATCCTGTTAGGTAGATCGGAGGTACCAGCCAAACATAGTATATCCTTGATAAAATGGACAGAGTTAGTGTCTCCGAGGAGGCAAAAGAGCCTACTCCAGTTTAAATATCCGGTTACCCTTCTTCTAGCCCTCGCTTGAGCGCCTCAACCGTATGAGCGGCGTAATCCTTGATCTTTGCTAACCCCTCAAATGCCTGACTGTCCACGCTATCGAGTGCGGCTTCTAGCTCACTCAACTGACCGTACTCGCGCACATAGCCCTCAAGGAATTCGCGGGCTTGCTTGATGCGCAAGTGATGGCGCTGGATCAGGGTGAAAAACAGTTGCAGCGGTTCACGGCCAAAAAGCGGCAAGCCTTCTTCTATATAGAGTCGCGCTAGCCGCTCCAGCGACTGGCTCAATCCCCAACGGAAACGGGGATTTTCACTGTCGAAGTAGCGCGCTACCAGCGCGGGGGGCATCTCGATCTGCCAAGTGGCGTGTTCGAGTTCGTCGGCCAAGTACGCCCGTCCGTGAGTATCAAACGGCGAGGCAATCTTCCAGATTAGAGGGGTAGGAAGGTCGCTCAAGCCCTGATACACCCCGCCCGACGCAAACAGCACAGTACGCTCCAGCCGATAGCGCTCATGGCGAGCGTCGCGCAGACCACTCAACGAGTTGCCCGCACAGGCCTTGCAGCGCATATCGGCATCCGGTCGTTTGTTGCCCGTGATCGGCACATGCAAGTGATGCTGCGGACAGGCAAAGCCGATCAATGCCCCGTGAACCTCCACCCGACGCCAATAAGGTGCCGGAGGCTTCACCGAGGAAGTGCTGGGCAAGATGAAGCGCGGTTGAGGGGCTGGAGCGGTCGCATGGGTGTAATCGACCCCCGGATAATCGGGTGCATCCGTCGTCCACAGCACAGGAGCAGGGATGTCTCGACGGGGGGCCGGTTCAACAATCCTCATCACCTGATGATGAGAAGTCTGTTCAATCACTGCTTGGGCAGGCTTGGGCAAGTCGCGCCCATAACGGTGCGGGCGCTTCCAAACATACTCGACCTCATGGCCGCGATGCAACCAGTAGGACGCCAGGCGGCGTGACGGTTCGCCGCACACACCATCCTCTCGTTGTAGCCAGTGGTAGCGCTCGGTGGCTTCAGCCGGGATGTGATGAAGGCTGTTGAAGTGGATCGGCAGAGTTTGGGGCGTATCGTCCAACAGGTCAGCCTCGCGCC
>JBMOFU010000442.1:0-3158 GCA_049318725.1 Phototrophicaceae bacterium | reverse complement strand
TCCAGTGGCGGCAGGGGGAATTCCTGCTTGGCGAGCGTCGTCCAGTTGATGGTTGGTGAAAGTGATCCCACCGAGATAGAAATTGCCCGCTCAAAAAATGTTTCACTCTGCATAAAGAAGGGCAAGAACTCTGGTAGCACAACATCCGGCTTGGCACGTAGCACCATCGCATGGGCGGAACAAATGCCGTCAAACTCCGCTACGGCCAGTTTGCGCTGGTAGGCACGGCGCTTGCCAAAGATGATGTCTCCTGTGTAAAAGCGTAGTTTTTGGGCTTCGACTTCATCCGGTGTTCCCCAACGCCGTAGCTTGAGGGATTCAGGATCAAGGTGTTCAAGCCCGACGTAGGGCAACCCTTCGGCATCCTGTGGCAGAATGCGCTCGTTGATGTTGTAGACCATATCGCCAAAACGAACGAGTGCTGTCAACTTATTTCAACCAATCTTCAACGGGGATGCTAGGAAATGCGTCGTAGTCGCGGTCATGCGAGACAATGACAGCGCTCAAACGAATTGCAAGCGCCGCTACTAGCAAGTCAACGTCTGCGAGTTGACGCCCCTTATTCGCGGCCAGCACCCACAAGTCCGCAGCGGCATCCCATGTCACCCAATCCACCGCGACTACCGAAAATGTAGGCAGCACTTGGTTGCGGAACACCTCTAGCTGTTTGGTCGCGCCTTTCTTGCGGAGGCCCCGTTCGACCTCATACTGTACCGCCTCACTGACCCATAACTTGCTGCCGTTGCTAACGGTATTGTTCACCCGATTTTGTAGCGCCCCAGACGGATTCTTGACTAAGTTGGATAGGGTATTGGTGTCAATCACATAGTCCGTCATCGCTACCCAATATCCACGTTGCGTGAGGGTAGCCGTTGATTCATCGCGTCCACAAGTTCATCCACTTCTTCTTCCGTTAACCCGTCGGTCATTGCCCTTAGCCCCTCGAAAAGCGCATCTACGTCCATGCTGCCCTCACGGATGATCGGTGGCGGTGCGGCGGCGAACATCGCCTGAATTCGGTTCATCACATCGCGGTCGGGGGCGGGTGGGGTCTGCTCCTCAAGGTACTCCCGCAGTTCGACCCTTTCTGCTATCGAGAGCGTATCAATCACACGTTTCACATCCTGTAGCGTCATCATTGCATTACCCTCCTGTTCATTTTCCCTATTCTACCTGATTTAGCGTCACCAATAACGCCGTCATCGAACAATATCTCCCGCGTAAAAGTGTACTTTCTGCACGTCGCCAAAGCGGACGGTAGGATTATTCACGGTCATGGGGTGTTGGCAGCGGTTGTGCTTGCGGCTCTGGAATCGTTTTACCGACCTGCAACGCAGTTTCTAGCCATAGTTGCTTGGCGTCGTCCAGCATGATGAGGGCATCTTCGCGGCTCTCCCCGTTGGTCATACAGCCTTCTAACAGGGGAATGCGGGCAAACCAATAGCCGTCAACATCTGGGATCAATTCAATCGCGTAGGGCAATGCTAGGTAATAGGTAAGGTCTTTAGTTAGGGTCGGGGTCGTCATTGCTATCTTCCTCATCCGCTTCTGCTGCCAAAATGAGATCAATCAACCGCAACGCCTCATTCACATAGGTGGGCTTTACAGGTCGGCGGTACGGCACTACAAACAGGCGCGGCTCACCGTCGATCACAATATTAAACGAGTGGTGACTGCCGCTAGAGCGCACCCATTCAAAGCCAAAATCCTCTAGTACAGACCGAAGATCATCAAATGAGACATCTTTGGGGTTTTGGCGCAGCTTTTGTAATCGTTTTTCTCGTTTGGTCATATTATACATTGCCTAACGTCTGAAAGAGCGTATCCATTGACCGCCGCAGATCATCAGAGCTTCGTTCCCACGCCGCAATCACTTCTGCCAGCGATTGCGCCTCGCCATTGCTCACGGTCACTGGCCGCACGTACAGCGGAATATTCAAATTCCCGCCCTGTTGGGCAATGTCGTCCACCGTCACCACGCGGGCAAAGCCATCCACATCCGTGTAGGCGTCGTAGGCGTCCAGAATCCGCTGGCTATGGGCGTCGGTCAGATAGCTGTAGGCGCGCTCACGGGTGATCTCGTTCACGGCATTGATGAACAGAATCTTGCCTTTGCGCTCGGTGGGCTTGTTCATACGGCAGACCACCACACACGCCTCCATTGGAGAATTGTAGAACAGGTTCGGCCCCAAGCCCAACACGCAGTCAATCACGTCATCCTGCACCATCAAACGCCGCATGTGGGCTTCCTCATTGCGGAACAGCACGCCATGCGGGAACAGAATCGCACAGCGTCCCCGTTCGCGGTCTAGGCTGGCAAGGATGTGCTGCCAAAAGGCGTAATCGGCGCGTCCCTGCGGCGGCGTGCCGTACCAGTTGCGTCCGTAGGGGTCATACTCAAACGCGGTACGGCTCCACGCGCTGATGCTGTACGGCGGATTGGCAAGGATCACGTCGAACGGTTGCAGGTGATTCCCGTTGGCGAAGGCCGGCTTCTGAAGGGTATCCCCGCGCACAATGGCGAAGTCCTCAAAGCCGTGCAGAAACAGGTTCATGCGGGCGATGGCGCTGGTCATCAGGTTGATTTCCTGCCCGTACATCTTCAGCGTGCGGGTATCCTGTCCACGCCGCCGCAGATCATCCGCCGCACTAAGCAGCATTCCGCCGCTGCCGCAGGTGGGGTCATAAATCCGCTCGCCCGCCTGTGGAGCCAACAAGCGCGTCATCAGGTGAACGACGGTGCGGTTGGTATAAAACTCAGCAGCCGTGTGGCCGCTGTCGTCGGCAAACTTCTTGATGAGGTACTCATAGGCTTGGCCGAGCAAGTCCTCATTCACGCGGGCGCGGCTGAGCGTCTGCGAGGAGAAATGCTCAATCAAGTCGTTCAGCGTCGCGTCGGACAGGCGCTCTTTGTTCGTCCATGGCGCATCCCCGAAGATGCCCTCCAGTTGCGGATTGGCCTGTTCAATCGTGCGGGTGGCCGCCTGAATCGCCTGCCCGACATCCTTCGTCACTGCCCGCACATCCTCCCAGTGCGCGCCATCCGGGATCACAAAACGGTGATATTCGGGGTAATCGTCGCCGAGTTCCTTCAGCGCCCGTTCGCGTTCTTCGTCGTAGACATCGCTTAGCCGCTTGAAGAACATCAGCGGGAAGAT
>JBMOFU010000441.1:0-3180 GCA_049318725.1 Phototrophicaceae bacterium | reverse complement strand
GTGATGTCTTGCCCGTCCAGCGTCACGCGCCCGCCTAACGGCGGCTGCATCCCGACCATCGTCCGCAACAATGTGGATTTGCCCGCGCCGTTCGGCCCCAACAAGCACACCAGTTCCCCGCGATGTAGCACCAGATTCAGGTGTTCGGCCACGATTACCGACGGCGCACGCGCCACGCGGTAGCCTACGGCTAAATCTGACGCCTGCAAGAGCGCACTCATGCGCCGAAGGCCTGCTGGAGCGCCCGCCCGCGCAAGATCACCCACATGACCACCGGCGCGCCCATCAACGCGGTAACAGCATTCAACGGCAGGATGATGTTATCCCCCGGCACTTGGGCGATTAGCGCGGCAACCAACGCGACGATTGCCCCCATGAGCATCGTCCCCGGCACGAGCAGGCGGTGATCTGAGGTGCGGAACAGGCTACGGCACAGGTGCGGTACCGCCACGCCGATAAAGCCAATCGGCCCACAGAAGGCGGTCACTGTGCCAGCCAAAATCGCTGTGGCGCTGACGATTGCCAGCCGCGCCAGCCCAACGTTTACGCCAACGCTGCGGGCGTAGGCTTCGCCCAACAGTAGCGCATTCAGCGGCTTTGCCTGCAGCAACGCCAAGATCAACCCAATACTGATCGCGCCCGCCAAAATGGGAATCTGGCCGCCTGTCACGCCGCCGAAACTGCCAAACGTCCAGTTGACGTAGGCTTGAATCCGTTCGGGCAGGGTGAAGTACATCAGCAGGCTAACCGCCGCCGACACCGCATAGCCAATCATCAGCCCCAAGATGAGCAATGTCATGCTGTTTTGCACTCGCGCCGCCACCAGCAACACCACGCCTAGCGTGAGCGCCGCGCCCAATGCCGCCGCCACGACCAAGCGCAGATCGCCACGTAGCCCGAATCCAGCCAGCAGCGCGCCGCCCGCCGCCCCTGCCGAAAGCACCACCAGCGCCACGCCCAAACTCGCGCCAGAGTTGACGCCCAATACAAACGGGTCTGCTAACGGATTGCGAAAAAAGGTCTGCATCATCAGCCCGCTAACGCCAAGCGCCGCCCCTGCCAGTGCCGCTGTGATGGCTTTGGGCAAGCGAAACTTCAAGACGATATTCGTCCATGCGCTTTTTTCGGCATCACCGCCCATCAACACAGTCATGATCTGGTCTAGCGGGATGTTGACTGAGCCGAGCGCCAAACTCAACAGGAATGCGCCAATCAGCGCGGCGAACAAGACGGCCAACAGCGACGGGCGTAACCCCAAGTTCAGGCGCGGGGTGGCGCGGGCAAAATCGGCAGGGCGGGGGATGGGTTTATAGATTGCGTCAGTCATCAGTGGGTTCCATAGTAGCGGGCGATTAGGATGCAATAGCGTCGTTGTGTAAACCCCTCCCCCCAGCCCCCTCCCCCTACAGGAGAGGGGGAGCAAGCAAAGTCCCTCTCCCTTTAGGGGGAGGGATTTAGGGAGGGGTTGCGGTTAGGGAGTCGTCAACCGCAGATGAAACATCATCTCATAATCGGGCAACAGGTCGGGGTGGAAGATTGCCACCATATCCTGTAGCACCAAGTCGGGGCGGGCAGCGCCTAGCTCATAGTAGTTGTTGCCGCCGTTGGCGTTGACCACTAAGCTATTGTTCCAGACGTTGCCCGCCGCCAGCGCGCCGAAGTCGGCGTAGCGCGGGTCTTGCGCCAGCAGGTCATCCAACGTATTGACGCCGAAGGCATTGGTTACCCATACGTCGGCGTCGAGGGCGGCCTCATACACGGCCTCAAAGCTCAACGATACGCTATCGGTGGGCGCAAGGTCGCCTAACGCGACCTGCCCGCCTGCGTCCGCAATCAACGCGCCGATATAGGTTTGTGCGCCGGGGATGCTCCAGTCATCGCCGTAGGGGGAATAGTAGTTCCAGAGGATGGTGGGGCGCTCTGTGACGGGGATCGTCGCGGCCAATTCGCGGGCGTTGTTGTAGGCGGTTTCGATGTTGGTATATTGGGCATTGGCGGCGGCTTCGGCATTGTAAAAAGCAGCAATAAACTTGATCCATTCGGCGCGCCCTAATGGGCTGGCTTCACGCCAATCTGCGGCAATGGCGGTAAAAATGCCCGCCTCCCGCAGTACCGGATGGGCGTCGGTGTCGGGATTGTAGCCGTAGGTCAGCACCAAAGACGGCGCCGCCTCTAGCGTGACTTCGACATTCACGCCAGACCCGCTGCCGATTTCGATCAAGCCCCCCGCTTCAATCTTCGCCAGCACTTGCGGCGTATTGACGTATAAGAAGCTGTCTAGCCCAATCAGGTGATCTAGCAAGCCCAGATCAACCACTAACGGCAAGTGCGTGGTAGACATGGCGATCAAGTCGCCAGTGGGGACTTCGATAAATTGGGTGCCTGTGGGGAAGTCGCCTTCAGGCGGGGTAGGCGTACCACATTGCACCAGCACATAGGTCAACGGCGTAGCGCTGTCGAAGGCGTCGCTCACGGTGATGACCTTGTAGTGGTTGAAGTATTCGATCTGTAGGTTTTCTGCAGTGGTGACTTCCGCCTTATCGGGGAAGTAATCTTGCGCGGCGTCATAGGCCGTCACACAAGATTCCGTGAGGTTGACCGCGCTTTGAGCAAACATCGGGGCGGTGGCAAGGGTCAGCGCCCATGCCAGCCATAGGGTGAGGCGTTTCATCTGGGTATTTCTCCGTGATGGGGTGAAGTATTGGGGTGTACGGGCGGAATACGCCCAAACGGAGTGCGCTACACGCGGGATGTTCCTGCCATACAAGGAACACCACAGGGTCTATGGGGATGAAATGAAAAACCCGCCAGAGGCGGGGATGTGAGCAGATCACGGTCACCACGCTCGTCCCTTTTACGCGAAGGCACATTACGAGCTAAGGTTGAGGCAGGTAATCGGGCTTACTCGTGAACATCACGAGATTACCGTTGCGCGACAGCGCCGGACTTTCACCGGTCTTCCCCTATTATGTGCTGAACATCCGGGTTCTTGCACACCTCTAGCTTAGAGTTTTTATTGGATTATAGGTGAGCATAACATGAGTTCAGGGGGGTGTCAAGGCGGGTGGGTTGCATTAAACGCGCAGTTGACAACGTGGGATGATGTGCATGTCTACGTACGTGTAGGGACATGGTGTATCATGCCCCTACGGATGCTAATGATTCTGTAGGGGCGCATAA
>JBMOFU010000440.1:0-3191 GCA_049318725.1 Phototrophicaceae bacterium | reverse complement strand
TAACGATCCCACTTGGCGTAGACTTCGTGACCCGTGAGGGAGTAAGTACGCTCGGTGATTTCGGGGTTGAACATCCGCAGGCTGGTGTAGTAGTAAATCGGTGCAATGACGGCGTCTTGGTTGACCAAGATGTCTTCCGCTTGGGCGTAAATCGCAGCACGTTCTGCTTGGTCGCTCAACACACGGGCTTGTTCGAGCAAGGCGTCAAACTCTTCGCTCGTCCAGTTGGTGTTGTTGTTGCCGCTGGTGCTGTGGAATACGTCATACAAGAAGCTGTTGGCATCTGGGTAGTCCCAGCCCCAGCCCAAACGCCAAATTTGCGGCGCGTCGGTGTCTAGGGTTTCAAGGTAAACGCCCCACTCTTGGCTGGCGATCTGCACTTCTACGCCAAGGTTGTCCGTCCACATTTGTTGGATGGCTTGGGCAATGGCAGCGTGAGCGCTGCTTTCGTTGTGAACGAGGGTGACCGGGGGCAGGTCTGCAATAGTGATGCCCATCTCGTCAAGGTAGGCTTGCAGTTCAGCCTGAGCGCCTTCGATGTCGGTGTAGATACCGAGATCGGGGAAGGATTCTTGGCTTGGTGCGCCTGCAACGTCAGGACGGGTGAAGAAACCAGCTGGGGATTGCCCGCCTTGCAACACATTGTCAATCAACGCTTGACGGTCAATTGCCATCGAGAATGCACGACGAACGCGAGCATCATCGAAGGGAGCCTTCTCGATATTGAAGCCGTAGTAATAGGTGAACTTAGAAGGAGCAACGTAGAAGGCTTCGCTCAAAACAGGGTCAGCCAAGATACGGGGAATTTCGCTGCTTGGAACAGCGCCAACATCTAGGTTGCCGGCCTCAAATTCAGCGAGGGAAACGGCGGGATCCATGATGAGGTAGTGAACTTCGTCCAGCTTGGCTTGCGGAATGCTGGAGCCAACGGTTTCACCCGGCCAGAACGGATTGCGGGTCAAGATGACGTTTTCATCGTGGTTCCATTCCTTCACAGCGAAGGGGCCGTAGCTTTGGTGATATTCCGGTTCAATCCATTGGTCGCCGACTTCTTCAATCAACCAGCTGGGTTGAGCGGTGTTGATCCACATGCCATAGATACCGGGCAAGAAGCCAGCGGGTTCTGGGCTGGTGACCTGTAAGGTGTAGTCATCAATGACTTCGATGCCAAGTGCATCTACGCTACCTTCGCCACCCAGCAGTTCACTGCCGCCGACGAACCACGGGGCAGCAACACCGGCATAGTCTGCGCCAGTGGCGGGGTCAAGGGTGCGGCGCATAGCATAGGCAAAGTCGTTGGCGTTCACATAGCGCACGTTGCCTTCTTCGTCTAGCACTTCAACAACGGCGCCAGCGGCTTCGTCGTATTGTACCCAAGGGATGCCTTCAAAAATGCTGTAGGTGTAAACCGTGCCATCTTCAGAAACTTCATAGGTGGCAACCCCCGGAACGAGGTCAAGAGTTTCTTCGTCATAAACGCTGAGGCTAATGCTGGTATTTTCGATGACAGCAATGGAACTGCTATCGGTGGCAAGTGAGGGGTCAAGTGTTGGTACGTCACTAGCACCAAGCGCTTCACCATCATAAACAATCTTCAGATCTTGTGCGCCCGCCCCAACAAACAGGGACATCACGATCACGAGAACGAAGCTCAACCCCATCATGCGGGTAACATGCTTCATGCAACCATCCTCCTGAAAAAAGTTAAAGTTTTTGGCGTAGGTCGTTTACGTTGCCCTAAACAAAGGTTCACGCAAATTGACCTTGTTTGCCTCCCAAAGGTTAATTTGGAATAGGCATGTAGAGAATAGCAAAATTCGCCAATCCATGCAAGCAATCCCTTGAGAAAATTCACCGAAATCCAAATGGTGCTTTGACTTTGGCCGATAAACCCCTTTTGAATGTTCAAATTGTTTAGAATTTCTAACCATGAGCCAACGGGTGCAGGTCACGCTATAATAGGGGTAAACTTTATGCTACTTGTTCATTCTAGCCCCACGCCGGGGAGGAGAACCTAGATTATGCCCCGTTGGGAACGTTTTGAGGACTTCTTGCAAACTGCCCAAACCACACCACAAGGCCAACGTCAAGCGCTTGTGGATGCGTTATTAGCCGAGCAACCGCGCTTCCCGTGGGTAGAGCCGACACAGGCGACATTTATCTATGCGTTGCCGGGCGCAGAACGTGTAGCGCTCAACCTCGATACCATCCGCCGTGATCCGCCGTTTGCCCCCTTGAACCGCCTAGAAGGGACTAGCCTGTTTTACTTGACCTATCCCTTTGCCGCAGATGACCAACTGGATTATCTGCTGGCGGTGAATGACCCACAAACGCCCCTCAGCCAAGAGCGTAACCTCAGTGACCGCATCCAGCGCTATTGGCGGCCAGACCCGCATAATCCCGCTGTTTTGCATACCGCCAACATTGATGTCAGCATTTTGCGGATGCCCAACGCCCGCCCGTTTACCGATTGGTCGCGCTTGCGTGGAATTTTGCGCGGGCGCACGGTGCAACACAGCATCACCAGCCGTCATTTGCGCGGGGAGCGCCGTGTATGGGTGCATTTGCCAGTGGGCTATGAAACCGCAGGCTTGTTGTATCCCGGCTTTATTTTTGTGGACGGGCAAACGGCGCAAGAGCCGCTACAGGTCACTTGGGTGGCAGATGCCCTGCTCAAACACAATCACATCTTGCCAGTGATTTTGGTCTTGGTCGAAGGTATGTCAGAGGTTGTCGGCACAGGGGCTTACTACTCGTTTGTCATGACCGAGTTGCTGCCGATGTTGCAAACCGAATACCGCATTGACGGTACGCAATTGGGGATCGGCGGCACGTCTATGGCAGCGGCACTGGCGGCAGAAACAGCGCTCAAAAATCCAGCGGTCTTCAGTAGCTTGATGATGCTCTCTGCGCCGTTGGCGGGAGGGGCAGAGTCTGAGGCGTTGGCGAAACTGGCTGACCAGTTCAAGTCTGCACGCGCCATTCCGTCACGGGTATTTCAGTCCGTGGGGCGCTATGAGTCTCCAGCGCGGTTTTACCGCCCGGCGTTGAGCCTTGCCGGAACGATTGGCGCACGACCAGACACCGCCTATAAGTTCGTTGAACTGGGCAGCGGGCATAGCATGGCCGCCTTCCGCAGCATCTTGCCAGAGGCGTTGGCGTGGCTGTATCCCGGCTACGCGCGCGTGTAG
>JBMOFU010000439.1:0-3191 GCA_049318725.1 Phototrophicaceae bacterium | reverse complement strand
GCTTGACACGTCAAGTCCCTACAGGTGACAAAGGTTCTTTAGGCAGGCACTTGGGGTGTGCCTGTGTTTTGCAAATATCCTACAACCCTATCGCCGTGATGACCTGTTCGGCAACGGCGGCGGCAATGCGCGGCGTCCAGTGTACGCCGTCGAAGGTATAGGTATAGCCCCCTGCCGCCTGCGCGGTATACCAGTCGTTCCAGCCTGTACGTTCCCGCTCGCCAATTTCGATAATGAACTTGTTGGTCACTGGGGGGCGGGCGGGGATGTCTGCGGGGACGTAGCGCGCAAACAAATCCAGCACGGGGATGCTGTGGGCGGCGGCCAATTCGTGCGCGATGCCGTTATAGTCGCGGAGGGTTTGCACTACCGTTTCGTTGGCTTCAATCGGCGGCAAACCCACTGTGATTTGCGCGTAGGATGTTTGGAGCGTGGTCAACAGCGCGTCATATTCGCTGCGGAAGGTGGCGGGGTCTACATAGCCGCTAGGGAGTTGCATCGCTTTGCGGTAGTAAGGGCGGGTATCTGGCTGGGAATAGCTCACCACGTCGTTGCCGCCAATCATGACAAAGACGGCATCCGGCTCGTGAGACAGCACATCCTGCATCACACGGCGGTTGAGGTTGACGACCGTGTTACCGCCTTCTCCCGCATTGACGATGTGGTGGCGTTCCCCCACGCGCACGCGGACTTCGCCCACATAATCGCCGCCGTAGCCGCCCCAAGTGAGGCTATCGCCAAAGAATACGACGTGCATGGCTCAGGCTACCACTTGCGGTTGGGGATTTCATCGTAGGCTTCTGGCAACACATAGAGCAACAAGTCTCGTTTAATCACAACCGCCTCATCGCTGGCGTCGCGCAGGGTGACGTGTTGATTTTTGGCCGTTTCAAACTTGTGCATTTCTGCGTTGTAGTGTTGGCGGTTGCGGAAGCACACGTTAATCATGAAGCGCTCGCCGGTGTGGGTAATCATGGCGAACGACGCCCAAAAGTCCTCAAGCGGGTCTTGCTCTGGCAGTTTGCTAGGGCGGCCTGAATAGGTGGGCAATGGGCGGGACTGCGACGCTAACGCTTCGTCATCGTTGAGCCGTTGTTGCACGGCGTCTAGTTCGAAGTCGTCGCTGTCGCTGTCTGGCCTAGAAATTTCTGGGGTAGGGTCGGGCATTGCGGGTTTTCCTTAAAGAACTATTTTGATGACAGTCTGGCGGGCGAGACATGTCTTGCCCCTACAGGTCACAACGGTTGTGTAGGGGCGCAGCGCGCTGCGCCCCTACTTTGTATCGTGCTTAATCATCCCCGAGCGCGGGTTCAGCCTCAAGTTGCCATTCAGCCTCATTGTAGGCGGGCAATTCGCAACGGAGCGGTTTATCCACGCGCTTGCCCGTGAGGTAAGCGGCCTGCATCAGTTGATGAATCTCGCTGGTGCCTTCGTAAATCACCGCGCCCTTGCTGTTCCGCAGGTAGCGCTCTACGTTGTAATCGTCGGTGTAGCCGTTCGCCCCGTGAACCTGTACGGCCTCTAGCGCGGCTTGTACGGCGTGGTCCGTATTATACCACTTGGCGATGCTAGTTTCACGGGTATTGCGAATGCCTTGATTCTTCAGCCATGCGACCTTGTAATAGTGCAGTTGGGCGCTGTCGTACCACTGTTGCATGTAGGCCAGCTTTTGCTGTACCAGTTGATGTTCGACAATCGGCACGCCAAAGGTTTGGCGCGTTTGGGCGTAATCGAGGCTGTCCTCTAGGCAGGCACGGATCAAGCCCGCTGCGCCCGCCGCAACGGTATAGCGGCCATTGTCCAGCGCAGACATTGCCACCTTAAACCCTTCGCCTTCTTCCCCGATGCGGTTTTCGGCGGGGACTTCTGCGTTGACCATGTTGATCGTGCCGGAAGATCCGGCGCGCACGCCGAGCTTGCCCTTGATCTCGCCCACGTCAAAGCCGGGCGTGCCGCGCTCCACCATGAAGGCGGTCATGCCTGCCGCGCCTGCGTCGGGGTCAGTCTTGGCGATCACCAAAAAGTGATGGGCAAACTTGGCAATGCTGATCCACTTCTTGCGGCCATTGAGCAGGTACATATCGCCGTGACGTTGGGCGGTGGCAAGGATGTTCTGCGCGTCACTGCCGATGTCTGGCTCGGTCAGGCTAAAGGCGGCGTATTTTTCCCCACGCGCTTGCGGCACAAGAAAGCGCTGCTTTTGCGCTTCCGTCCCCCACTGGAGAACGGCCATGCTGTTTAATCCGGCGTGAACCGACATCACCACGCGCAGGGTGCTGTCGCCGCGTTCCAGTTCTTCACAGACAATCCCCAACGCCAAGTAATCTAGGCCTGCGCCGCCGTAGCGCTTGGGGATGCTCACCCCCATCAAGCCCAGTTCGGCAAGGCGCGGGAGCGTGGCCGGGTTCATCTCTTGTTGGCGTTCCCATTGGCGGAAGTCTGGGATGACTTCTTCACGCACATAATCACGGGTGCGGGCTTGCAGGGCAAGGTGTTCCGGAGAAAGTGAAAAGTCCATCTTGGTTAAATCCCATCTACAGTCAAAGGCAAGTTTTGGTTATTTTCAATAAGGGCAAGCAGTTCATTGCACGCTAAGATTATACAAACCGCCTTTCTATAGCAACAGTGATAAATATCCCTATGGCGCTCCCTGATATTCTTGTGACCACGTTTATGGAACTGGAACCCCATCAGTTCAAGCCGTCCTTCATCAGTGATGACCGCATGAGCATCGAACAGCTTCACGCCATTGATGTGCGCTACTACCGCTTCATGTACAGCACGGTTGGCGATAAGTGGAACTGGACGGACAGGCTGTTGCTGGAAGACGATCAAATCCGTGCGATTATGCAAGACCCCTACATGAGCATGTACGTCCTCTACTTTGAGGGCGCGCCCGCAGGCTACATCGAACTGGCGCAACGCGAGAACGCCGCGACTGAAATCGTCTACTTGGGGCTACGCGAAGAATTTTTGGGCTTTGGGCTAGGCAAGCACCTGCTCAGTTTTGGCGTGATCCAAGCCGTAGAAGACGGCGCCGAAAAGGTCATTGTCAGCACCTGCAACCTAGACGGCCCCCACGCCATTGAGAATTACCGCAAGCGCGGCTTCAAAATCTACAACATCACCGAGCAGCCCATGCCGGATAAAGAGCGCGTCAAGCTCACGGCGCGCCAACGCGGGATATACTA
>JBMOFU010000438.1:0-3206 GCA_049318725.1 Phototrophicaceae bacterium | reverse complement strand
TTAGAGCAACTCCACCGCGCCAATCGGCTTTAGCACGTACAGCGGGGCGGCCTGCCCCGTTTCTTGTTGATAGGCGTTGGAAGCCAGCTTGCCCGCCGTCAACGATGAGAAATCCCGCGTGAGGGCGACAATGCCGCCGCCCATGCCGCCCATCCGTGCGCCGTAAACGTTGGCTTGGGCAATCGTGGCGGTGAACAGCGCTTCGAGCGGTTCGGCGGTAAAGCCGTATTCTTCGCGCAGGCTACGGTGGCTATCCATCATCAGCTTGCCGACGGTCACAAGCGCTTCACTGCGGAGCATTTCTGCGGCAAGGATCGTGCGGCCATTTTCGGTCATGACGTGGCGGGCGCGGTTAAACAGGCGGTCTTCTAGTTCTTTGGAATCTTTTTCAAAGCGGCTCATGCTTAGGTCGCGCAAGTGGGTGACACGGTAGGTCTTGACCACACGGGCGATTTCTTCTTGGCGCGTTTGCATCAACGACTGCATTTCTTCTAGCTTGAAGCGCACACCGCTGTCTAGCATGACGATCCCTGCGCCTGACGGCCAAGCGATTTGTTGAATGGTGCGCCCTTGAATGTCAATCAAGATGGCGTGGCTCGGTTGGGCTAAGGCCATCAAGAGCAGTTCAGCAAGGTAGCGACCGTCGCGCGTCCATGCGTGGGCGGTGCGCGCCGTGACGCGAATCAGCGGGATGGGTTCCCAGTCGTGGCCGTTGAGTTGGGTGAAAATGCGTAGCGTCGCCATCATCAAGGCAGAAACTTCGCCCATGTCTAGCCCACGCGGAATGTCGCTCACGATCACCCCTTCCCAACCCACCAGCGGGCGCTCTAAATCATGGAAGGCCGCCACCACAATCTTGACGGCATCCCCCCAATGGTTGAGCGTTGGGGTAGGGGCGCTGAGGTCGAACTCGATAGATTCTTCATGTTCTGGGGAATACAGGCACACCCGCGAGTCCGTGCGTGGGCGGTAGGCGACCCATGTGGAGCGGTCAACAGCACAGGCCAGCACATATCCCCCGTTGTAGCTGGTATGACCGCCGATGAGATTCACACTGGCGGGAACCCTTACCGTGCCTGCGGGGGCTTCGCCATAGCGGGCGGAAAACGCCTCGTGAATACGTTCGGGAAGGGTCATAGGTTTGGTTTGCTCCAACTGGACGGCCATAGTTTCTCCAATTTTCTCAAGTGTAACGCAGACAACTGAATGCTGCGACGAATGGTTTGCCTACGATAGAGCTACAGCGTAACGCATTTAGATTAATTCTACATTGACAATGCTTGCACTTTTGGCGACGATCAACATGTTTTTTCAGCAGGAGTATAATGTGCTATGTGCGGCATTTGTGGCATTGTCAACCGAAACACCCCACCCCTACAGGCCACACTCCAGCAGATGTGCCAAACGATGATCCATCGCGGCCCCGACGAAGACGGCTATTTCATCCAAGCGCCCGTCGGTTTAGGGATGCGGCGGCTGAGTATCATTGACCTGACCAGCGGAAGCCAACCGATTTTCAACGAGACCCAAGACATTGCAATCATCTTCAATGGTGAAATTTACAATTATAACACATTACGATCAGAACTCGTAGGGCGCGGGCATCGTTTTGTCACCGAAGGCGATACAGAAACCATCGTCCATGCCTATGAAGACGACGGCATAGCCGCGATTGCGCGGCTGAACGGCATGTTCGCGTTGGCGCTGTGGGATGGCCGCCATCAGCGCTTGATCCTTGCGCGTGACCGTGCGGGACAAAAGCCGCTCTACTACGCCCACTTGCCAGACGGCTCGCTGATTTTTGGCTCTGAACTCAAGGTGATTTTGGCAAGCGGTGCGCTGACCCCCAGTGTCAACCTACAGGCGCTTGGGCATTACTTGGCGATGCAGTATGTTCCTAGTCCGGAGACGATCCTCAACGGCATTCACCAGCTTCCAGCAGGACATACGCTGGTCTGGGAAGCAGGCCACATCAAGATTGAGCGCTATTGGCAGCCCAGTTACCTCCCCAAGCTGAACCTGAGCGACGCCGAATGGATCCAGCGCACGCGGGCGACAGTCACCGCCGCTGTAGAGCGCCATATGATAAGTGACGTGCCGATTGGGGCATTCCTTTCGGGTGGGCTAGATTCGTCCGTTGTGGTGGCGGTGATGGCACAGTTAGCCAGTGAGCGGGTCAAGACCTTTTCGATTGGCTTTGATGTAGCGGCCTATAGCGAAACCGACCACGCGCGGCGGATTGCCGAGCGCTACCAAACCGAGCATCACGAGTTTATCGTCAGCGCGCAACAGGTGACGGATGTCTTGCCGCAGGTGGTCTATTACGCCGATCAACCGCTGGCGGATACATCGCTGATGGCAACGTTTTTGCTGGCGAAACTCACGCGGGAACATGTGACGGTGGCACTAACGGGCGACGGTGGCGATGAAGCGTTTGCCGGGTACACGCGCTACTTGCTGGATAAAGCGCTGGCGGTGTATCGGCGTTTGCCGTCGCGGGTGCGGCTGCAATGGGTAGACGCGCTTGCCAAGCGGTTACCGCATGATCCTAACGTGCCGACTGACCGCAGTTGGATCGCCGGATTGCAGCGTTTGGGGCAGGCGTCCAGTGTGTCTTATAAGGCCAGTATTTTGGCATGGGGGTCTTTTTTCACGGATGGGGCAGTGCGGCAATTGGTCACGCCAGAGGTGGCGGCGGCTTTGGGGCGCACAGCAGTGGATGTGATGGCCGAACAGTACGACAACGCCTTAGCAGATTCTCACCTAGACCGCACGCTGTCGGCAGATTTTATCACCTATTTGGCCGATGATCTGTTGGTCAAGGCGGATCGAATGAGCATGGGCAATTCACTCGAAACGCGCGCGCCGTTTTTAGACAATGAGGTGTTAGCGTTGGCGCTGCATATGCCAGAGCGAATGCGGATTCGCGGGACGACGCAAAAGGTTGCGTTGCGGCGGGCGTTTGCCGATGTGATCCCCCCTGAGAATGTGCAACGGATCAAGCGCGGCTTTGGGATGCCCGTCGGGGCGTGGTTGCGCGGCCATATGGCGGGCTATGCGCGTGAGGTGTTGCTAGACCCCGTGACGCTAGGGCGCGGCTTACTGCGGCCTGAAGGCGTGCAAACGTTGCTCAACGATCATATGAGCGGCAAGGCAGATCACGGCCAACGCTTGTGGGCCTTACTCACGCTGGAGTTGTGGTTTAG
>JBMOFU010000437.1:0-3214 GCA_049318725.1 Phototrophicaceae bacterium | reverse complement strand
TTACTCATCACTTTTGTCACTCGTCACTTTTGTCACTCGTCACTGTTTTTACTGTTTTTACTGTAGTACTCGTCACTGTAGTTACTGAGGATAACTTGATGATTCCAAAGCGTTTCAGCGTCAAAATCTTGATCGAAAAGCCCGAAGGCTTGCTCCCCTATCAGGTGGCTGCCGCCTTCCAGCGCTACATCCAGCAGTCGAGTTTAGAGGGGCTACTGATAGACGTGGCCGACTATGCCCATGTCCATCAGGCGCCGACGGTCTTACTCGTCGGGCATGAGGGCGATTATGTGCTAGACGAAAGCTACGGCCAAGCGGGAGTCCAGTATATTTACAAGCACATCAGCGAAACCGACTTTTCCGCCGCGTTGGTGACGGCCACCCGCCGCGCCCTGCAATTGGCCGACCTGCTGGCAAATGAACCGCTTGCCACCGTCCAAGCGGATAGCAGCCGCCTTGAAATCGCGCTGATAGATCGGCTCAAGTTCCCCAACAGCGCCGCGACCTTTGAGGCGCTGCGCCCGACGTTTGAGGCGTTTGGGCAACAGGTCTATGGGGCGGCCTACACGGGGGTAACATTGCTCGACCGTGACCCGCGTGAGCCGTTGGCCGTGCAGATCACCGCCAGCGCGCCGTTAGCTATTGGCGCAGTGACGGCCTAGCAAGTTGATCTTGTGTAGAAAATCATTTTAAGGACGCGGCAGAACTAAAGTGCCGTATCCTTTACGACTTTCACAGTGGCGCATAATTCCTATTCAAGACATAATCAAGCACAGCCCACAAGAGGGGGATCGAAAACGTGTGCATTGCCCCCCGCGTGCGCGATGTTACTGTCACCAAACAAGGATAGGTGTTATGCGTCATTGGGTGATGTGGTTTGCCCTTGCTTGGCTCATGCTCCCAATGCAGGCCGAACCGGTGCAACAGCGCTCGGAAGATGGCCTACGGCTCAACGGGAATTATTATGCCCCCCCGATTGCCCCTGCCCCTGCTGTCTTATTGCTCCATGAACTGTATACCACGTCGGCCAGTTGGCAGCCATTTGCTGAATCGCTTCAGGCGGCTGGCTACGCCGTGCTTGCGCCAGATTTACGCGGTTGGGGGCGCACACGCGGCACGATAGACTGGCGCGCCGCCCAAACTGATACCCAATCTTGGCTGGCGTGGTTGCGTGAACAGCCAGACGTGTTGCCCACGCGGGTGTTCATCATCGGCAGTAGTATGGGCGCGAACCTTGCGGTCATCGGTTGTGCGGATGACAACGCCGCCAACCCCGACGGCGGGTGTGTCGGTGCAGTGGCGGTTTCCCCCGGCTTGAACTATTACGGCTATACCCCGCTCCCCCCCGCGCTGGAAGTGTTGGTCAACCGCCCAGTGCTGTTGATGAGCGCCGAACGCGACAGCTACCCTGCGCGTGCGCTGCGCGAACTGCCCGCCGAAGCCCCCGGCACCGTAGAAGCATGGTGGTTCCCCGGCAACGCGCACGGGATGCAGTTGTTCGACGCGCCCTTACAGGAACGCACCATCGCGTGGCTTGGGGCGCATTAACAACATTGTGTATGCTGTAGGGGCGACCCGTCGGGTCGCCCCTACTATTACAGAACATACTTTATTCAAGGAGAGAGCATCAGCTATGCGTAATCGCACTCGGTTCTTGGTTGTGGCAGTAGCGCTGTGTTTGGCGTTAAGTGCCTTTGCAAGTTTGGCGCAAGATGCCGTCAATGCAGACGGCTTGCTCGTCTGGCATGTGGTCGGCGGGAGTGATCCGGCAGCGTTTGGCGCCAGTTCAACCGGGGCGGTGAGCCTGTTCAATCCAGACAATACCCTCACCCCGTTGATGGAAATCCCACCCGGCACGCCGACGGTAGTGCCGTGCGGTGAAAACGCACAGGGCGGCGGGTTGTTCTTCCTGTACGTTGGTGGGGACGTTGGCGCGCTGTATCGCATTCAAGGGCGCAATGCCCCAGAAAAGGTGCTGGATGTGCCGCGCTTGAGTTGCGTCGGCGGGGACACCTTCCAAGTGACGGCCAGCGGCAACCGCTTTGCCTTTTTGGACTACGCTGAAGTTTCGACACAGGGCGGCTACGCCAACGGCAACCTGCGGATTTACGACGCCGCTGGCGCAGAGCCGATCTACCGCGAAGAAAGCGTGACCGCCTTCCAACTGCGCGAAGACGGCGCCACCTTCTTACAACTGTTCATTGATGATCGTGGCACGGCAGACGAAGCCGCCCTCATCAACTGGAGCGGGCAAGCCGCCCGCGAGTTTGCCACCTTCCGCATTAGCGATGACGCCTGCGGCTTCACCAGCGGCGTGATCCGTGCGTTGGCCGATGGGCGCATTTTGACCATCATTGGCGAGTCTTGTCGTGGCGCTGGCACCACATGGACGATGTACCTTGTGACCCCCGGCCAAGCGGCTGTCACCGTCACCCGTGAAGCCATCCCCGGCAGCTATCAACCGTTTGCCCGCAGCAATATCGTCTGGTTAGCGCCCGACGGCACGCCGATCTTCTCTGTTCCTGATGGCGTCACCGCCAATACCGCCGGGATCGTGGCAGTACGCTTGGCAGAAGGCGCAACCGCTAACCTCATCACGCTGGTAGGCCGTCAAGCCGTGTTGCCTGCGCTCACGCCACAGGCCAACGCGCTCCCGCGTATTTCACTGGATGGCCGTTACTTCGCAGTGGTCGAAACCAGCACCAGCAACGACAATGTGTTGCGCGTGTTTGACCTAAACAACATTGAAAACCCGCCGTTCAGCCTGCCCGCAGGCAGCCGAGGCGACACGATTTCTGCCTTGAACTTTCACCCCAACAACCAAACGCTGTATGCCATCTATGGCGGTGATCGCAGCGCATCCAACACGATTGGCGAAATCAACCTTGCCAGCGGCGGCGCCTTGAACTTGGTGCGCGGGCGCTTTAGCAACCGCGTGGTGGTCTCTCAAGATGGCGCACGCTTGGCCGCTGCCGACTGGATCATCCCCGACGACAGCCGCGACCAACCCACGCTTGACCTTGTGCTGGTAGACACCGCGCAAGCAGTTGCGACCACCATCCTAGATGGCGGCACGGTCAATGCCGAAGGCCGCATTGACGACGCTACCCGTCAGTTCGCCCAGCCGTTGGCTTGGCTGCCGTAATCCATCAAATCGGGGCGTCCCCTTCAAGTCCCTCTCCCGCAGGGGGAGGGATTTAGGGAGGGGTTCCCC
>JBMOFU010000436.1:0-3220 GCA_049318725.1 Phototrophicaceae bacterium | reverse complement strand
CCGCGCTCTACCTGAAATACCATAACCCCGAACTGGGCATCACCGATCCCTACTCGTTAGACCGCGCTCAATTTGAAGCCGCGTTGAACCTGCTCCGTCAACAACGGGAGTTAGTGGGGCGCTACTGGCATGACGCCTTCATTCAAATTGACGACTTCACCAACGAAGGTGTAGCCGTTTCAGGGTCGTGGCCGTTCCAAGTGAACTTGCTGCAAGCCGGAAGCGCCCCCATTGCCAGCACCATCCCGGTAGAAGGCGCAACTGGCTGGGCAGATACCTCTATGCTGGCGGCGGATGCGCCTAACCCGAATTGTTCCTATCTATGGCTGGAACACTCCCTAAACGTCAACCTACAAGGTGATTTGGCGTCATGGTTCGGCTCTGTGCCGTCTGTGCCTGCCGCCTGTGAGGGGAATGCATTGCTCGGTGAAGGCGGCTGTACCACCAACGGCTTTGAGAACTTCGAGCGCATTGCCTTCTGGCGTACCCCCACCGCTGAATGTGGCGATGATCGTGGGGCAGTGTGCGTACCATACTACGAATGGGTGACAAACTACATTGCGGTGATCGGCGGGCGTTAGCGCCTGTGTTGATTATCGGCTAGGCCAGCACTTGTTATCCAGCAGGGGCGCAAACCATTTGCGCCCCTTGTGTTATATCTAGCCCTAGAATATCGCTTTCCAAGTGACTTATCTTCCCGCTTCCACTTAAAAAAAGGTGCTTGAACCCCATGGATTACAATTTATGGATTAACGGCCAATGGCAAGCCTCTATAGACGGCAGCCAGATGTCCATTGAAAACCCGGCCAGCGGCGCGGTGATCGCTCAAGTGGTGAATGCCGGGCGTGCCGATGTCAATGCCGCTGTGCAGGCCGCCAAAACCGCTTTCTATGATGGCCGTTGGTCACGGCAAACCCCTGCCCAACGTTCGTTGGCGTTGCTTAAACTGGCGGATTTACTTGAAGCCCGCGCTGCGGATTTTGCGAAGGCGGAGTCAGAAAATACGGGCAAGCCCTATGAGTTCGTCAGCGCAGGGGCAGACCTCCCCTTTACTATTGATAATATTCGGTTCTTTGCCGCTGCTGCGCGGGATGTACATGGCGGTAGCGCGGGCGAGTATATGGCCGGGCATACGTCCATTTTCCGCAGGGAACCTGTGGGCGTGGTCGGGCAGATTGCCCCATGGAATTACCCACTGATGATGGCGATATGGAAGCTGGCTCCAGCGTTGGCGGCAGGCTGTACGATTGTCTTTAAGCCTGCCCCCGGCACGCCCATCACCGCCCTGATGTTGGCCGAACTCATCCAAGCGGCTGGCATTCCCGACGGCGTGGTGAATATCATCACTGGCGGCAACGATACCGGGCAGGCGTTGGTGGAACATCCCGACATTCGTATGGTCAGCCTCACCGGGTCAACCCAAACGGGCAAACGGATTATGGAAACCGCCGCTCAAACGCTCAAGCGCGTTCACCTTGAACTGGGCGGCAAAGCGCCGTTGCTGGTCTTTGCAGACGCCAACCTTGACGCCGTAGCCGAAGGTGCAAAGATCGCCGCCACGTTTAACAGCGGGCAAGACTGTACCGCCGGAACGCGCCTATACGTTCACCAAAGCCAATACAACCAAACGCTAGAGGCAGTGGTAGAGGCCATGCGCTCGGTCAAAGTGGGCGACCCGTTTGCCGCCGACACGCAAATGGGCCCGATGATCTCTCAGGTACAGCGCGAGCGCGTGCAGGGCTACATTGCACGGGCAAAGGCGGCGGGCGCGACCGTCATCACCGGCGGGGATGTTCCGGCGGGCATGGATAGCGGCTATTACATCCAGCCAACGGTGATTATTGACGCCCCGCAACAGTCCGAAATCATCCAAAGTGAGGTATTTGGGCCAGTTTTGACCATCAATACCTTTAAGGACGACGCCGAAGCGCTGCACTACGGCAATGATGTGGTCTATGGGTTGGCGGCGTCTGTGTGGACGGCAGACGTAGGCCGTGCAATGCGCCTAGCCCGTGACTTGGAATATGGCACGGTATGGGTAAACACCCACATCCCGCTCACGTCAGAAACGCCTCACGGCGGGTTTAAGCAGTCCGGCTTTGGCAAAGACCTGTCGGTGGAGGCCGTTCACGACTACCAAATCACCAAGCATGTGATGGTCAAGTTAGATGAGTAGCCAAGCGTCGCCGACAAACGACAAGGCTAAGGTGGCGGTTCGCCTGCAAGGGGTGAGCCGTCACTTTGGCAGCGTCATCGCGCTGGACAACATCGGCCTAGACATTGCCCACAGCGAATTCTTCACGCTGTTGGGCCCGTCGGGGTCAGGCAAAACCACTTGTTTGCGCTTGATCGCCGGTTTTGAGCAGCCTACCCACGGCCACATTGAACTGTACGGCCAAACGATGGAAGGGATTCCGCCCTATGAGCGCGATGTCAACACGGTCTTTCAAGATTATGCGCTGTTCCCGCACATGAGCGTTGGCGATAACATCAGCTATGGGCTGATGATTAAAAATGTTCCCAAAGCGGAACGGCAAAAGCGGGTGGATGCCATGCTAGACATGGTACGCCTGCCGGGGATTGCCAAGCGCCGCCCAAACCAGCTTTCTGGCGGGCAAAAGCAGCGGGTGGCCTTGGCGCGGGCGCTCATCAACGAGCCGCGAGTCTTGTTGCTTGATGAGCCGCTCGGCGCGCTAGATTTGAAGCTGCGCCAAGAAATGCAGGTTGAACTCAAAGCGATTCAGCAGCGGGTAGGCATCACCTTTATCTTTGTCACCCACGACCAAGAAGAAGCCCTGACCATGAGCGACCGCATCGCCGTGTTTCGTCAGGGCAACATTGAGCAGGTTGGCACGCCCGTTGAAGTTTATGAGCAGCCCAAAACGGCGTTTGTGGCCGGGTTTGTTGGCACGTCTAACCTGTTGGATGCAGTGGCGGCGCGCACCCTCACTGGGGATACCTGCCCGATTGCCATTCGCCCGGAAAAAATCCACCTTGCCCCGCCAGATTCCCCCGTGCCAGATGCCGCTTACCACGCTGACGGGCAGATTACCGATGTGATCTACCTTGGGGCGGTGACACGCTACAGCGTAGCACTGGACGCAGGCGGCATATTGAGTGTGTTACAACAGAACCTCACGACCAACCCTCTACAAAATCAGGCGCAGCGGGGCGGGCGGGTACGCCTGCACTGGGATAAAACCTATACGCTCAAGCTGGA
>JBMOFU010000435.1:0-3232 GCA_049318725.1 Phototrophicaceae bacterium | reverse complement strand
TTAATGATTGGAATTTGAAAGCCGAAGACACTGCCCTCATTATAGCGGCTACGGAAGATCATGCGGCCTTTGTGACGCTCAATAATATTCTTGACCAAATGTAGCCCTAACCCCGTCCCCTCTATTTGCGCGGTTTCGCGGGTTTTGGCACGGTAGAAGGGTTGGAATAAGCGCGCCTGCATATCGTCTGGGATGCCATAGCCATTGTCTGCGACCATAAAGATAGCGGCATCGCCGTCATTTTCTAGGGAGACTTCAATGGTACCAGCCGTTGGGGTATATTTGATGGCGTTGCTAATCAAGTTCGCCACGGCCTCGTGCAGTTGGCCTAAATCCCCCAAGACGTTGGTTGAGACAGAAGGAATATCTAACAAAAGCGATTGTTGTTTGTTCTGGGCGCTGTCTGTTTGGTCATGAAAGGCCGCCCGCGCCACCATGACTAAATCTACAGGTTCTACAGTGATGGCATTTTCTTCAAAGCGCTGGAGCGAAAGAATATCGCTGGTGATGCGCTCCATGCGGCCTGTAGACTTATCAATGGCTAAAATATAATTCCGTAACCGCTCTTTTGAGATTTGGAAGTTCTCATTAATGATAAGTTCTGCATACCCCCGAACCACCCCAATTGGGTTGCGAAGGTCGTGCGAAGCAATGCGGATCATGTCCGTCTTGATTTGCTCTAGTGCGCTGACCTGCTCGTAAAGCGCACGCATTTGTTCCAACTGTAAGCGCTGTAATTCGTAAAGGCGGGCGTTGTCTACACTGACGGCAATCCGCCCGGTCATGAGGCCAATAAACTCAAAGACTTCTTGGGTAAAGCGCTCTGCGCGGCGCGTTTGTAAGGCCAACAGCCCCACCAAACGCTCGCTAGACTGCATCGGGATGACCATATCCGCCATAATTTGGTCGTGGGCTAAGGTGATGGTGGGGTCAAGCCGCACATCCACCGTCAGCGCCGCTTGATGGCTTTGCAACACACGCCCCACCGCCCCTTGACGGTCAACGAAGGCCGCCAATAACGGCGAGTTAGGCATAATCCCCAAGCTCAAAATCACCTCTAGGGTATCGTTGTCGGCGTCGTATAAGGCCATAATGCCGACCTCTGCCCCACTAAGCCGCATGGCAGAATCCAGCGCAAGGTTAGCGACACTGGTAATGTTCAAGGTCGCTGTCAGTTCAGCGTCTACCCGCCGCAACAAATCCAGTTGCGTTACACGGTTACGCAGGTCGGCTTCATTCTGGCGCAATTGCTGTAACGTTTTGGCGCGGTCTAGGGCATAGTACAGCGTACGCCAAAGCAACAGCGCGTCAAGCCGTTGGGTGTCTAACACATCGGCTGCCCCGGCCTTGATCGCATGTTCATACTGGCTGGTGGTGACTTCTTCCATCAACAAGATAATGGGGATGCCACCCGCTTTCAGCTTAGGATGGTTTAACAGGCTGGTGTCAACACTCAAGGGGGGGGCTACCAATAAAAAGTCGGGTGGGGAGTTGCTCTCTAGCACATCTAGCGCGCTTTCAAACGAGGTAGCGTTTGCTAAATGGCAAGGCATTTGCAATTGTGGCAGCAACTCATTGAGCCGCTCTTGATAAGCAACCCCGTTGCTGACAAGCAAAATAGTACGCACGGTTTGCATGGGTGGTCGCTATCTTAAAAACAAACAAAGTCATTGGCCTTTATTCTAATGGTTATCGGTTCAGTATGCCAATGTTTGAAGTAAGTAGTATCACGGCAATTGCACAGGCGGCTTAGCACGCCCTAGCCAACGCACTGCCGCCCCGATGACGGCGTATGAAACGCTGAACGGCACAATCAAAGCAATCAAGTCTGTGATGTCAAAGACCCACAACGGCACATTGTATCCCAACGTTCCATACACTAGCGGGTAAACCCATCTATTGGCGCGGATAACCCACACCCACTGCGCCGCTTGAAAGCACAACAGGAAGCCCATCCCCACCGCCAACCCCCAGACAAAGTGATGCACATAACGGGTTAGCGCCAATGCCAACCCGGTGATAATCCGTGCGCGCCAAAACGGTTCAAGCACAAGGATTCCGTAAAAGATCACTAACGTTAGTGTGCTGATAAGGCTTGGCAGATCGGTGGTTAGCCCGTCAAACGCCGTTTGCGGATTGCCGTCCAGCACCACCGCCCCGGCCAACTCCACCGCCAACATATACCATAGGGTCAAGCCTAGCCGTACCCCCACTAGCGCGCACGTCCAGCGCCAACCGTGCAAGCGAGAAACGGCATGTTGGGCGCTGTGCCAGTCTGGAAGGGTGAACAGTGTCAGGCTGAACAGTTCTTCAAACGGGATGTTGCGCCGCGCATTCAAGCGATAGACGCCCTGCCACAGCAAGACGTAATCCAGCACGAAGCCGGCCAAGAGCGCGGCGATGAGTCCGTAGTCTGTGAGGGTATAGGCATTTTCGACAAGGGCGTAGGCAAAATCTGCGTTGCCTGCCTGAATCGCGGGGAGGTAGCTGGCACATACGCCCACGCTCAACGGAACGAATACCCCTGCTACCCCCCATAAAAACGCATGGAGTCCAATCCACAGCGGGCTTTGGGCATCTTGCCAGCCACGCACGCGGCGCACTTCCAGCGCAAACACGGCGTTATTGAGCAATACAGGCGGGATCATGCCATCCACTGCACGGCGTCATGGGTCAGCCGCCGCTTGACGTAGCCCAACGCAAGGTAGCGTACACCCCAATAGTACCCGTACACGGAGGCAGCAAAGGCCACCGTCAAGAACAGCGCCACCGACAGCCCTAGTTCGCTACGGAGGCTACTGTCTATTTCGCTAATCCAGCGGATAATGATCCACCACAGGATGCCGTTGCTCGCAATCAGCCCGACCCAGACGACAATCAGCAGGCCGTAGGCAACTGGAATGGCGGTGATAACTTGCCGAAATCCCGCCGATACCGCCAGCCCTAGCGCGGCAGTCGTTCGCATCCGCCAAAATAGCTCTAGCACGTAGCCAGCGAACAATATTGCAAAGATCGTAATGACCGATAGCACCTCAATCGGATCATCCCAGAGCGCGTCCCACACATCCGCGATGTTGTTAGTCTGGGTGATGAGCGAGTCCACGACAAAGAAGGTGGCTAAAAACGCCAAAATCACCATCAAACGGGTGGCGGCCAACACCCATGTCATGCGCCATACCCGCCGCTGATTGGCGTTGTCCAGCGCGGCGATGGTGTGATTCAGCGGTTGCGG
>JBMOFU010000434.1:0-3232 GCA_049318725.1 Phototrophicaceae bacterium | reverse complement strand
CAGGCAGGCACGGGCTACGTTTGGCAACCCGCTTAAGTCCATCGCAGACATTTCACTTTGGACTCATGCGCCACGATGCGGTACACTACGGCATAGATTGAGACGCTTTTTTATATCCTGTTTGTGGGGAGCCTATAAAGAACATGGCATTGAGAAAAGAGGACTTGCTGAAGATGTACCACGAGTTGGTACTGATTCGGCATTTTGAAGAAGTCGCTGGCGAGCTATACGCCAAAAAAGAGATCGGTGGCGTGTACTTGCACTTGGCAAACGGCCAAGAAGCCGTCGTCGTTGGGGCGATTAACGCGCTCCGTAAGTCTGACCATGTGATTACCGCCTACCGCGATCACGGCCACGCCATTGTGCGCGGCGTGCATCCCAACGCGGTCATGGCTGAACTGTTCGGCAAAGCGACTGGCACCAGCGGCGGCAAGGGCGGCTCGATGCACCTTGCCAGCGCCGAACACAACTTTTGGGGCGGCTATGCCATCGTCGGCGGCCATTTGCCCATCGCCGCCGGGATCGCGCTGGCGGACAAGTATCGCGGCGACGAAAACGTGACGCTGTGCTACATTGGCGATGGCGCCAGCAATAACGGTTACTTCCATGAGGCGCTGAACCTGTCTGCGGTGTGGAAGTTGCCGGTCATCTGGATGATTGAGAACAACCTCTACGGCATGGGAACATCGGTTGAAGAATCTTCCGGCAACCCGATTTTGCACGAGCGCGCCAAAGCCTACAACCTGCACGACATGGCGCGGGTAGACGGCCAAGATACCGTTGGCATGTACAACTGCATCAGCGACGCAGCAGAACACGCCCGCAAAAACGGCCCAGTGATGATTGAAGCCATGACCTACCGCTATCGCGGTCACGGCGTCTCTGACCGCTTGTATGCCAGCCGCAGCGAAGAAATGAAGCTGTTCCAAGACCGTGACCCGATCACCGTCATGGCCGAGTACATCCGCGCCAAAGACTACAAGAACATTGATGAAGAGTTTGAAAAGATTCACGCGCAAGTTAAGGTACAGGTCGAAGAATCGGTGGCCTTCGCCCGTCAAAGCCCAGAACCTGCGCTGGAAAACATCTACACCAACATCTACGTCTAAGAAGGGGATTGCGTCAATTATGGCAATGAAGAATACACAGATGCGCGAAGCCCTGCGCCAAGCGTTGATGGAAGAAATGGAACGCGACGACCGCGTGTTCATCATGGGCGAAGAAGTGGGCAAGTGGCAAGGCACGCACCGCGTCACACGCGGCTTTTACGAGCAATTCGGTGAGCGCCGCGTCAAAGACAGCCCGATTAGTGAAATGGCAATCGCAGGGGCGGCCATCGGCGCGGCGATGAACGGCCTACGCCCTGTGGCCGAAATGATGACGATTAACTTCGCCTTCCTTGCGCTGGACATGCTCATCAACCACGCGGCCAAAATCCGCTTCATGTTCGACGGTCAGTTCAAAGTGCCGTTGGTCATCCGTGCCGCGTCCGGCTGGGGCGACCAAGCCACGGCATCCCACAGCCAAACGCCAGAGGTGATGTTCGCCCACTTTCCCGGCTTGTACGTCGGGATGCCGTCGAACCCACTCGACGCTTACGGCATGATGAAGGCTTCGATCCGCGACGAGAACCCCGTGCTGTTCACTGAATCTATTGGCCTGTACAGCATGGTCGGGCAAATTCCAGAGCATGATACAGACTACCTTGTGCCGATTGGCAAGAGCGATGTCAAGCGCGAAGGCGACCATGTGACCTTAGTCGGCTATGCACGCGGCGTGACGTGGGCGTTGGCCGCCGCCGAAGCACTGGCAAAAGACGGCATCCGTGCCGAAGTGATTGACCTGCGTTGGCTGCGCCCGCTGGACTTAGAGCCGGTGTTCGAGAGCTTCAAAAAGACCAACCGCGCCGTGATTGTCGAAGAAGCCCTGCCGATGTTCAACGTGGGCGCAGAGATTGCTTCTCAGTTGCAAGAGAAGCTGTTCGACTACATGGACGCGCCGATCAAGCGCGTGTCTGCGTTAGATGTGCCGTTGGCCTACAACAAGCACCTAGAGTTAGCCGCACTACCGAATGCCCAACAAGTGATTGATGCCGTTAAGGAGATTCTCTAATCATGGCGAAGGAAATCATCCTGCCCGATTTGGGCATGGACATGGAAGAAGCCCTGCTGATTACGTGGACGAAGCAACCCGGCGATACGATCAACGTGGGCGATGTGATTGCCGAAGTCGAAACCGACAAGACCACCGTTGAAGTACAGGCAACTGTCGGCGGGACGATCCTCGAATGGAAGTTCAAGCCCGGCGACCAACTCAAAATCGGCGGCGTGATTGGCTCAGTCGGTGAAGCTGGCGAAAGCGCGCCGGTAGCCGTTGCTGCCAGTGCCAAACCTGCCGCCGCCGCTGCTGCCACGACCCCCGTTGTACAGGCCGCCCCAGTTGCCGTCGCCACCAATGGCGGTACGGCCAGCCCTGCCACCACCGACAGCGGTCGGATTATGATTTCTCCGATTGCGCGCAAGATCGCCGACGAGCGCGGCATTGATCCGGCGCTGGTACGCGGCACAGGCCCCGGCGGGCGCATCGTCCGTGAAGATGTGGAAAAGTTCACGCCTAGCGCCGCCCCTGTCGTTGCTGCCCCTGCCCCATCCACCCCCGAAGCGCCGAAGGCCGCGCCTGCGGGCGTGCCGTCGAATGTTGGATATTTGGGCGGCCACACCTACGGCAAGCTCCCAGAGGGCGACGGCGTTACCATTGAGGACGTGAGCAAGCTCCGCGCACGGATTGCTGACCGCATGGCAACCGCCCAGCAGCAAATCCCTCATTTTTACGTCACGATGGAAGTCCAAATGGACGCGCTGGTCGCGCTCCGTAAACAACTGAACGCCAGCATCCCCGACGAAGCCAAGAAGATCAGCGTCAACGACATGATCGTGAAGGCGGTTGCGTTGGCCGCCCGCGACTTCCCGCAGGTGCAAACCCACTACTACGGTGACAAGTTCGTGATCCACAAGCACGTCAATGTCGGGATTGCCGTTGCACTCGATAACGGCGGCTTGATGAACGTCGTCGCCCAAGACGCAGACCGCGTATCCTTGGGCCTGTTGGCGCAAGAGAACCGCGCCCGCATTGGCCGCGCCCGTGAAGGCAAGGTCGCCCCTGCCGATATTCAAGGCGAAACAATCACCGTGAGCAATTTGGGCATGTACGGCGTGGATGTCTTTAGCGCCAT
>JBMOFU010000433.1:0-3233 GCA_049318725.1 Phototrophicaceae bacterium | reverse complement strand
GACTATGAAAACCTTGTCCTCAACGCCGAAGATCAGATTTTGGCGCTAGAGCGTGACCTGTTTGAGGATATTTGCCGTCAACTGACCGCCTCGAGGGATGCACTACTACAAACCGCCCAAGCCATTGCCCTGCTGGATGCACTGCTTTCGCTGGCAGAAGTCGCCGTCCGTGAAGCCTATGTACGCCCTACCCTCACCAACGATGACCGCTTGATTATCCGTAGCGGGCGTCACCCAGTCGTCGAAAAATCATTGGCGGGCGGCGTGCGCTACGTGGCGAACGATACCCAATTTGATAGCGCCGCAAGGGTTCACCTGATTACTGGGCCAAACATGGCGGGCAAATCTACCTACATTCGCCAAGTGGCAATTATCACACTGATGGCGCAAATCGGCAGTTTTGTTCCCGCCGATGAAGCGTTGATCGGCCTCACTGACCGCATTTTTGCCCGCATCGGCGCACAAGATGAAATCCATGCCGGGCAAAGTACATTTATGGTAGAAATGGTCGAAACCGCCCGCATCCTTTCTAGCAGTACCCCGCGCAGCCTGATTATCTTGGATGAGGTCGGACGCGGCACTTCCACCTATGACGGCCTAGCCATTGCCCGCGCCGTGATCGAATACATCCACAACAACCCGCGCCTGAACTGCCGCACGCTGTTCGCCACACACTACCACGAACTGACCGAACTGCCGAATATCTTGCCGCGTGTGCAGAACTATAACGTCGCTGTGACGGAACGTGGCGAGGATATTGTCTTTTTGCACAAGGTCATCGCAGGCGGCGCCGACCGTAGCTACGGTGTGCATGTGGCACAAATCGCAGGGATGCCGCGCCCAGTGGTAGACCGCGCCCGCGAACTGCTCCATCAGCTAGAAACCAGCGGCCAAACCTTTCAGCTACCCACACCGCCTAAGCCTACAAAGGGTAAACCTGAACAATTCACCTTCTTTGATGTTGAAGGCGGCAAACTCAACCCTGCTGTGAAAGCGCTTCGTGACCTAGAAATTGACAGCCTTAGCCCCATTGAAGCACTGACCAAGCTCTACGAGCTCAAACGCATGGCCGGGGATTAAAGTCTGCGGGTCACGTCTATAGCTATGCTCAAAATCAGTGAATCACAGGGTAGTTATCCCCACCTAGCATTGCCACAACCGGGATGAAGCAACTATTTCATCATCGTTCGTTGTTGCGCGTGCAATACCGTATAGCCAATGATGTCATCGCCTGAATATCGAATGAGGATGTCATCATCGGTGAGTTCGCTGTCATCCGCTTCAATATTTTGCTGAAAGTTAATATACAGCACATCTGCTTGCTCGTCATAGAAAAGCCACAGGTTCTTTTGGGGTAGTTCAATCACTGTTGGGAGCAGGTCTAGGTATGGGGTTAATGCGACCATATTACGGCTCTTTTCTCTAATGAGCGATGACGACGTGTGAGAAACGCTGTAATAACAAAGCCATCTTCGCTCAACTCACGATAGACAACAACCAGCCACTTTCTAGATTCTACCTCACGAATTGACATTAACTCACCCGCACCCCCTTCGAGAATACGTTCTGGGTTTGTCAACACATCTAAGGCAAGCAAGCGATAATTAGCCATCTCTGGGTGGGATGTCATAATATGTTGCCAACGCTCATCAGGCAACCGAATCCACATCCCACTTTTCGAGAATGCCCCGTTAAGCATACTGCTTTAATCCCCGCCGCCGATGGAAATTGCCATCTCTGGGCGCGGTTCGGGGATGGCCGCTTCTTCGGCAGGGATGATCTCTTCAGAGACCAACACATGCTTAAAGGCCACAATCGCTGTTTCGATCATGCCGAGGTCGGGCTGGCGCGTGGTCAAATGTTGCAGTGCAAGGTTCGGCTTGATGAGAACTGCCACAATGGGGTTATCGGTGTGCTTGGCCGTCCAGCGCAACCATTCATAGGCGATGCCCGAAATCACGGGGATTAGTACAATCCGCGAGCCAATCAAGATTAACCAACCGAACCCCCCGCTTGGATTCCCCACTAAGGCGAACACCAACACGCTAATCACCACCACGTTGAGCAAAAAGGCCGTACCACAGCGCGGATGCTCAATCGGGTAGTTTTGTACCACTTCTGGTACCAGTTCTGCACCCGCTTCATAGGCATTGATCGTCTTGTGTTCTGCGCCATGATAGCCAAACAAGCGCTTCACATCGGGGATGTTGCCAATCGCCCAGATGTAACCGATCACGATCCCCAAGCGTAACAACCCTTCAAGCAAGTTCGCCAAAAAGCCGCGCAAAAACGTTGGGTCTTCACTGATCCCAAAGGCGACATTCAAGCCCGCCTCAATACCGCGTGATGCAAACAGCGGGAGCAAGAAAAACAGCCCAACCGCCAACGAAAGCGAAATTGCCAACGTCCCCCAGCCCAACGGGCCGTCAAACGCAGGAGCGCTTTCTTCTTCGGCATCTAGCGCCACATCCGCTGACCACATCAGCGCGCGCGTCCCCAAACCAAGCGCGTCCCACAAGAGTACCAACCCACGCAAGAACGGGGTTTTGGCAATCCGCCCGCGATACAGTTGTTCGTTCAGCGGGGTTTCATGAACGATGATTTGCCCCTTTGGGTTGCGACACGCCACCGCTGCGGTATGCGCCCCGCGCATCAACACGCCTTCGATCACGGCTTGCCCGCCGTAGGAAAATTGTTTGCCGTTTCTGCTTAGTTTGTCACTCATTGAAAAGCTCTCCGTTGTTCACAAGAAGTTGCATTGTACCGTTTTCTAGCTGTGCCTGAACAGTTGCAGGCGATGAAAAAGTAACCAAGACAGGTTCACCCCCCACCGGGCAAGGCTCTAACGGGTCATGCCCATTGCACAGCGCGCCCGCCAACGACAGATTGAGCGGGGTGGCCTCAAAGGTCGTCATGGGTTCAGCGCCGTTTAGGTGATGATACACCGCCCCACTGCCCGTTACTGTCAGTTCAACCCCATTCGCGCCTGTTGCCCAGATCACAAGCGTGTGTTGATCGTTGGCCTGCTCTAGCCAAACGGCCTCAACCCCTTCAGCGCTGATGTAATTTGCAGACTCTACTGCTTGCATTCGCTGAATCACAGTATGCCACGCATCAAAGGCTGGTCTGGGCGATTGATCGTTAGGGCGCAGGATGCCGAACGTTTCTCCGCCGAGCGGTAAGCCTTGATCGAACAGTTTATAGACGGCAATCCGTTCAGCGCCCGCCGCCAA
>JBMOFU010000432.1:0-3247 GCA_049318725.1 Phototrophicaceae bacterium | reverse complement strand
GACATAAACAGGCTGCGACCTTCGCCCAAGTTGCCGTCTACGTCCATCAAGAACTGGTGATGGTCGCCAAAGTCTTTGGGGAAGAAACTGTCATGGACGCCTAAATGTAGTACGAACGCCCCATAACCCGCTTTACGTTGGCGGTTTTCTTGCCGTAGTTGATTGGGGGTTTTGTCTTCAAGCAGTGTTTCGAGGCTGTAGGGCGTGAGGTTGGCAATCACAATATCGGCGGGGTAGAACGCTTCTTCTTTGGCGCGCCGCCCATGTTTGGCATACACCCCCGTGACGCGCCCATCTTCAATGGCGATGCGTGTTACATGCTGGCGATATTCGATGCAGCCCTTGAGTTCGACTAGGCGTGTCGCTAAAGATTCGGCAATGCCGCCGATGCCGCCTGCCGCGTGGTATACGCCCTGACGGGGCAAATCTAGCGCGGTAGCACTGTAGAGCGCGTAGGCGTTTTGCGATGTCGTCTGTGCAGAGATCAACAGTTGGCCGTCAATCATGCGAACGAACTCTGGGTTGTCGCCCATGCCTGCTAAGTTGATCCACTGGCGCGCAGACATCAACGCATAGGGGATGATCTGCAAGTCCGCAGGGAAGTTGTTCAACCCTACCCGCATGATCTGGCTCAACTCGGCGGCATCCGTGGGCGGCCACGGCAGCCCCTGCGCGGCAAGGCTCCAGCCCATGTCGGCCAATTGATTTTGTTGTTGCCAAAATGCCCGCGATGCCGGGAACTGTTCTAGCACCTCTGTGTTGTCTGCGGTGAGCGCAATTTGCCGCTCTGGAAGATGTACTACCCATGCCGGCTCGCCGCGATGGATATCCCAGTCAATGCTCAACAGCTTGCCCGCGATATAGTGCGGCCCGTTGGGCTGGAACCCGCCCGCAACAGTCGCCCCGGCGTCAAAGCGATAGCCCTTGTGGAAGTAAGTGCCAGCGCTGCCGCCCGGGTAGGTTTGCGCTTCCAGTACGGTCACGTCATAGCCTGCCCGCGCCAGCAATGCCGCGCTAGTGAGGCCGCCAATCCCTGCGCCGATGACGACAATTTTAGGCGGATGAGATGTCATAGGCGTTTGACCTGTAGGCGGGTGCGAAGGTGACGGTAAATGAACAAGAATCGCAAGGGCAGGCCGTCAAAGACCAAGCGGGTGAACAGGCCAGCGATCCCCGGCTTGTGGGAGAGGGTGATGCGGTCGGTGAGCTTGACGCCCCCTTCCACTTCCTCAAAGATATGGCGGTGCAGCCAATAGGCCATTGGCCCCTGCATCATGCGGTCTTGGAAGCTATGCGGCGTTGGCCCCTGCTCATGGCGCGCTAACCAGCGCACTGGCACGACCAAGAACCACAGCGTAAATTCAAGTTCGCCGTCTGTGAGCGATTTCAGTTCACGGCGGTGAACTTGGGCGAAGATCGGCGGCGGGGTAAGCCATGCAAACGCCTGTGGCGCTTCATGAAAGCGGATCATTTCATCGAGCGTGGTGGGGATCACGCTGCTGTGTTCAAAGGTGTGGGCGTTTGCGGGAACATCAACAGTTAGGGTCATAGGTTGGTCAGTGTTGGATTCTAGGATATGGGCATTGGATGACACATCCATCATACCCCCGATTTATCCGCTACCCCCTAACACTAAGGGGCGCTTTAGGGTTTTCTTAGCGCGATTTCACCTGCGGTCTACCTTGCCAACTTGTGATGAGCGCTTCATAATCCGTATATGAGAATCACTAGTTGGAGCAACTATGCGCGAACAAGCCGAACAATGGCTCAAACAACTTTTGGGCGAACAGGCATATTTTCGGGACGGCCAGTGGGAAGCCATTGAAGCGTTAGTCGTCAAACATCAACGGGCGTTGGTCGTCCAGCGCACAGGGTGGGGCAAAAGCCTCGTGTACTTTATGGCAACGCGCCTGTTGCGGCAACAAGGCGCAGGGATCACCATCCTGATTAGCCCGTTACTGTCGCTCATCCGCAATCAAGAGCAATCTGCCGCCCAATGGGGCATCAACGCCCGCAGCATCCACAGCGAGAACAGCGAAGATCACCGCGTCATTCAAAATGCGGTGTTGCTCGGCAAGCTAGATTTGTTGCTGATTTCTCCCGAACGGCTGGCAAATGCCAACTTCCAAGAGAATGTGTGGTCAACCATCCGCCACAAGATTGGCCTGTTGGTGATTGACGAAGCCCACTGCATTTCAGACTGGGGGCATGACTTTCGTCCCAACTATCGCCGCCTGATGAAGGTCTTAGACGACATTCCCGCACAGACGCCCGTACTGGGGACGACCGCCACCGCCAATGACCGCGTGGTGGCAGACGTTGCCGAAATACTCGGCGCACAGATGAACATCCAGCGCGGCGCGCTGACCCGTGAAAGCCTGTCATTGTACGTGTATCCAGAATCTATGGACGCCGCGCTACGGCTGACGTTGCTCAGTCACTTGATGAAGCACATCCCCGGTAGCGGGATCATCTATTGCACGACCACCCGCGATTGCCAAGTGGTGGCCGAATGGCTGCAACTAGAGGGGTTCAACGTCAAGCCGTACTTTGCCGATGTTGAAAATATGGGCGGTGAAAACCGCGTTGACCTTGAACGGCAATTGATGCAAAACCAAGTCAAGGCGTTAGTCTCTAGTGTGGCGTTGGGGATGGGCTTCGACAAGAGCGACCTGCACTTTGTCATTCACTATCAGTTGCCGGGCAATATCATCAACTACTATCAGCAGATTGGCCGCGCTGGGCGTGGGATTGCCAACGCGCATATTGTGCTGATGTACGGTGACGAAGATGAAGAAATCCAGCACTATTTCATTGATAGCGCCTTCCCACCTGCTGAAAAAGTGTTGGAAGTGATAGAGATACTCCATCAACACGGCGAGATGACCAAAGCCGACCTACAACGCTATGTGAATGTGCGGCAAGGCACGCTAGAGAAAATCGTCACGCACCTAGAAGTAGAAGGGATTATCAGCAGCCAACGTTCCACCTATACCTTGATAGACCCTGACCGCCAGCCAGATTATGTGCGCTGGCAGGCCGTGACCCAAACACGCTATCACGAACTGGAACAGATGAAATCCTACATTAAGGAAGAAGGTTGCTTGATGCAGTTCATCGCCCGTGCGCTGGATGATCCGCGTGCCGTGCAACCGTGTGGACGTTGTAAGAACTGTACTGGTGCGCAAAGCAAGTTCCAGCCTGCGCGGGAGGTTGTCTTGCGGGCGCAGGCGTTTTTGCGGCAAGG
>JBMOFU010000431.1:0-3248 GCA_049318725.1 Phototrophicaceae bacterium | reverse complement strand
TTCTGTTGCCAAAGATTGTGAAATTGTTCACTGAACCCTTTTAGCCCTTTAACATGGAGTGCGGCACAGTATGAAAAAAGTCTTTGCAATCTGCCTATTGTTGATCGGTTTGGCTGTGGCGGTGACGCCTGTTGCTTATGCACACGGCGCAGAAGATATTGTCATCACAGGGGTATGGGCGCGGCCAACTGCAACGAGTACAGAAGAGGCCACCCCCAACCCAGATATGGCTGCTATGGGCGCTGTTAGCGCCGTGTATATGCACATCAACAACCCCGGCGGCCACCCGATTAGCCTTATTGGGGGCAGCACCGCTGTGGCAGAAGTCGTTGAAATCCATCAGACGACGATGGACGCAAACGGTGTGATGCAGATGAACCCCGTTGATGGGGGGATTATCGTTCCAGCGGGCGAGAGCGCATCGCTGGAGCCGGGCGGCTATCATGTGATGTTGCTCAATGTCACTGAACCGTTGATCGCAGGGGAAGCCTTCAAGATTGTGTTGACCTTTGCCATGCTCGAAAATGACGGCACCTCCAACGGCAATACGCTCGAAATTCCAGTGGCCGCGCTGATTAGCGATGAAGCGCCGTTGCCGCTTTCGCTCACGATCAACGCCAGTGAGGTATGGGCGCGGCCTACAGTGGCCGACGCTGAAGAAGCCGCCCCTGTGGGTGCAGTCAGTGCTGTTTACCTGACGATTGCCAACCCGACAGACGCCGAAGATACGTTGCTGTCTGCGGGTAGCCCAGTGGCAGATGCCGTAGAATTACATGAAACCAGCATGGATGCAAACAGCGTGATGCAAATGAACCCGGTAGAGGGTGGGATCATTGTTCCTGTAGGTGAGGCGGCAGTCTTTGCGCCGGGCGGCTACCATATCATGCTGGTGGATGTACAAGTGCCGTTGGTGAGCGGGGATGCTATTGCCCTTGAACTAACCTTCGCCAGCGGCGAAAGCACGACGCTGGCCGTGCTGATTGAGGATCGGCTTGGCGGGGAAGATCACGAACACGCCGAAGGCGAAGCCGCACACAATCATTAATTCACGTTACGGACACCATTAGGCATCACCGCCCAATAGCCACGCAAGCTCGGTGATGATGCGCTCTGCCACCTGTGCCTTGCTCATTAAATCCAGCGGGGTTTGCCGCCCGTCGGCATGGAGCAAGGTCACGCGGTTGGTTTCGGTGTTGAATCCCGCGTCAGGGGCGGTGATGTCATTGGCGACCAACAATTCAACGCCCTTGCGGACGAGTTTGCTCTGGGCGTTATGGAGTAAATTTTCCGTTTCGGCGGCAAACCCGACCACTGCGCGTGGCATCCCGCCTAATTCACGCACTGCTTTGACCGCCAGCAGAATATCGGGGTTGCGCGTGAGGTGAATCGTAGGGGCGTCGTCGCCTTCGGTTTTCTTGATTTTCTGCGCGGCCACCGTCGCGGGGCGGAAGTCGGCAACGGCAGCGGCCATCACCAATGCGTCGGCGTCGCGGCAATGGTCTAATACGGCGTCGTGCATCTGTTGGGCGCTTTCTACGCTGACCTGCGTTGCGCCCTGCGGCCACGCTAGTCCATTGGGCGTCATGATGAGCGTGACCTGTGCGCCTGCGTCGAGGGCGGCCTGTGCTACTGCCACGCCCTGCTTGCCGCTGCTGTGATTGGTGAGGTAGCGCACTGGGTCTAGGGCTTCGCGGGTGCCGCCTGCCGTGACCACGATCTTTCGCCCGCGTAGCGCGCCGTTCGCGCCCAATGCACGCCGAATTTCGCCCAACAGCGTCGGCGTTTCTGGCAAGCGCCCTTGACCGACCAGCCCAGAGGCAAAGCGCCCGCTTTCTGGCTCCACCCAAAACGCACCGCGCTCGATCAAGGTGTGGCGGTTGGCCTGTAGCGCGGGATGGGCGTACATACTGCCGTCCATTGCCGGGGCGATCAAGAGCGGGCAACGCGCCGCCAACGCCGTCACAGTGAGCAGGTCATCCGCCAGCCCGTGCGCTAACTTGGCGATGCTGTTGGCGGTTGCCGGAATCACAGCGATCAAGTCTGCGCCTTCGGCCAAGCCCACATGGGCGATGTGCGTCGGCAGTCCGCCGCCGCTGGTTTGCCACAGGTCGGTGTAGACGTTGCGCCCGGTCACCGCCTGAAACGTCAACGGGGTAACGAACTGTTGCGCCGCTTCCGTCATTATCACATCCACCAATGCGCCCGCCTGCGTGAGCTTGCTGGCAAGGTCTACAGCCTTGTAGACGGCAATACTCCCCGTGACGGCCAATACAATGCGTTTCTGCTGTAAGAGAGTAATCGGTTCCATAATCGGGAATACCTAACATCCATCATATAAATATGGCGTGTAGGGGCATGGCGCGCCATGCCCCTACCGAATTGTTGTGGCGTGTAGGGGCGCAGCGCGCTGCGCCCCTACGGATCATCACACGGATCAGGGGTGTCAGGCGTTGTTATTCGGTCAAAATCGGCACGCTGCGGAAGGCGGCTTGATCGGTTGGGAAAACGTAGGTACTCGATACCCACCCGACCACGCCGTCGTTAAGGCGAATCTTCCACCAGCTATAGGTAGACGTGCGCCCGATGATTTCTGCTAACGCGCCTTCGGCCAAAATCCCCACGCGGTCAGAGAAGATGGTCGGGGCATAGCGCACATTCACGGTGTTGTCTGCCTTGACGCTGTAGCCGCTGCCGCCTTGATTGGGCAGGCCGGGGGCAAACGCCTGAAATTCAGACTGCACTTGAATCAAGCTAGTGCTAATCCATCCCTGCAAGAACAGCGGGCCGAGGGTGTCTACTTGCGCCCAAAGCAGATCATCGCTGAGGGCTAACACGGTCAAGTCATCGCCGCGGTTCAAGCGCGCAAGGATCACCACGCCCACGCCCGAACGCGGCTCACTGCGTAGGTTGACCAGTTCGCCAATCACAATCACCGTTTGGCCGGGCTGGATGAAGCCGGGCGGCACATACGGGGCGGCAAGGGGCGGCGGGATGGGCGTGTAAATGCGCGGGTCGGCAAGAATTTGGCCGATGGGGTCAGAGGGCGTCGGTGGCGGGATGACGATCACGTTGGCGGCGGCGGGCGTCGCCGCCGGGAAATCCCCACGAACGGGCGGGTTCGGGTTGGCAGTTTGAGCGGCGACGGCCATCCCCACACTAAGCAGGATGCTCCCCAAGAGTAACAGCGGTAATGGTTTTGGCGGCCTCACAACAGTCCCCTTGATAATGATCGTCTCTGATAGAGTGTT
>JBMOFU010000430.1:0-3250 GCA_049318725.1 Phototrophicaceae bacterium | reverse complement strand
CGAGTGACGAGTGACGAGTGACGAGTGACGAGTGACGAGTGACGAGTGACGAGTAGGGACGCCACCTGTGGCGTCCGTTGCGAACCAGTGACGAGTAGGGACGACCAACGGGGCGTCCGTTGCGAACAAGGAACGAGGAAGGGCAGTGACGGGTAGGGGCGAGGTCTGCCTCGCCCGTGAAACGAGGTTAAGCAGGTATTTGCTCATGGCCTGTATAAGGTAATTGATGAAATACAAGCCGTTAAACCACAATTGTTTGAGGAAGGGCAAACCGATGACGACACAAACCCCAGTGACCCCGGCCAAGACCGTTGAGGACTATTTGGTTTTGCCATATCCTATCACCGTGATTCGGGATGAAGATGGCAGTTGGTTTGCCAAAGTGCCATTACTCCCCGGCTGCATGACCTGTGCCGAGACATGGCTTGACCTGCATGACATGATTGAGGACGCCATGCGCCTCTGGATCAGCACCGCCCTTGAAGACGGCGACTTTATCCCTGAACCGAACGGAGAAACTAGCGCGTGAGTGAATCCCCCACCCCCCGCCCGCCCCGCAACAACGCACGGCAGCGGCAACAATTACGCAAAGAGCAACAGGTACGGCGCCAACACGTCCAGCGCCAGCAAGACCGCGCCAGCAAAGATCAGCAACTTTCGCCCATGCCGCGCTTTCGGATGCCCAACCTGCCCATTCCCACGCGCCTGTTAACGGGCGCGGCCTATTTGCTGTTGGCGGTGGGGTTGATTGTGGGCATTGTCTACGGCTTGCGCTTCATCAACCCACCTGCGCCCGTGACCTACCCGAACGCGCTGTGGCTTGGCACCGAATGGACGTATGACCTGCCGACTGAAGATGAAGTCGTGGGGCTGGTGGCGCGGATGCAGCAAAACCGCATTGGCACGGCCTATGTATGGGTGTCTTACCTCAAGACCGATCAAACGTGGTCGGGCAAGCGCTCTGAGCGTGACCCCATCACCGACCAGATTGTGACGACCATCAACCCCCAAACCGGCCAGCCCTACAGCGATACATTGGCTGAAATGGAACCCAACATCCGTGCGTTTGTAGAGCAATATAACCGCCTCTATCCGCAAGGCCAACTGTACGGCTGGATTAGTTACCCCGTCGGCACAGGTGAGGAGTACACGCTGGCGGATGAAAACATCCACACGCGCATTGCCGAGCTTGCCGCGCTCTTGGTGCTGGATTACGGCTTTGATGGCGTTTACCTGAATGTGGAACCCGTGCTAGACGGCGACGAGAACTTCCTCAAGCTATTGCGGACGGTGCGCCTAACGCTGGATAGCGTCGCGCCGCTGGACGTGAACGGCAATCCAGAACGGATTCCGGTAGCGGTTGCCATCCCCCCAGATTGGCGTCCGAGCGGCGACCCCGTTCCGTTTAGCCCGCGTGTGACCAGTACGCTAGAGTGGAGCTACGACTATAAGCAAAGCGTGGCGCTGCTGGTGGATGAAATGCTCTTAATGGCCTATCAAAGTGGCCTCACCCGTGCCGATGACTATAGCGTGTGGGTGGCTTACCAAGTGCAAAGCTATGCCCGCGCACTAGATGATTTAGGCACGGGCGTTGGGCTATGGATTGGGGTGCCGACTTATGAGGCGGAACTGCCCGCCCACGACCCCGACGTAGAGAATATCAAGACCGCCATTGACGGCATTCGCTCGGGCATGATCCAAGCAGGCGAAGCTGCAAGCGTTGTGCGTGGCCTGACGATCTATGCAGAGTGGACAACCGATAACGCCGAATGGTCAATGTTCCAAACCAACTGGATTTCGACGCCGATGCCGTAATCCCATCATGCGGCCTGGCGGATGTGTGCCAAAATCCGTGTGGCGCGGGCTGCCCATGTGTGTAGCGTCAAGGCTTCTGCGCGGGCGGTTGCCCCCAAGCGCGCCCGCAATGCGGGGTCGGCGCGCAGGCGTGCCAACACCTGCGCCAACGCGGTTACATCGCCCGCAGGGAACAGTAGCGCGTTTTCCCCATCACGGACGACATCTGCCCATGCGGGCAGGTCGCTCACCACGACGGCTTGCCCGCTTGCCATATACTCGAACAGTTTCAATGGGGAAGCGTGATAGGCAAAGTGGGGTGTGAACGGCAACGGCATAACACACACATCAAAGGCACGCATACACAACGGCACACGCTCTGGCGCGACCTGCCCAGCATAGAGAAATTCCGTAGCGGGTAAATTGGCCGCCAGCCATTGATCGCGCAGGGCTTCGGCCATGTCTGTTGGGCCGCCGACAATCGCTAAGGATGCCCCAACAGTATGCTGTAACGCCTCTAGGAGCGTGGCTACGCCCTTGTCTTGCCCCATCGTGTGTAGGCGGCCTACATAGCCCACAATAAACGCATCCTGCGGCCAGCCAAGCGCGTGACGTGCGTCGGCTTGGCTGGGCAGTTCGGCAAAGCGTGCGGCGCGCACGCCATCATGGGCAACCATAAAGCGTTGCGGCTGGACGCCATCCGCCAGCGCCAACAGATCATCGCGCAGGCGGGCGGTGGTAGCAATCACAGTGCCGCATTGCTGGACGACGCGCCGTTGTAGCGCGCTCCCCAGTTTGCCAGCGGCCAATTGATGCGCCTCATACACTAACTTGCGCTTAGGGGTCACCCAAGAAAGTACCCACAGCACCAACGGATCGCGGCTGTAGATCACGTCAGCGGCGGTGAACAGGCTCATGATGAGCGCACTCAAGGTGAATGTGACCAGTTGCAGGGCAAAAATCGCTTGCGCTAACCGATCATCGCGCCCCGGCACCAGCGGCAGCAAATCGAGGGTGGGCAAGCGCTGGAGGGCAAAGTTAGGGGTGACGCCATAATGGGCGTAAAGGTCGGGGATGGCCTGCATTTCGGCAGTATTGGTGCGGGCGGCCACCCATAGCTTGACCTGCGCCCCGTTCTGTGCAAAGGCTTCACAGTTTTGCACAATTTGCAGCCCGTGCGCTTTTTCTGTGGGTAGGCGCACGTTGGCGATATAGTGTAATTTCAGGTTTGGCACAAGGGCACCCTTATCGGTAAACGAGCCTATCGGCGCGATTGTAGGGGATGCACGCCGATCTGCGTAGGGTGTGGCTGGTGCTAGACAGCGCTAAAAATTTGCCCTTTAATGATAAACGTATGCTTTTTGTTCCCCTGCCAAAGGACGCCCCATGACCGCCTATCATATTGCCCAAGTGAATATTGGCCGCCTACTCGCGCCGATTGACCACCCTACTATTA
>JBMOFU010000429.1:0-3251 GCA_049318725.1 Phototrophicaceae bacterium | reverse complement strand
AACAATGTCAGCAAATCCTTAAGTGGGTGCCTATGGGACGAGGCTTGCCTCGTCCGTGAGACGATTTCTAACAGACCTGTACAAAAAAATTGACAGATTCCTGTTGCGTGCGTAACGTGAGTTAATCATTCACAAGGTGGAACTGCCCGCGAATGTCGCCAAAGTAGACTTGTCCGGCGGTGTGCAGGTTGAAGTACAGTTCGCTTTGGCGGGCAATGTACTCTAGGCCGGCAATCGTCACCGTCTTTTCGGTGGGAATTGTGGTGATGATCGGGCAGCCGGCGGTGAACGCCCCAATTAGCCCGCTCCCATTGGCGGTGGCGGCCACAATATCTTTATTGGTGATTTCGATAGCGAACGTGCCATCTGCCAAGTATTCTTGAATATTCCCGGCAAGGCTGAAGTCTACGATGATCGGGCCCAATTGGCCGGGACGCCCGCAATGCAGGTGCAACATCACCACATCGGCGGGGTTGACGTTTTCGACGGCAAGGTAGACGTAAGCGCGGCTGAGGTCGTTGGTGAACTCAATCACCGAATGCCCGCGTGAGGTGCGTTCGGTGCGCGGCGTAGACGGCGCAGTAGAGCGGAAGACATCGGGAACAAAGCGCGGGGTGTCTTCTTCTTCGCCGCCTTCTTGGTTCGGATTCAGGAAGGCTTCATACACAAAGCCGATTTCGCCGCCGCTGGCAGGGTCTAGCGGGATGGGGCTTTGGCGCTCGGTTTCTGGGCGCGATTCCCCCGTGGGGCTGTGGTTGTGGCCTTCTTGGGCAGCCAATGCGCCGCTTAAGGTCAATAACAGCGCGCTGATGCCGATCCACAAGGCAGTTTTAGCAGTCATACGACGAACAGTTTGCATGGAAAAACCCTTTCAACAGAACACAAATGGACAAGCGTTATCTTATGCACGCCAACGCAATAGGGCAAATATGTGTGATAATGGACGGGTGTCTATTTCGGTGGCGGCTGATTGAAGATGAAGCGAAACAACTCATCGGCCAGCGCTTTGGCGTCGCCCACACTGGGGGTATACGACCAATATTCGAGCAGTTCCATCACCGCGCTGACGTACAGCCGTGTGGCAATCTCTGGCCGCACGCCTTCCATCAAACGAAAGCGCCCGGCGTACAAATGCTGAGAAAACTGCTCAATCACGTAGTCTTTGGCCTGCCTGTGCCATAAAATGTCTGCGCCGCGTTGCAGTTCCATCAAGAAGGCTTGATGCTCATAAAAGGCGGCAAACAGTAGTTGCCAAGAGGTATATTCGCGCATGGGCGAATCTAACCCTTCCACCGCCGCCACCACCCGCTGGTCAAGGTCGTCCATCCAATACACAAAGGTTTCGTAGGCAGCCTCCTCTTTGCTGGTGAAGTATTGGTAAAACGTCCAGCGGCCATAGTCGGCTTCGTTGGCAATGTCGGTCACGGTGATTTGGTCAAACGTGCGCGTCTGGAGCAGGCGCAAAATGGCGCGCATAAACGCCAAGCGAGTTTTCTGTTTTTGGTGGGGGTTTGAAGCAATCATGGTCTTATGCTTTCAGCACGCCCATAAAGACCGCAATCCGTTGGATGCCTGCATCAAGGTATTTGGGGCTGATCTCTACGGCGTTGTAGGTGGCAATGTCTTTGAGGCTTTCTGGCATTTCTGCGCCATAGAGGTCAAAGCCGTTGAGCAACACCGGAATAATCTTCTTTTTGTTGTCTATGGCATAGCGGATTTCTTTCACCACCCATTCTGATTCTAGCGTGCCGGGGGCAAGCAGCACGATGAAATACTCACGGGCGTCAATGTTGCGGGTGATGATGTCTGCAAAGCGCCCTTCGTGGATGTCGTCTACGTCAAGGAAGATGTCTGCGCCGTAGCCTTCTAGCTTATCGTTGATGAAGTTTGCGATTTCCCAGCTGACTTTGCGCCGATAGCTGATAAAGGCCGTCACCCGTGTAGGCGGGGTCACGGTGGCATTTGACGTACTTGGCGCTGTCGCTACTGAACGGACACGGCTCAGGTTCCAATAGGCAAGCAGCCCGCCGCCGACCAACACCACAATCACGCCCGCGATGGCGGCGAAGATCGGCCAATTGTGGGCCAGCCACGCCAGCGGCACACGCGGGACAGTGGCATTGATCGTGAAGTCGTGCGACCAGACAACATTGGCCTGCTCTAGCGTGCCGTTGACCAAATCCACCGTCCACAAGTCCAGCGTGAGCGCCTGCAAGCCCTCCACCCCGTCACGCGGCGCAAGGATCCATGACCACGACATGCCGTTGTAGCCGATAAAGCGCCCGTTGCTCAGGTCAAGCCCGTCATCACAGCCGACGAAACTACTCGGCGCACAGGTGAGCGTCGCCCCCATCCGCTGATAGATGGTGATGTCTGGCTGTTCAACGGCGGGCGGGCGCGGCGTAGCAGAAGGGCGGGCGGCGCTGCTGGTCGGGCGCGGCGTGACGGCAACCGCCGTGCGTAAGCCTCTGGGCGTGGGCGTGATGTACAAGTAGTCAAAGGCTAACTCTAGCTCAATGCGCGTGGTTTGGCCGTAAGCCACCGATTCATCATAGTAGGCGCGCACCGTGCCGCTACCGACTTCCTCACCAGAGGCCGAAATGATGCTAAACGATGATGCGGTAAACGCCACCTCTAGCGGCGTAGAGACTGGCGTAAGCACATCTGGTGCGTCGGTGGGTAGTTCTTCAAACGCTGCCCTCGTTGGCGCTTCGGTGGGGGCATCGCCGCTATCGCTGCCCGTGGGCGGCGGGTCGGTCGGGAAGTTAGATTCCACAGATCGTTCTGTGGGCGTTTCGGTGGGGGCATCGCCTTCGCTGCTCAGTGGCGTTTCGCTAGACACAGTAGAGATGACACTCACCGTAGGGAGGAGCGTCGGGCGGGAGCGCACCGTAACACTCGCTGTCGGTGTAGCGGTCATGCTAGGGAGTAGCATAGCGGTGGTTTGCAGCGTCAAAGCCAACGGCGGGGGCGGGACTGTACTCTTAAGCGTAGCATTGGTCTGGAAACTCGAGGACAACACCAGCACAAGGCTTACCAAGATAATCAAGACAATCAATGAGGCGGTTGCCACTATTGTCACACTACGGCTGTGTGGGTTGTTCATCAACGATTCACCCCTTCGGTCTGATTATCCCTCTATTATGGCTGACGCCCTAGCGGGATGCAACCAAAAGACCGCGTGCGTTTTTCCGTAGCGGCGCAGAATATTGCGCCCCATAGGTACCCACTTCACACCATTACAGCGCATG
>JBMOFU010000428.1:0-3277 GCA_049318725.1 Phototrophicaceae bacterium | reverse complement strand
ACTTTCTTTAAGCTGGCCTTGCGGCGCGCACAGGCGATTTCTGTCGTCAACGCGGCGGCTGTCCTCACGCTGGCAGACGAGATTGTCACTGAAGCCAAGATCACACTCGGCAGCGTTGCCCCGACGATTATCCGTGTGCCAGAGGCAGAAGCCGCGCTCATCGGCAAGCCATTGACCGAAGACAGCATCCGTGCTGCGGCGCGGATAGCCGCCAGCGTCCCCAAGCCGATCAGCGATGTGCGCGGCAGTGCCGAGTACCGTCAAGAGATGGTCGGCATTGTCACAGCGCGCGTCTTGCGGCGGATCGCCCATCATGACACCGCCCTGCCGTGGAGTGGTGAACCGACATTGCTGTGGGGTGAACAGGCCGCGCAAGATGAACCCGCCCTGAGCGCTGGCTTATATCACGACCATCAACAGGCCATTGAAACGACAATCAACGGTGTACCGATGACGTTATCCACTGGGCAAGATCACTCTTTGCTAGACCTACTGCGCGATCACGCCGGGCAAACGGGGTCTAAAGAAGGCTGTGCAGAGGGCGAATGTGGCGCGTGTACGGTGTTCCTCAACGGGGCGGCGGTTATGTCGTGCATGGTTCCTGCACCGCGCGCGCATGATGCCGAAATTGTCACCATTGAGGGATTGAGCGCTAATGGCACATTGCACCCACTCCAGCAGGCATTTGTAGAGCAAGGCGCGGTACAATGTGGGTACTGCACACCGGGCTTTGTCATGGCTGGGGCAAAACTGCTTGAAGAACACCCCACCCCCACCGCCGAACAGATTCAAACCAGCATCAGCGGCAACTTATGCCGCTGTACCGGATATTACAAAATCATCCAAGCGTTTCGACAAGCCAGCCAAAGTATTGCAGGAGATTAACCCTGATGAGCGAAATTCGTAAAGCACAAAGAGTAAACCCCATCCGCGCCTATTTACCCGCGTTAGGCTTAGTGTTGGGCGTGGCCTGTGCGGTGATCGCATGGGTACTTGCCCCCAGTTTGGAATCTTGGGCGCAGCGGCAGTTCCCCAGCTTTAACACAGGTGACCTTGACCCCTTATGGATTACTCTGGCATTTGCGGGGTTTATCTTCTTGATCTTAAGTTCTACGGCAGCATTTTTAGTTGCGTTGGCTGTTCCACGACCCAAGTACAAAATCAAAGACAAAGAACTTTCAGATGACCGCAAGGCGATGCTCGATGAAAAACAAGCGCAAAAGCGGCGGCGTCAAAAAATCCGTGAGGCCAACGCTAATTCATACAAGTCAAAGTAGGAGCTAATACCCGTTATGGATCGCACAGTACCGCGTACTGGGAGCGAAGAAATCGAATTGTATATGCGGACGTACTACTCGTTATTGCGTTCCACAGACACCATTCAGATTGAAACGTTGGTCGAAAGCCACAAGGGGATGAAGTCACTCTTACATGCCCATGCCGAACATCAAACGCCCGACCCTTCCGCCTTGATCTACAGTTCACTGCGGTTGCCGTCTGATATGCGGTTTGCGCGTGAGGTCATCCTCGGGCAAACAGAAAGTAGCTTTTTTAGGGCAGGCTGGAACGTCGCGCAATGGTCGCGGGTAACAGCTTCAGCGCGGCGGCGGCGCACACACTTTGATGGGGAACATACGCTAGCAATGTTCATCGCCAGCCGTTCAGACATTGACGACCTTGTGCCGTTGCTCACGGCCTACCAAATTGAATGGAACAAGCTCCACCACCTGTTACGCGCAGAAGCCGGTCAAGACTTCCTCAAGACCAGCGTTGCCGGGGTAGGGCTTACTAGCCTAGAAGCTGAACAACTGGCGGCCATCTTACAGATAGAAGGCACAGATGTGCATCGGATGGCGCGGGCGTGGGGCAATGACTTCATCCCGACCCTACAACACATCGGGTTAGCCCCCAAAGCGATGAGCTTGCGGCTATTGGCGGGTTCGCTCATGGATTACCGCCGTGCTACTTCCCTATGGTGGCAAGCCATTGATGACCACATGGCGCATATTTCCATGCGGTTAGCTGACCGCCCGGTTTACTTTGTGTCTAGCAATACCCACGCCCTGCCCAATTTGTTGAGCGGCTATGCCCAACGCAACCACACCCCAATTGTGGGGTACCTGAGCGTCGCCAATCAGAGCAAGTTGTTGCAAGAGTATGAGGCCATTCAACGCAATGAGGGGCAAACCACCCTCAATAACTTTTTGTACTACGTTCTCAAGAAGTATGTGAGCGATGGCGGCGAAGGCCGCGCCGCTGAAATCCTACAAGAGGAAGAATCCATCGGGGTGCATCGCATCCCAAGCGCCCACGTTTTTGATGTTGAAGCCCAAGTCATAGAGCTAAACCGCCTGCAATGGGATTGGTTAGACCCTCGCCTGACTGAATCGCTTGATCTTGCCCCGTTAGCCAACAGCGACGCATTGATCCTCAACATTGACTACCCATTAGGGATGGCCGCCTATGAGTTGCTTAACCGTGTGGGCGAAAATGTACAACTGTTGGGTGTCTATGTGATGGGCAAGGCGGCAACGCTCAATGGGCGGATCAACGATGTGATGATCCCCAATGTGGTTCACGATGAACAATCCCAGAACACCTACTTGTTTAACAACTGCTTCCGTGCCAAAGATGTTGCCCCCTATATGCGCTACGGCAACGTGTTAGACAACCAAAAAGCCATCAGTGTGCTAGGAACGTTCCTCCAAAATTCGACCTATATGGGTGTGTTTTACAAAGAGGGTTTCACTGATATTGAAATGGAAGCCGGCCCTTACCTGTCTTCGATTTACGAAGGATTCAGGCCGCGCCGCCACCCGTTCAATGAGATTCAAAACCTTTACGGTGCGCCGTTTGATGTTGGGTTTTTGCACTATGCTTCTGATACGCCACTCAGCAAGGGGGATAACCTCTCTACGAATTTGAGCTATCCGGGGGTGGAACCCACCTACGCAGTAGCAATTGCCATTTTGCGGCGCATCTTCAGCCAAGAGATTCAACGGTTAAGGAACTAAACGATGGCCGACGGAAAAACCCTTGTTGTTGGGCAAAACGTACTACGGATTGATGCAGAAGGCAAAGTTACAGGCAAAACACCCTACCCAGCAGACATCAACCTTGATGGGCAACTGTGGATGAAAATCCGCTACAGTGACCGCGCCCATGCCCGTGTCGTGGCGGTGGATACACAAGCCGCCACTGCGCTCAAGGGCGTGGTGGCAATCTTTACAGCCGCCGATGTTCCTCAAAACGAATACGGGCTGATTATCCGCGATCA
>JBMOFU010000427.1:0-3319 GCA_049318725.1 Phototrophicaceae bacterium | reverse complement strand
ACAATTTGCAGAGTTGTTTTGACAAGCCGCTAACTTTGTGCTATTCTCTAGTTGTTGCTGAATAGCAATTTACCGAATAGAATCATTTCCTAACTAGGAGGAATTATCCAATGATCTACCAACCACGCGAAGAGGGCCAAGGCCTTGTAGAGTACGCTTTGATCCTCGTCTTGGTAGCCGTAGTCGTGATCGTCATCTTGGCGCTTCTCGGGCCGGCTATCGGTAACATTTTCTCCGGTATCCTTCGTAGCATCTAAGCGAAGAGTCGGGAAAAGCAACGGGGTAGCTTCGGCTACCCCGTTTGTGTTTACATCCGTTGTGAGTGTGCAATTACACTTTTTTACAAGCGCAGACCGTCACCTTCATCCCCTCACTAAATCCACTTAAGCGCTGATTGCCCCCAACACCCAGAAATTGCGGCTTAATCGTGTGCTTGCACCAAACACAGTTGACACCTGTGTCATCCCTACAAAACCGTAAAACAGCCCAAAAACATGAACTAGCAATTACCGTATGGAATCTTTTTTGACATCCAATTCAGTTTGTGCTACCGTAACCTCGTTGCACATTAGCAACGATTGTCTAGTATCATTTCCTGACTAGGAGAAATTATCCATTGATTTACCAACCACACGAAGAAGGACAAGGTCTTGTAGAGTACGCTTTAATCCTTGTCTTGGTCGCTGTAGTCGTGATCGTCGGTTTAGCGATTCTCGGGCCAAGTATCGGTAACGTTTTCTCCAATATCATTCGTAATATCTAAGGTTTAACACTGGGGAAAAGCAACGGGGTAGCGGAAGCTACCCCGTTTGTATTTATAGCTGCTATGAACCTAAAATTATACGTTTTTCACAATCGTTGACGGTCACGGTGAATCTGCTTAAGTGCTGATTGCCACCCAACCCCCAGAAATTACCGCTTAATTGCGGGCTTACATCTCATAAAAACACTCTGAAACACCCGCAAATGCGTACCGTAACATGCCAACGACCCTGTTTGATGACCTTAATGCTGAACTTTATCGGGCTTCGTTTGGGAGGTACGCACCCAAGCCAAAGCCATAATCTTGTTAAGAAATGTGAATAAAGTACGTAATTTTTTTGACATTCACTTCGGTTTGTGGTACCTTAATCTTGTTGCATGTTAGCAACTATCGTCTAGTATCATTTCCTAACTAGGAGAAATTATCCATTGATTTACCAACCACACGAAGAGGGGCAAGGCCTCGTAGAGTACGCTTTAATCCTTGTCTTGGTCGCCGTCGTTGTGATCGTCATCTTGGCGCTTCTTGGGCCGGCTATCGGTAACATTTTCTCCAGCATCCTTCGTCGTATCTGAGGTTTAGCAATTGAGAAATCATCGGGGCGGCTTCGGTTGCCCTGTATGTATATATACCCCCTATGAACCTCCCACTCCCTATTTTCCACAGCACGTTATCGGTTACCGCAACACTCTGCCGCCTCACTGAAGCCGCTCAACTGCTGATTGCCGCCCAACACAAAGAAGTCGCCGCCGAATTGCTGGCGTACATCCTACACCACCCTGAAACCCCACCAGCTACCTATCAACAAGCCGATACCCTCTTTGATGACCTTGAAGCCGAGCTTTGCCCGCGTGTCATTTGGGATGCCCGCGCACAGGCCAAAACCGCCACCTTGCCACAGATCGTCGCAAAACTCCGCAGTGAAGCCCTTGCGGATTAATTGGCCGCTGGCAACCGTCACCCTATTATTGTTGATCGGCGTGTTCGGTGGGCGCAACCTCAATATAGACCCGATTTGGTACGATGAAGCATGGTCACTGTATGTGACGGGGGGCGCGCACTTTGGGCCGCTTTCTGTGGGGCAGGTTGTAGCGCGTGTGGCAAGTGATGATCCGCGTTGGGCGCCCGGCTACTTTGTGCTGCTCAACCTGTGGGGCAAGCTCACCGGCTGGGAAGCCGTGCCGTTACGGGCGCTGGCGTGGTTGGGGGGGCTGTTGGGGATCGCCGTCACCGTGCGCTTAGGCCGTGACCTGCATTCGCCGCTCGTCGGCTGGAGCGCGGGGGCGGTGATGGGGGCGTCGGGCTTATTCGGGCTGTATTTGCACGAAGTCCGCCCCTATAGCTGGCTCCCGCTGGTGACGGCGCTATGCCTGTGGGGATATTGGGGGATGCAGCAGAACCGCGCAAGGCGCACGCCCTACGGTGCAATCTTGTTCGTGGGCGTGGTCGGATGCCTGTATTTGCACTACTTCGCCATCGTGATTCCGTTTGGCGTCGGTGTGTATCATCTGCTGTTTGCGCCCAAAACGCGCCGCTGGTGGCTTCCGGTGGGGGTGATGTTCGCGGCAGCGTTGACCTTCATCCCGTGGTTGGGCGTGTTGCTGCGGGCAACATCCATCACCCAAAATGATAGCGGGTTGAGCGTCTACGCGCTCACGTCGCTACAGGCCGTCAGCCATACTGCCCAACGCCTGAGCAACCAAAATGCTGCGTTGTTGGCCGCCCTGCTGGGGATTGGGCTATTTAGCCGTCCCGCGTCGGCACGCGATGGACGGCGTTTCATCCTCACCGTGAGCGTGGCCGCCTTCGCCGCGATGTTGACCATCAACGCGCTGACCCGTTCATTGACACAAGACCGCTATTTGTTGGTGTTGTGGGCAGTGCTGGCGCTGTGGTCGGGCTTCGGCTTGGCTGGAATGGCGCGTTATGGGCGGCCATTGCCGATTGCTGTGATTTTGGGCGTGATCGGGCTATGGGGAGTTGGTTACTACACCAACGATGACTTCCGCGAGAATATCGCTGGTCCCGGCTGGTTCTTGGCATGGGATCAATTTGCCGCCACCGTCCAGCCAGACGCGCGCCCAACTGACCTTATGGCGTTGCATCTGCCAGACCGCCAAGAGGGATGGACGCATGAGATAGTCCAGCGCTGGTATATGCAACCCATCGCAGGCGATGATGCGCTAGTGCTATATACGCGCACGATGGACGACAATGCCTACGCCGAGCAAGCGCGTGGCCTTGATGCAGCGCGGGTATGGTACGCCTATGATCCGTCATGGTTGCCGGAACGCGGCTGGATTTACGAAAACGCGCTCAAGGAACGCTATGTGGAATGCAGCGAACCGCTGAATAACGCTGATCTGCGCGTGCGGCTGTATTATCGCTTTCCGACGGCAGCAGCCCCCATTGTATTTGACGCACCCACCGCACCGATTGGCCTGCATCCGTTAGAGGTGCGCGCCCACAACGGCACGCTAGAGGCAGTGTTGGCGTGGGATGTTCCGGCGGAAGTGCCAGCCTACACCTATTCAGTGGCAATACATGGCTTGGATG
>JBMOFU010000426.1:0-3321 GCA_049318725.1 Phototrophicaceae bacterium | reverse complement strand
CAACGAGCGTATCACTAACAATCCAGCGGATACAGCCTACACCGTTACCACAGATACCAACGGCTACTACCTGTTCGATGGGCTGCCGGAACAAGACGCGACTTACTTCGCGCTGATCCCTGCCAGCAACTTTGACTCGACGGGCGACGCGCTTTATCGCTTTACCAAGAGCGCGCCTAGCTTCACTACTCCCGCAGACATCAACAACAACGGTGTATTCGTTGATGGTACGCAGCGTGAAGCGGGCGGTGTGGTTAGCAACCCGATTGCGGTAGAAGTCTTGAATGCATCAAACTTGCCTTACGACAATGCCGGCGATACAGGCACGACCACCGGGGCGTGGGCGCCGACCCTCGAAACTGAATTGAGCGCGGATACCAACGCATCCACCGGCACTGGCCCGAACAGACGCGGGCGATTTAATGAATCTGACAACTACAGCAATTTGACGGTAGACTTCAGCTTCTATCCAGAACGGATGAGCCTCGGCAACCGCGTGTGGCGCGACTTGAACAACAACGCCCGCATTGACGCCGCTACCGAAGACGGCATCAGTGGTGTGACGGTGCGACTCTATGCTAACGCTGGTGGGACGCCGGGTTCATTGCTTGCCACCACTACCACCGATGGTGACGGCTACTACATCTTCGATAACCTGTTGCCCAGTTCTGTCAGCGGGTACGACTATATCGTTTCGATTCCGTCGAGCAACTTTACGACAACAGGGGCGCTCCGTAACCTGTGGAACAGCGGCACGGTTGCTGTTGGCGGGGGCGGAGATAATCAAACTGACCTTGACGACAACGGGCGCGATACCTACTACGACGCCACAACCTACGGGTTTATCAGCCAGCCAATTAACCTTGCCTATCGTGCTGAACCCGCTGGCAATGTTCCGCTAGATGCTGCGCCAGAGGCCCTTAGCAATAACCCTGCACACGGTCAACCGAGCGTGACGTTTGCCGCGCCGTCGCCGTCGCCGTATACCACTGCGGATGACTTTATCGGGCGGCAACTCCAACGCAATGACAACAGTGACCTAACGATAGACTTCGGCTTCTACCGCCCGTCGAGCATCGGCAACCGCGTGTGGTTCGATGATGGGCGCGGTGGGACTGCCGCTAATATTGCAGATGGTGGCGACATCGAATTGAACGACGGGGTGCAAAACGGTAGCGCGGTTGGCACGGAAGGTGCGGCAGGAATCGCCAACGTGACGCTGGCACTTTACCGCGACGCCAATAGCGACAGCACGTTTCAACTCGGTACTGATCTGCAAGCCTTCTACCTTGATGCAGACGCCAGCGGCAGTTACACACGCGGTGATGTGATCCAGTTTGCGACGACTGCGCCGGGTGGCTATACCCCGTTGATCTCTACCACAGATACCAACGGCTACTACCTGTTCGATGGGTTGCCAGAACAAAACGCGACTTACTTTGCGCTGATCCCTGCCAGTAACTTTACTAGCACTGGGGCGCTTTATCGCCATACCAAGAGCGCGCCTAGCTTCACTACTACCGCAGACCTCAACAACAACGGTGTGTTTGTCACACCAGCGTCGTTGGAAGAAGGCGGTGTGGTCAGCAACCCGATTGCGGTGGTTGTGCTTAATGCGACTGGCGACCCGCTGTATGTGAACACAGCAGTAGACGGTACTGCTGTGGATCAGTGGGCGCCGACCCTCGAAGCGGAATTGAGTGCCAATACCAACGCACTCACCGGCACCGGCCCGAACAGCCGCGGGCGCTTTAATGAATCTGACAACTACAGCAATTTGACGGTAGACTTCAGCTTCTATCCAGAACGGATGAGCCTCGGCAACCGCGTGTGGCGCGACTTGAACAACAACGCCCGCATTGACGCCGCTACCGAAGACGGCATCAGTGGTGTGACGGTGCGACTCTATGCTAACGCTGGTGGGACGCCGGGTTCATTGCTTGCCACCACTACCACCGATGGTGACGGCTACTACATCTTCGATAACCTGTTGCCCAGTTCTGTCAGCGGGTACGACTATATCGTTTCGATTCCGTCGAGCAACTTTACGACAACAGGGGCGCTCCGTAACCTGTGGAACAGCGGCACGGTTGCTGTTGGCGGGGGCGGAGATAATCAAACTGACCTTGACGACAACGGGCGCGATACCTACTACGACGCCACAACCTACGGGTTTATCAGCCAGCCAATTAACCTTGCCTATCGTGCTGAACCCGCTGGCAATGTTCCGCTAGATGCTGCGCCAGAGGCCCTTAGCAATAACCCTGCACACGGTCAACCGAGCGTGACGTTTGCCGCGCCGTCGCCGTCGCCGTATACCACTGCGGATGACTTTATCGGGCGGCAACTCCAACGCAATGACAACAGTGACCTAACGATAGACTTCGGCTTCTACCGCCCGTCGAGCATCGGCAACCGCGTGTGGTTCGATGATGGGCGCGGTGGGACTGCCGCTAATATTGCAGATGGTGGCGACATCGAATTGAACGACGGGGTGCAAAACGGTAGCGCGGTTGGCACGGAAGGTGCGGCAGGAATCGCCAACGTGACGCTGGCACTTTACCGCGACGCCAATAGCGACAGCACGTTTCAACTCGGTACTGATCTGCAAGCCTTCTACCTTGATGCAGACGCCAGCGGCAGTTACACACGCGGTGATGTGATCCAGTTTGCGACGACTGCGCCGGGTGGCTATACCCCGTTGATCTCTACCACAGATACCAACGGCTACTACCTGTTCGATGGGTTGCCAGAACAAAACGCGACTTACTTTGCGCTGATCCCTGCCAGTAACTTTACTAGCACTGGGGCGCTTTATCGCCATACCAAGAGCGCGCCTAGCTTCACTACTACCGCAGACCTCAACAACAACGGTGTGTTTGTCACACCAGCGTCGTTGGAAGAAGGCGGTGTGGTCAGCAACCCGATTGCGGTGGTTGTGCTTAATGCGACTGGCGACCCGCTGTATGTGAACACAGCAGTAGACGGTACTGCTGTGGATCAGTGGGCGCCGACCCTCGAAGCGGAATTGAGTGCCAATACCAACGCACTCACCGGCACCGGCCCGAATAGCCGCGGGCGCTTTACAGAAACCGACAACTACAGCAATTTGACGGTAGACTTCTCCTTCTTCCCAGAACGGATGAGCATTGGTAACCGCGTTTGGCGCGACTACAACAACAATGCGGTATTTAATACAGGTGAGCCGGGCATCACAGGGGTGACGGTGAACCTGTATACCCTAACGGGAACGGTTCCCGACCAAGCCAGCGGCGCGCCATTCCGCACGACCACGACGGACGCCAACGGCTATTACATCTT
>JBMOFU010000425.1:0-3322 GCA_049318725.1 Phototrophicaceae bacterium | reverse complement strand
CCCTTACCCCCCCAGTGTAACGTAGCTTACATAGGCCATGCTGTTTATAGACTATGATACCTTTGCTCATTGATAAAACTTATATCCGTGACTCTTACTAAAGGGGCATCAACCATGATTGATATTGGCCGCAATGTGGTTAGCCAGCCAGCCATCAGCACTGGGCTAGAATGGTTGGTCGCTAATGGGATCGGCGGGTATGCCTCTGGAACCCTCTCTGGTGTATTGTCTCGGCGCTATCAGGGGTTGTTGGTTGCGGCGCTGAATCCCCCTACAGAGCGCACAACCCTTGTCAGCAAAGTGGATGAAACCTTGATCTACGCTGACCAAGCGTATCCACTGTTTAGTAACCAGTGGAATCCAGACCCCGATTCAATCACGCCACAAGGATATACTCTGCTCAATCGGTTTTTTCTGGATGTTGGGCTTCCTGTTTGGGAATACAGCATTGCCGATGCCATCCTTGAAAAGCGTGTTTGGATGGCTTACGGCCACAACACTACCTATGTTCGCTATATGTTGGTACGGGGGAACTTACCCGCCACATTAAACGCCAAAGTGCTAGTGAACTATAAAGACTTCCATGCCAACACGCAGGGTGGCGCTTGGCACATGTCTATCAGCGCGGTAACACACGGGCTACGGGTCAATGCCTTTGATGGGGCAACGCCGTTCTACCTGCTTTCAGCAGATGCCGCTATAGATCCATTGCATGAGTGGTACTACAACTATTACCTGAACCGCGAGGCGTATCGCGGGTTAGATGCTACAGGTGACCATTTACTGGCGGGGGAAGCGCGCTTCACGCTACAACCCAGTGAAAGCGTCACGTTGGTATTCAGTACCGATCCAGACGCACCACTAGACAGCGACGCTGCCTATCAAGCCGCTCACCAACGTCAAATCCAGTTGATTGAACAGGCACAAGCCTCCAGCGAACCCGACTGGATTCAACAGCTTGTGTTAGCTGCTGACCAATTTATCGTCCAACGGCGTGCAGGCGACAATCCCGACGGGCGTTCAGTGATTGCGGGCTACCCGTGGTTTAGCGACTGGGGACGAGACACGATGATTAGCTTGCCCGGCCTCACCCTGAACACTGGGCGCCAAGCCGAAGCCGCCTTGATCTTACGCACATTCGCGCATTATGTAGATCAAGGGATGTTACCTAACCGCTTCCCCGACGCGGGCGAAACCCCCGAATACAATACCGTTGATGCTACCCTCTGGTATTTTGAGGCCATTCGCGCCTATCACGCGGCTACGGGCGACCTCACAATCGTCACCGATTTATACCCAATCCTTAAAGACATTGTTGCGTGGCATGAACGCGGCACACGTTACAATATCCATGTAGACCCCCACGATCATCTGTTGGCGTCAGGGCAAGACGGCGTGCAACTGACTTGGATGGATGCCAAAGTCGGGGATTGGGTGGTAACGCCCCGCGCAGGCAAAGCCATAGAGATCAATGCGTTATGGTATAACGCCCTGCGGATTTTGGCGGACTTCGCCACACTGTGTGAGCAACCCACAGATGCCGTGCGATATACGCATGAAGCCGACGCAGTACAGGCCAGTTTTGCCCGCTTTTGGCACGCGACCAGCGGCTATTGCTTTGATGTGTTGGATGCCCCTTTTGGCAATGACCCCGCCTTACGCCCCAATCAGTTGTTTGCGGTGTCGTTGCATCATTCGCCGCTAACGGCGGAACAGCAACGGGCTGTGGTGGAGGTGTGCGCCCGTCACCTGTATACCCCGCACGGCCTGCGGAGCCTTACCCCATTTGACCCGTCGTATGTGGGGGTGTACGGGGGCGATCAAGTGCAGCGCGACGGCAGCTATCATCAAGGGACGGTGTGGGCGTGGTTGATCGGGGCATTTGTAGAAGCCCACTTGCGGGTTTATAACGACAAAGCGCTTGCCCGCAGCTACCTGACCCCGTTTGCCTATCATCTGCATCAACAGGGGGTAGGGAGCATTGCCGAAATCTTTGATGGCAACGCTCCCTTTACCCCACGCGGATGCTTCGCTCAAGCGTGGAGTGTGGCAGAAGTGTTACGGGCATGGCACTTGACCGCCCCCTAGTTGCTGTGAAGGTTCGTGGGTTTGGCGTTTCACCTTATAATGAAGCAGATAATGGATGATCTTTTATCAAGAGGGGATTCATAGGCAATGGTTGCGCTCATGAGTGAAACAGAACGTTTGGCAAAGATTACTTCAGAGGATGCAGCGTGGCGCCACTGGGGGCCATACCTGAGTGAACGGGCATGGGGAATCGTGCGTGAAGACTACAGCGACTATGGGGCGGCGTGGGATTTCTTCCCGCACGATCACGCCCGCAGTAAAGCCTATCGCTGGGGGGAAGACGGCATCGCCGGGATTAGCGACACAATGCAGTACCTGTGTTTTGGGCTGGCATTATGGAACGGCCAAGATGCCATCCTCAAAGAACGCATGTTTGGGTTAGCCGGCCCACAGGGCAACCATGGGGAAGATGTCAAAGAGTATTACTTCTATGTAGATAGCACCCCGACCCACAGCTACATGAAAATGCTCTACAAATATCCGCAAGCCGCCTTCCCCTACAGTGATCTTGTGGCGGAAAACGGACGGCGTAGCTTTGGCGACTTTGAATATGAACTGCTGGATACCGGGGTATTTGACCACAACCGCTACTTTGACGTGATGGTTGAGTATGGCAAGGCCAACACCGATGACCTGCTGATTCAAATCACCATCACCAACCACGGGGACGTTCCCGCGCCGTGTGTGGTCTTGCCGACGCTGTGGTTTCGGAATACATGGTCATGGGGCTACCCCAACGGGCCAATGCAGGATGTGCCAGAAAAGCCCACCATGCGCGACGATAACGACGGGATTCATGCTGAACATCCGCTATTAGGGCGCTATACCTTACACCTAGACGGTGACCATGAGCGGATTTTCACCGAAAACGACACCAATACTGCACGGCTGTATGGCGTGCCGAACGCCACCCCCTACGTGAAAGATGCCTTCCACCACTATATTGTCAACGGCGAACAGCAAGTTGTGAATCCAGCGCATACCGGAACCAAAGCGGCAGGCGTCTATCGGCTAGAACTTGCCCCCGGTCAAAGTCACACCATCCGCCTGCGGTTGGCCTCCAGCGGCGTCGCCGACCCCTTTGCAGACTTTGATGCCCTCTTGCAACAGCGTCTCACTGAAGCCGATGCCTTCTACGCCGCGCTGCAACCCACCACCCTTACTGATGATGAAAAGCGCGTGCAACGCCAAGCCTTTGCCGGGATGCTGTGGAGCAAGCAATTGTTTTACTACG
>JBMOFU010000424.1:0-3330 GCA_049318725.1 Phototrophicaceae bacterium | reverse complement strand
CCTGCTGGAGCTACGCCAGCCACATCCTCGCGGACTGCCTGACGGTGCAGGGCGTGCCGCTGCTGTGGCCGATTCCGCTGCGCGTGCGCGGCTGGATCGTGACCAATACGGCAGGGGATCGGGCAGTGATGGTCTTGGCACTTTTGGCAATGAGTTGGTGTTGGTTTGAATCTTAGCCCACCCAATCAGCCGCGATGAGTTCAGCCTGCTCTAAAACCAATTGCGTGGCGGCCTCTTCCAGATCGGGCGGATAACCGTACTTGCGTAGAATCCGTTTGACCAGTACGCGAATCTTGGCGCGGGCAGCCTGCTTGACCGTCCAGTCAATGGTGACATTGGCCTGCACGCTTTTGAGCAAATCGGTGGCAATGACTGCCAACTGGCGATCTCCCATGACATCGCGCGCGCTGGTGTTATTGGCGAGCGCGTCATAAAAAGCCATTTCATCCTCACTCAGGTTCAGTTGATTGCCACGTTGAATGGAATCGCGCACCTCGCGGGCAATATCAATCAATTCGGCCACGACTTCTTGAGCGTCAATCGTGCGATTTTGATAGCGCCTTAAGGCTTGTTCTAGCAAGTCACTGAATGCGCGGGCTTGTACCACATTGCGGCGGCCACGACTGCGGATTTCATCCTTAATGAGCCGCTGAAGCAGTTCTAACGCCAGATTCCGCTGTGGCAATGCCCGCACATCCTCTAAGAATTCCTCAGAGAGAATCGAAACGTTGGGTGCGCGCAGCCCAGCAGCGCTAAACAAATCTACCACGCCCTCAGAGGCAATTGCCCCAGACACTAACTGACGTACAGCGGCGTCCATATCCTCAGTCGTGCGGCCATTGTTGGAAGTGTAACGCACGAACGCGGCACGGATGGCTTGGAAGAAGGCGACTGACTCACGGATGGCCTGCGCCGCTTCACTGGAAATGACCAGCGCGTAGGCTTTCGCCAATCGGTGACTGCTGTCCAGAAAGCGCTTTTTGCCGTTGGGTTGCTGGAGGATGTGTTCCATCGCTTTGGGGATGAGCGATACGCGCTCGGTGGAGGAGCCATACAGCAAAGGCGTGAGGTAGTCAAAGCCGTGAAAAAAGGATTGCACAACATCGTAGGCGCTTTGCATGATTGCCAACGCTTCGCTGAAGTCGTGGGTCGGGCGGCCTGCTTGATTCGTGGCGGTATAGTTCTGAATGGCTTGCTGAAGCTGGTCAGCGATGCCCAGATAGTCCACAATCAGGCCACCGGATTTTTCCCCGAACACCCGATTCACACGGGCGATGGCTTGCATCAGGCCGTGACCACGCATGGGCTTGTCCACATAGAGCGTGTGCAGCGCTGGAGCATCAAAGCCTGTCAGCCACATATCGCGGACGATCACTAGCTTGAGCGCGTCGTGAGGGTCTTTGAAGCGTTCGGCAATCGCCTTGCGGCGTGGCGTGTTACGGGTATGGGGTTGATATTCGGCGGGGTCGCTGGCGCTACCGGTCATGATGACCTTGATTGCGCCTTCGCTGTCTGTCTGGTGATGCCAGTCTGGGCGCAGGCGGGTGATCTGGTTATAGAGGGCAACTGCAATGCGGCGGCTCATGCAGACGATCATGCCTTTGCCTTCCAGCGCGGTTTGCCGCGTGGTGAAGTGCGCGACAAGGTCGGCGGCCACCTGTGCCAGCCGTTCGTCTGTGCCGACCATCGCCTCCAGTTGTGACCACTTCGATTTGAGCTTCTCGCGGGTGGTGTCTTCAACATCCTCAGTGATTTCCTCAAAGGCGGGATCAAGCATCGGGCGTTGATCGTCGCGCAGGGAGAGCCGCGCCAAGCGTGCCTCATAGTAGATTGGCACGGTAGCGCCATCCTCTACCGCCCGCTGGATGTCGTAGATGTCAATGTAGCCGCCGAACACCTCGCGGGTGTTGGCATCGGTGGTTTCGATGGGCGTTCCGGTGAAGCCGATAAACGACGCATTCGGCAAGGCGTCACGGACGTACTTGGCGAACCCATAGCCGATTTCACCGTTGATGAGCCGTGCCTCGAATCCGTACTGGCTGCGGTGGGCTTCGTCGGCGATGAAGACAATATTGCGCCGTTCAGAGAGCGTCGGGTATTGATTGCTGCCGTCGTCGGGCATGAACTTCTGAATCGTGGTGAATACCACCCCGCCCCCTGCTACCCGTAGCAACTCGCGCAGATGGTCGCGCCCGTTGGCCTGCATGGGCGTTTGGCGCAATAGCGCTTGACCTGCGGCGAACGTCCCGAACAGTTGATCGTCTAGGTCGTTGCGGTCAGTCAACATCACTAGCGTGGGGTTGCCCATTGCCGGATGTTGAATGACTTTGCCAGCGTAGAACAACATGGACAGGCTTTTGCCGCTGCCCTGCGTGTGCCACATCACCCCCACTTGCCGATTGCCGCCGTCGGCGCTGGCCGCAAGCGTGCTTTGCACCGCCTTGTTGACCGCGTAGAACTGATGATAGGCCGCGACCTTCTTCTTGAGGTGAACGCCGTCCTGCTCAAAGACGATGAAGTGGCGGATCAGGTCGAGCAGGCGGGCTTTGTCCAACACCCCGCGAATGAGGGTTTCTAGCGGGCTAGGGTAGGGGTCGAGCGCGTCACCGTCTACCGTGCGCCATGCGTGGAAGTGTTCCCAACCGCTGGCTGTGGTACCGAGCCGCGCCTCGACGCCATCAGCGATCACCAACAGTTCGGTATAGGTGAACAGCGTCGGGATGTCCTGCTGGTAGGTCTGGAGTTGATGGTACGCGCCCTTGAGCGTGGCGTTTTCGTCGGTGGGATTTTTGAGTTCGATAATCACCAGCGGCAGGCCGTTGATGAACAGCAGCAGGTCGGGGCGGCGGTTGGTTTTGGCGCGATGGGTGAGGTTGACATCGGTGAGGGTGAACTGATTCACCGCCAGCCAGTCGTTGGCGTCGGGATTGGCAAAATCCACCAGCCAGACTTTGTGATGGGTGAGGGCGTCGCCGACGCGGTAGGATACATCCACCCCTTCGGTTAGCAGGCGGTGGAAGGCGTGATGATTTTCGATGAGCGCTTGGCTGGTGCTGCGTTGTAGGCGGCGGATCACATCGTCAATCACGCCCGCCCGCACTGCGGCGGGAATGTGGCCGTTGATCCGTGCCAGCGCCGCCCGTAGACGCCCGACCAGCAACACTTGGCCGTAGTCGTCGCGTTCGGCGGCGGCTTCCCCGGGGGCGATTGTCCCGCCGTGCAGGTAGCCATAGCCGACGGATTGCAGCCATGCGATGCTGGCCTGTTCTACGGTGTCCTCGTTCAATGGCATCATGGGCTTAGAGCAGTGTCAATTGTTCAGGGTGGTCA
>JBMOFU010000423.1:0-3335 GCA_049318725.1 Phototrophicaceae bacterium | reverse complement strand
GGAAGTCTAGCCGCAGGTGGGTTTCTTGGCGCGGAGACAGCGCGCTGTTGATGAGGGTTGCCATTGCCCCATTTTGAAAGCGCACCAGCGCCATTGAAACATCTTCTACTTGAATTTGACGGTCTAAGGTACCGATCATCGCCTGTACTTCGTGCCAGCCGCCTAGCAAATGCAGGCATAAATCCATGAGGTGAATGCCTAACGTCATGGTAGGGCCGCCGAACTCAGTGTCATACTTGCCGCGCCATGCCACGTTGTAATAGTCCTGCGTGCGATACCACAGCGTATTGCACACTGCCACCAGCGGCTTACCCAGCGCGCCCGACGCCATCAACTGTTGGAGGTGTTTTACTGCGGAGCCGAAGCGCCACTGAAACACTGTACTGACATAGCGGCCTGTGCGGGCTTGAGCATCGCGGATGGCGTCAAAGTCTGCCAATGAGCCGCAGAGCGGCTTTTCACAGTACACCCAAGCACCCGCCTCTAGGCACTCTAGGCTAATGTCTTTATGCGTGGCGGGCGGCGTGACCACACAGACTAAATTTGGCTGTTCAGCAGCCAGCATCGCGCCCACGGAGGTGTAATGGTTGGGGATGCCCTGTTCGGCGCAAAAGGCCGCCACCCGCGCCGCGTCAATATCGACTGCTGCGACCAACTCCACACGCTCATGCAGTTCCTTTAAGGCTTGCAGATGATTGTTCACCGACTGGCCTGTACCGACGATCACCACACGATGCTTGCTCATGCGTTGATAACCTTGTTATCTTTTTTAGCCGCCGCCAGTTGTTCATATTCGGGCTTGTCCTTGTAGAAGGGGTCAAGCGGGTAACAGCCAGATACCATCCCGTTGCGCGGGGCGGTCGTACAGTCGCTAAACGTGCGGCAAATCTGTTTGCGCTGGAGTGGGGTTCCGCGCAGAATATCTGCGGGCATTTCAGGGTAGGCCAGCACCATACGCCCTAGCCCGATAAAGTCCGCTAGGCCGTTGCGGATGACGGCTTGTGCCACGTTGGGCAACCAGTCTTGCAGGTAGGAATATCCAGACCCCACGACCAGCAGTTCTGGACGATGCTTTTTTAGCTCGCCTGTGACCTGAATTTGCCGTGCTACACCGACCAGCGGATCTTCGGGTGGCAAATAACCATCTGAGGGCGGGAAGATGGCCGGGCGTTGGATGTGTGGCACGTAATACGGGCTACCCACGGTAATGCAAACAAGGTGAATGTCCAGTTCTAGTAACAAGTCTAAAAAGCGTTTTGGCTCACTGTAATCTATCCCTCGCCCTGTGCCATCGCCGCCAAACGCATAGGGGTAGGTTTCGTGCGGGTAGGCTTCGGGTTCGCCCACGTTATCGCTGCCGGGCTTAAACGGAACCCAGTCTATGGCGCTCAAGCGCACGCCAATCTCTAATCCGGGGGCAGCCGCCCGCACTGCCGCGACGATATTGCGTAAAAAGCGAGTGCGGTTTTCAAAGCTGCCGCCATATTTGCCGTCACGATCTACGGCGCTCAAAAACTCATGGCCTAAGTAACCGTGACAGTGCTTAATGTCTACAAAGTCGTAACCGGCCTGTTGGGCCAACACTGCGGCACGGACAAAATCTTCAACCAGTTGGTCAATTTCGGCGTCGGTGAACAGGCTTTGTTCGGGCTGAACGTTGAATTTCTTGTCCAGTATCGGGTGATGATAGGCGATTTTAGGTTCTAGCACGCCGCTGTTGGGGCGGCAAAAGCGCCCAGAGTGCGTGAGTTGTAGCCCAACCAGCAGGCCGTCTGTATTACCCATTTGTTGGCGGTGGGCGTCTAACAAAATTTGGCGCAAGGCGGCAATATCGCCGCAAGTCTTGTCATTCAAAATCAGTTGACGGGCATTGGCGCGCCCATCGTGACGGACGGCAACCGCCTCCCCCCCCCAGATCAACTTTGCGCCGCTCTGCCCAAAGCGTTGCCAGCGGCGGCGGGTTTCATCAGTCGGGTGGCCGTCGGCAGTGCCGTCCCAGCCTTCCATCGGCAACACCGCAAAGCGGTTGGTCAAGTGAGTATTGCGGTAGGGATACGGCTGCGCCAGCGGTGCGGCTTCCCCCGCAAGCAGCGCCGCATCAAAGGGGAGCGTTGCCCCAACCGATTGACAATACGCTAAAAATTGTTCAGCGGTTCGCAGTTGGGCAATGCGTTTATACGTCATAATAATACTTCCTTAAAGTACCCCGAGCCGTGCGGCAATATCGCGCAAGATGGCAACATCGCTTTGCGGGCGTTCGGGGGAATTAGGGTGGGTGAGGCTGGTTTGAATCCATCCCCGTAAGGTTAAAAATTGCGCGGCAGTATGTTTATAAGCGGGTACTGGGGAACGAAAGGCAAAGAAGCCTAAGTATTGCAACAGGTCATTCAGTTCATAAAACGCGGGGTCTTGTGCCTGCCACAGGGCGTCACGCTTGGCAAATAAATCTGGCGCAAAGGTGCTTAGCCCCAACAGATAATCGCTGCCGTACATGACCATATCTATCGCAAGGTCATTGCCAGTGAACACCTTAAAATCTGGGCGGGTTTCATCGCGCAATGCCAGCCGATCCCACTCTAACTGGCGGCTGAGTGAAGAATGCTTCGCGCCGATGCACTCGGCAACGCCCATCAACCCAGCATAGACGGCAAGGCTATAGATTTTGCCGAACGGGGCGAACATCGTCCCCAATTCAAAGCCGATGAAGCGCGGGGCATGTTGCCCAATTTGGTGATAGGCGGCAACCGTGGCTTCGGGGCTTTGTTGCGTCAGCCCGTAAGACTGGAAGATCACCGGAACGCCCCCCAGTGATTGAATCTCCTCCAGTTGGCGGCGGTAGGCGTCTAGGTTCCAAGCGTCGCCGGGCTGGTCAGCGACAAACGCCCCCGCGACAAATTCACCGTTGCCTAACACGCTTCGGGTACGGCGCAAGGTTTCGCGCCGTGCTTCGGCATCCAACAAATTGACGTAGCCGGTGTCCATATTGATCGCGGGGGTAAGCCCCGCCGCCGCAGTGCGGGCGATGTGCGCCTCAAAACTTGCCCAATCTATGCGTCCATCTTCTAAAAAGGGCAGCAAAATGGCCGACATGCCCGTGATCGTGCGCCCAAGGATCGGTTGAATTTTCGGTACCGTAAGCGTTTGCATGACCATCATTAATTCACCCCTACCAAAAGATGCCCCTCAGATTGCAAATGTTGTGTGTAGCTTTGCAGCGCGCTTTGGTTATGTGCGCGGATAATTTGCTCTACGGCGTCTGGATCACGTTGTTGGAAGGCGCCCAACAGCAATTTATGTTCGGCCTGCGCGGTTTGGATGCGTTCTACGCCAATATC
>JBMOFU010000422.1:0-3345 GCA_049318725.1 Phototrophicaceae bacterium | reverse complement strand
CCTCTCTTGATTAAGTCAGCAGATGGCCTAGAGCATAACGCAAAACCGCACTAAGGCTGTTCCATATTTCAGAATCGTCAGTGAGTCGTTAAACTGACGGCTGGCTGAAAAAGAGGAAAAGCGATGGAATTGACCGACGAGTTAAAAGCAACGTATATGGAGACCGCTAACGCCCTGAAAGGGAGTGATCGGCGGGTGTTTATGGCACGAATCGTCAAGGCATTGGGACGCGGGGGGCAAAGTCGGGCAGCCCGCGAATTGGGGTGGTGCCGCGATACGATTCGCAAAGGGATGCGCGAATGGGTCAGCGGACAACGACAAGTAGACAATTTTACGGGGCGTGGACGAAAGAAAGCTGAGGAAAAACTGCCGCAACTATTGGATGATATTCGAGCGATTGTGGATGGTCAAAGCCAAACCGATCCGACCTTTCAGAGCCAGCGGTTGTACACCCGCTTGAGTGTGGCCGAAGTTCGACGGCAACTGATTGTCCAAAAAGGGTACCGCGACGAGGAACTCCCTACCGAAGAAACCCTTCGGGTGAAACTGAATCAACTGGGCTACCATTTGCGTGCCGTCCAGAAAAGTCGCCCACAAAAAAATTCTTGAAACCGATGCCATCTTTGAGCAGTTGACGCAGGTCAATGCCCAAGCCGATAGCGATGCGTGTGTCTTGCGCTTGTCGCTGGACGCCAAAGCCAGCGTGTGGGTTGGGAACTATTCACGTCGTGGGCAAGCACGGGTTAGGGTTCAAGCCGCCGATCATGATTTTCACCCCGATGCTAAGCTCACCCCGTTTGGCATTCTCTTGCCGCAATATGGCGAGGTCTTTCTGTATTTCACTGCCTCCAAACTCACCAGTGATTTCATAGTGGACTGTCTCATCAAGTGCTGGACAAGCCTGCGGGAACGTTTTCCACAGGTGACCACGTTGGTGTTGAACCTCGATAATGGCCCAGAAAACCACAGCCGTCGCACCCAGTTTATGCAGCGCTTGACCGCCTTGGCCGATTATTTTCAGCTGACCGTTGATCTGGCGTATTATCCACCTTATCACAGTAAGTACAACCCCATTGAACGGGTGTGGGGCGTTTTGGAAAAGCTCTGGAATGGCAGTTTCAGTGAATCACGGAAGTTGAAAACGCATTGACAAGGGACTTGGCAAACAGCTAGGGTGAAGTCACCACAACGCACCGTGAGCCGAAAGCCAAGCCCATGACCATGATAGCCGAATATGCCCTGCAAGCCAAAGATGTCCATGCCACGACCGTGAGTCGCCTGCAAACCCACTTAAGCCTGGAAACCGAAGGGTGGCGCTGCGATACACATCAAACGTTGAGCCTACTGGTCAAGGCCGCGGCCACCCGCAGCAGTCTGGAAGGGACATGCCAAGATAGTTATGGGGTAGCGCACAGCAACAGCATCCGCGAGCAACTCAACGCGACACTGGATGTAGCCGATTTGCGGCTGCACGAGGCAGAAATGAATGCGGCACTCGCTAGTGCCATCCCCAAAGACATGCGGCGCGGTGGGTTGGAGGTCGCCATTGACTTAGGCTATTCCAGATAAAAGATAAAGCACCTATCTGGTAAACTCTCAAGACGGATTGAAAGCGAGAGAGCCATGCCCGAGATATCAGAGCTATTAAAGCAAACGTATATCGCCACAGTCAAAGCTTTGAAAGGGAGTGAGCGCTGTCAGTTTATGGCGCGAATTGCCAAAAGCCTTGGGGATGGGGGACAAAGCCATGCGGCGCGTGAATTTCATTGGGGACGCAACACCATTGCCAAGGGCATGAAGGAATTGGAAAGCGGGATTCCCATTGCGGACAACGTTTCGGCACGCGGTCGCAAAAAAGCTGAGGAAAAGCTCCCGAATTTGTTGACTGACATCCGTGATATTGTGGATGGCGCAAGCCAAACCGACCCGACCTTTCAAAGCACACGCTTGTACTGTCGCTTGAGTGCGGCAGAAGTACGTCGCCAATTGATCGCCCAAAAAGGTTACCGCGAGGAAGTTTTGCCGAGTGAAGAAACGATACGGGTCAAATTGAATGCTCTTGGCTACAAGCTGCGGGCTGTCCAGAAAAGCCGCCCCAAAAAAGTCCCTGAGACCGATGGGATTTTCGAGCAATTGGCGCACGTCAATGCGGAGGCTGATGCCGATGAGCGCGTGTTACGGCTCTCTTTGGATACCAAAGCCAGCGTGTGGGTCGGCCCTTACTCGTGCGGTGGACAATCGCACGTTCTCGTCAAAGCAGCCGATCATGATTTTCACCCCGATGCCAAACTGACGCCCTTTGGCATTCTGCTTCCCCAATATGGCGAGGTCTTTCTGTACTTTACCGATAGTAAAGTTACCAGCGATTTTATAGTCGATTGCTTGGTGGATTGTTGGAACACCCTACGAGCGCACTTTCCACAGGTCACCCGTCTGGTGCTGAACTTCGATAACGGCCCTGAAAATCATAGCCGCCGTACCCAATTGATGAAGCGCATCACCGATTGGGTCGATGAGGTTCACCTGACCCTTGATCTGGCTTACTACCCGCCCTATCACAGCAAATACAATCCGATTGAGCGGGTATGGGGGGTTTTGGAAAAGCATTGGAATGGGAGTTTGATGGATAGCTGTCAAACGATTCTCAACTTTGCCCAGACCATGACCTTTCGCGGATTGTCTCCGCAGGTCAAGCTTATGTCCACCCCCTATGCAACGGGGGTTAAACTTCCCCAAAAGCACATGACGCTGCTTGAGCAACGCTTTGAGCGCCTAGCAGGATTGACCAAATGATCTGTCCGTATCGCCCCATTGCACACCCTAAGTTGCTCTGGTATTTTCTTGGAATAGCCTAATTGTGTTAAGCGGGTACACATAGGGCGCAATAGTTTGCACTCTACAATATTATGTTATGCTTCGCCCTGTTACCCATAGCCCCGCCACCATCAACTACTCCAAGCGCCACACTCACAGGCTGGAAGGCGAAGTGCACCCTTGATCCAGCACGCGCCCACCGCTGGATCGACCAGCCGCGTGGACTCGCCCAAGCTGCTTTGTCCGGCCACGCCGAGGATGAACGCGCCCGCCAACGCAGGTGGATAGACAACCTCCTCAATCAGTTGGGCAATGATCTGGTCGGTGCGCTGATTCTCTTGCAGACCGAGCAGCGTTTCAGTGGCGGTGTAGAAGGGTTGCGGGCTGTGGGCAATGATCTCTATGGTTCGTTCACCATATTGGCTGGCCTACCTGTGGTGTGATGATTTGTATCCAGCCTTGCCACATGACACGCTCGGTGGTGAAGTCCCCATCACGATCCCAGTCAATTTGGATTTTCCACATAGTTAT
>JBMOFU010000421.1:0-3346 GCA_049318725.1 Phototrophicaceae bacterium | reverse complement strand
CCACCGACGCTTGGCGAATCCGGTCAAAGCCTTTATAATCAGCCCAACTCGTTCGGAAGTTCACAAACACGCGGCGGCGCTGACCGTGCGGCGTGACCCTAAACAGTCTTGATTTTTCTATCCGTCGAAAGAGAGGCATTATGCAACCCGGAATCCCACGCGCAGCCGCTGGCGCACTGCTTGGTTTCACGGCTGGCATCCTAATTACCCTTGCATTGCGGGTTAGCTTTGGCTTTGTGCCGTACTGGAATTTGGGCTTATCGCTGGTGTTGGGCGTATTCATGAGCGCTTACGGCATGATCTGGGGCATTGGCGGATTCAACCCCGCGATGAGCGCCCACCCAGACGACAGCGCGCCCGTCCCCACGTTAGATGAAATGGCCGCTAAAAACCCCTTCAGTGTGTTGAGCAACACCACATGGTCAATGGCCTTTTGGGTGACGATTATGACCTTCGGCTTCATTGCCCTGTCCTTGATCCCTAGCGTGGGGTTGACGGTCACCCGCGATGCAAACTCCAGCGTTAAGTCGTTTGGCCTGATTGACGTTACGCTGTTCGGTGAAACCTTCGCAATCAGCCAAGCGGTGTTGTTGCTTGGCTTTATTGCGTTCACGATGGTTTCTTTGGCAATCGCCGCTGGCGCGCTGGCGTGGCTGTTCACCTTTTTGAACCGTGAAGTCACCGACGCACGTAAAACCCCGAATCCGCAACTGGGGACGGCGCAACAAAACGTCCCGGCCTTGTTGCGCCGTGCGGGGAACCTTGCTGGCGCACTGGCGGACGGCATTCAACCCAAGCAGGCGGATAAATCTACTACGGCTGTAGTCGTCAAGAAGGATCAATAGACCATGACCGACGCGAACATTGAATTAACGCACGACGCCGCCCATGACGATCATGGGCATCTTTCCCCAGAAGCCGCGCTGCAAAACGCGAAGTTTGCCATGTGGCTCTACATCGGCAGCGAGATTATGATTTTCAGCGGGATGCTGGTCACTTACATCATCTTCCGCCGCTTCAACGCCGATATTGTGATGCAGGCCAAAGAACACCTAAGCATCTTGCTGGTCAGCGCCAATACATTCTTGTTGCTTGCCAGCAGTTGGATGATGGTCATGGGCTTGCGTGAGGTGCAACGCGGCAACAATCGCGGGTTGGCGCAGTGGCTCACTGGGACGGTGGTGCTTGGCGCAATCTTCGTCGGCTTGCAAGTGGTGGAATACGCCGAACTTGTCCATCATGGGATTGTGCTAACCGGTTCCAGTGACCTTGCCCGCTATGGAATGCGCTTCTATGCACCAACGGCATTTCACGGCGCGCATGTGATTATCGGCTGTTTGTGGGGGCTGTGGATTATCAACCGTGCGGTGGGTAACAAGTTTACCGCCACCCGTTACGCGGCTGTTGAAGTGTTCGGGCTGTACTGGCACTTTGTTGACGTGGTATGGATTATCTTGTTTACGTTCATTTACTTGATCTAAAAGGCAGAGAACTTGATGAGCGAGCAGACACATAACGCAGACCCAGCCCATGCTGACCACGCCTTACACAACGACACTGTAGATTTATTTGGCACAAGCGTCACTGTCCCCGGTGGGCTGTACACGGTGGTGTTTGGGGTGTTGGCGGTCGTGACCTTGATTGAAATCTTGTTGGCGGAATCTGGGTTGCCGGGCGTGATTAACTACCCGTTGCTTACTGCGCTTTCCATCGGCAAGGCGGTTTTGGTCGTGTTGTACTACATGCACTTGCGCCAAGACAGCCGCATCTTTGCGTGGGCGTTTGGCGCGCCGCTGGTGATCGCCGCGCTGATTATCGGCTTCTTGCTGTTGCTGAATCCGGTGTTGTATCAATAAAGAAATGGGAGGGGCGCAAACTATTGCGCCCTCTATCATCACCTGTAGGGACGAGGCTTACCTCGTCCGCAAGACGTTCGTTCAAGATGAGCGCACGGGTAATGTTCCCCGCCGTGAGTGCGTCTAACGGTTAAATCTGTCAAAAACCGATTGACAGCCATCCATAAACCACGTTACACTAAGCCTATTATGAACGAATTTGACACCCACCGCCTCTATCGCCTCTATAACACGTACTGTCGGCACGGACTAACCCTTGCAGGGCGTCTGCTGGCTGAAGTGCTGTGATCGCTTAACGTTTCACCTGCCTTCCCTCAACAGAAAAACCGCTCCGCACACGCCGTAGATGCGCGCGCGTTGGCATCTGCCCGTTTACCGTTTGCGTTACGAACTTTTGCGCCTAATCCAACTATCCCAGAGAGCAAACCAAGCCGATGAGCGCCTTACGCCTACTTGACCTACATCCGCAATTAGTCGTTACAGAGCCAACCACCATCGAATCACGGATTGGCAATACGCCGTTGGTGGGCTTCCGTCGTGTGAACGCACACCTGCCCGCCAACGTGCAGGTCTACGCCAAAGCAGAGTGGTACAACCCCGGCGGGAGCATCAAAGACCGCGCCGCGCTGAATATCATCCTCAACGCAGAGCGCAACGGTTCCCTAGACGGCAGCAAAATTTTGATGGACAGCACCAGCGGCAACACGGGCATTGCCTACGCGATGATCGGTGCGGCACGCGGCCACCGTGTCAAGCTCTTTTTGCCAGAAAACGTCAGCCGTGAACGTGTGGCGATTCTGCGCGCCTACGGTGTGGATTTAACCTTCACCGATCCGCTAGAGGGCAGCGACGGTGCCATTCAAGCGGTGCGTGAACTGGCCGCCGCCGAACCAGACCGCTACTACTACGCTGACCAGTACAACAACGCCGCCAACTGGCAAGCGCACTACAACAGCACCGCGCCAGAAATCTGGAAGCAGACGCACGGCCAAGTCACCCACTTTGTTGCCGGGTTAGGCACAACGGGGACGCTGGTCGGCACAGGGCGGCGTTTGCACGAGTACAACACAAACATACAAGTGGTCGCCATGCAGCCAGATTCGCCTTTTCATGGGTTAGAGGGGCTTAAGCACATCCCGACGGCCATCCGCCCCGGCATCTACGACGAAAAGGTGGCAGACCGCCAAGTAACCGTCAATACCGAAGCCGCACATCACATGGCGCGGCGCTTGGCGCGTGAAGAAGGCTATTTGGTGGGGATCAGCGCGGCGGCCAACCTTGTCGCGGCGCTGCGGATTGGCGAAGAAGTTGCGGAACGCGGCGACAGCGCTACCATTGTGACGATCTTCTGCGATAATGGGTACAAGTACCTCAGCGAGAAGTTCTGGCAGGCGTAAACGCACGCGCTGCCCATCACCTGTAGGGGCAAAACCCGTGAACCGAGAAAATTCCTCCCGTGCGGCAATTTCTGCGCGGGTCTTGTTATGGGC
>JBMOFU010000420.1:0-3348 GCA_049318725.1 Phototrophicaceae bacterium | reverse complement strand
CTACAAACTTTCAGCCCATGATAGGTACAAATCAAATAAACAACACAAGGAGCAATAGCATGTTCAAGAAATTTGCAGTCGTAGCCATACTTATCACGGTCTTGATGCTCAGTGTCGTTGCGGTCTACACGCAGCAGGGGGGTGGCAATGGCAATGGGCCTAATAATCCCGCCAATGACACGGACGAACCGCAAATGAATGCTTATCGCCATGGCGGGCTGGGTTTCGTGAATCCACAAAGTGGGCAACGTTGGAACGGCCAGCAACGCGGGCAGATGAACCGCGGCGCTGGTATGAACGGTACTGGCATGTATACCAGTCTACCGCCTGCGACGGTTGATGAACTGCCGCAAGCGATCATCGACCTGATGATTCAGGGGTGGACTGACGAGCAGCAGGCCTACGCCGCCTACGAGTCGATCATGGGTCAATTCGGGGAAATCACGCCTTTCGTCAATATTCAGCAGGCGGAAGTCCAGCATGTGGCGGCATGGGAATTCCTGTTCGACCGCTACAGTATAACCGTGCCAAACGTGCCGGAATTTGAAATCCCGACCTTTGCCAGCCCTCAGGAAGCGTGCGCTCTGGGCGCGCAGGCCGAAATCGCCAACTTCGCGCTCTACGACGAGATGTTAGAAGCCTTTGAGACATACCCGGACATCTATCAGGTAGCGCTGGCATTGCGGAACGCCTCTGAGTTCAACCATTTGCCCGCTTTTGAGAACTGCGCTGGGTCATAATCAGTAAGCACTCACCCGCACGCTCGAGCCGGATGTCCCTATCAGGGGCATCCGGCTTTGGTGTTTTGCTGCGCCCCCTAAATCGACAGCCTCACCAAGACTCACACAAGCGCGATAGTGTGCCATAATATATACATTGAAAATGCTGAAAAGACAGAACATGAGCAAGAAAATCCTAATCGCTGACGATGAGCAGCACATCCTCGATACCGTTGGCGCGTATCTGAAGAATGAGGGCTATGAGGTGTTAACCGCTCGCGACGGTCGGACGGCAGTGTTCACCTTCCGCCACGAGCAGCCCGATCTAGTCATCCTCGACGTAATGATGCCAGAGATGAACGGTTGGGAAGCCGCCCGCATGATCCGCGCTGAGAGCAATGTGCCGTTACTATTCCTCACCGCCCGCGTGGACGATATTGACCAGATCACCGGGTTGGAGATTGGGGCAGACGACTATGTGACTAAGCCCTTCAGCCCGCGTGTAGTTGTTGCACGGGTACGAGCGCTACTGCGGCGTGCGGATGGTGATGTCCCCGCAGAAAGCGTTGTCTACCGTGTAAGCAATCTGGAACTTAACTCAGAAACGCACATCATCACCTTGAATGGAACGCGGGTTGACCTCACGCCGAGCGAGTTCACGTTACTGCACACATTGATTGCCCGACCCGGACGGGTTTTTACGCGCATGGAACTGCTCGACATCGTTCAGGGCGAAGCCTACGCCGCTTACGAGCGAACTATTGATGTGCATGTCAAGAATTTGCGGATCAAAATTGAGGACGACCCGCGTGATCCGCGCTACATTGAGACGGTCTACGGCGTGGGTTACAGGATTCGCCCGGACGATGAATAAACTATGGCTCCGGTTGGCGGTTAGTTTCCTGATGGTAACACTGCTAGTGATCGCTGTAGTGGCGGTGGTGGTGCGTGGCTCGGTTGAGTCGAGCTTCGGTGAGTATGTAGCAGTCAGCAATATGGAACGACTTGGCGGTGATCTCGTTGCTCAACTGGAAGCGTACTACATCAGGTCGCGGAGTTGGGACGGTGTGGATGCTTTGTTTCTGGGACGCGGGGGTCAATCAAATGGGAACGGCTTAGGTCAAGGACAGGGTGGACGGGGTGCCAAGGTCTACATCGCAGATACGGACGGCGTGATTGTTGCTTCAACTCAACTTGACTGGATTGGGCAGCACATAGATACCATCGGCCCCAGCCGACAGATTGAAGTGTATGTTGATGAGCGTACAGTCGGCATCCTCGGTGAACAGACGCCGGGGACTTTGGCACAAAACGAGGCTGAGCGGCGCTTTCTGGCCGAAACGACAAACGGCCTGTTGCTCACCGGGGTTGCTGCTGGGCTAGTGGCGGTGGGGTTAGGGATTGGCCTTTCCTACAGTCTGACGCGCCCCCTACAAAAACTGACGGATCGCATCAGTCGTTGGCGCTTGCGTGATGCACCGGAACCGCTACTTATAGAAGGTACAGATGAAATCCGGCGGTTAGGTGCGGCTTTCAATGATCTGCTGACTCGTCTAGCCGAAGGTGAACAACAACGTCAACGTATGAGTGCTGACGTTGCCCATGAACTGCGAACGCCTGTCACGGTAATGCGGGGGCATTTGGAGGCGATGATGGACGGCGTATATCCACTGGATGCGTTGCATTTGGCTGTGGCTTACGATCAGGTGCTACACTTGGTGCGGCTGGTCGAAGATTTGCGGCTGCTCACCCAAGCAGAAGCAGGCAAGCTACCACTGAATCCGTCCCCATTTGACCTTAAATTACTTATTCAGGCCGCAGTGGAGCGCTTCGCACCTTTGGCAGCCGACGAGTCCATTAGAATTACCACCCACCTGCCGAATATGCCCGCCATCATCTATGCTGACCCGCACCGTGTACAACAGGTACTCGACAATTTGTTGAATAACGCTGTCCGTCACACATCAACACAGGGCAAGATTGAGGTAGAGGTGACGACCAAAGACAAGGCGGTACAGGTAGCCATCACCAATCAGACCGGAAAGCAACTTAGCGATGACCAGATCACACATCTGTTTGACCGCTTCTGGCGGGGCGAAGATGCCCGTGAGCGCGATACTGGCGGTAGCGGGTTGGGTCTGGCGATCACTCGCCAATTGCTGCACCTTCAGGGTGGAGATATCTATGCGGCCCGTGTTGATGGAGGTTTACGGTTGGTCTTTACGCTACCGTGTGAAAACTGTTCAGATACAAGTTGGAGCCTATCAAAAACCGGAGGCTAGGCAAGTCGTCTTCCAAGTGGGTGCAAAGAAATCGGGCTGGGTAGAACGAGCAAACAAAGTGTACTATTTATCGGGGTTAAAGACGGAAAAATTCATCACATCGTGGCAGACGAACCCTCATGAATGATGCCATATGGCATTCATGGGGTCGCTGACAAAGCAGGGAGATGCCCTCTCGTATCCTCTTTTTTATCTGTCAACCCAGATTAATATATTATATGATGTTATTAACGCAATTTTCCAGCTACGATGTGAATGAATAATCCCATCTTCAACCCCGAAGAATATTACAGTCCGCGTCGAACACGTCTAGCCAGTAGCCAATGACCGGATCGCAACCGTAGGCC
>JBMOFU010000419.1:0-3354 GCA_049318725.1 Phototrophicaceae bacterium | reverse complement strand
TGACCCCCACTGGACTCGAACCAGTAACCAGCGGATTAAAAGTCCGATGCTCTACCATTGAGCTAGGAGGCCACATCACAGAAGGGTATTTTACACCCCCCCTGCATGATTTTCAAGCTATAATTAAAGCGATACCCCAACAAACTGGCAAGGAGTTGCCCACAATGCCCTCTCGCCAAATCAACTGTGTGTCGTGCGGCGGCAAAATGACCCTCAACCGTGCGCTTGGGCAGATGCAGTGTAGCCAGTGCGGTCGCCTAATGGATGGCACGATCCCTGCCCCCACAAAGGCATCAACGCCAGAAACTGTCGAGCGTTGGCAACTCGGCGGGCTGATTTGGCAAGGCGAGCAAACCGTTTGGCTACGTACCCTCATTGATTCGCTGCGGATGGAGTTAGCACAGGGGCGGCGTGCCGATGCCCTACGCACCGCCCATCGCCTGCTAGAAATGGAAAAAGACTTCACCGACGCCCACCTGTGGATTGGGCGAATCAGCCAAGACCCCGCCGAAAAGCGTCACCATTTAGAACTTGCGCTGGCGTTACTGCCCGGCAACGCTGAAATCACCCGTGAGTTAATGGTCTTAAACGGCCAACTGACCCGCGCCGAAGCCACCCGTGCTGGCGATTTGTACGATCCCCAGCAGCGTACGGCGGATGGCGTGGTCAAGAGTGAGACACAAGCCCTGCTCTGCCCGATCTGTCGTGGGGCGCTGACGGTAAACGATGTCACTGGGGTGACCTGTAAGTTTTGCGGTTACAACGACGCCGATAGTCACAATGCCATCAAACCTACCCCAGAAACGACAATGGTCGTGGCGTTGATCCAACAACGCAGCAAAGCCACTCAATGGCAGGTGGGTAAACGGATGATCCACTGCAACGAATGCGGCGCGGAACGGGTCATGCCAGAAGGCAAGATGTCTGCCCGTTGCCCGTTCTGTGGCTCGGTGCAGGTCATCACCCAAGACGTATTGGGGGCGTTCCGCCAGCCTGACGGGATATTGCGCTTTGGTGTGCGCCGTGCCGAAGCCGAAACGATTATCCAAACCGCGCTGAACAGCCGCATGGAAAAAATGAAGGGCTGGTTTATCAAAAATCGTGTCGTAGATTCCAGTTATCAGGGGGTATACCTGCCCTTCTGGGAATTTGACATTTTCGGCAAGGTACTGTTGCGCGACGACTACCGCGATTCTAGCGGCCATGCTGATACCTTTGAGCGCAGTGAGCAAATAGAACAAATGCAAAATGCGCTGGTCAGCGCGGTAAAATCACCCCCGAAGGCGCTCACAGATCGGCTTGGTGCGTGGCAATTCACCGAGATGATGCCGTATACGCCGCAATTGCTGGCGAAGTTCCCCGCTGAACTTTACAGGATAGACTTTGACCGTGCGGGCTTGTTGGTGCGCGATGTCTTCCGTGAGGCGATGCTTGCCAAACATCGCAACCTAAACCCCAACGTGCGGCGCACGATTGCCACCCAAATTGACCACATGGAATTACGGTTGCTGTTGATGCCCGTCTGGATTGTGACGCTCACGGAGGAAGACGGCGAACTCCGCACGGCGCTGATTAACGGGCAAACAGGGCAGGTGGTGATGGGGAGCGCTCACAAGCCCGGTGCGTAATCATGGCCTTTATTCCAACCCCTAACCCCTTGTCAATGGGCGCTTGATGCTCGCTTTACAGTCGCTTAACCATTTCAAGCGATATTACATACCGTCCGTAAACCTATCTACAGCATGTAGGGGAATATTCTAAAGCTATGCGTAAATTGCTCTTGATTGTTGCAGTTCTGTTGGCGTCCGTGGCTGCCCTCGTGGGCGCACAGGATGAAGAAACGTTTGCCCTCACCATTATGCACACCAACGACGTTCACGCCGGTCATGAACCCAATAGTGACGGCAACGGCGGCCAAGCGATCATGCGTGCCGTTGTTGAACAAATCCGCGCAGAAGGCGGCAACAACATTTTCCTAGACGCTGGCGACCGCTTCACCGGTACGCTGTTCCACACCTTGTACCTCGGCCAAGATAACGTGCAGATCATGAACTTGCTCGGCTACGACGCCATGACGCTCGGCAATCACGAGTTTGACAACGGCGACGACGTGTTGAAGGCGTTCATCGAAGGCTTGGAATTCCCCGTGACCACCGCCAACATCACCGTTGACGGCACCATTCTTGAAGGGTTGATTCAACCGTCGGTCGTGTTGGAAGTCGGCGGCCAGCAAGTGGGCGTGATCGGCCTTGTTACGCCAGAAACCCCAGAAATCTCCTCCCCCGGCGAAGGCATCATCTTCTCCGATGACCTTGCAGGCGTCGTCCAAGACCAAGTGAACGCGCTCACCGAAGCTGGCGTGAACAAGATCATCGTGGTCAGCCACATCGGGATTGATGCAGACATCGCCCTTGCTGAAGCGGTGACAGGCGTTGATGTGATCGTTGGCGGCCACAGCCACACGCTGTTCGGCAACCAAAGCGCTAGCGCCACCGTCGAATACCCCTTAGAACTGGAATCCAGCGCTGGCGAACCGCTCCTGATCGTACAAGAAGGCTCCACTGCCGATTATCTTGGCCGCTTGGATGTAGAGTTCGACGCTGACGGCGTATTGGCCGACTGGAACGGGGACAGCATCTTCTTGAGCCAATACATCACCCCCGACGCTGAAATGGACGCACTGGTACAAGAGTTGGCTGTCCCGCTAGAAGAAATCCGTACCCGCCGCGTGGGGGATTCCAGCGTTGCCCTCGTAGGGGATCGTCGGGTGTGCCGCGTGGAAGAATGTAACTTGGGTAACTTGATTACCGACGCCATGCGCAACGAAAGCGGCGCCCAGATTGCCATCACCAACGGCGGCGGCATCCGTGCCGACATTGACGAAGGCGAAGTCACGCTTGGTGAAGTTTTGACTGTGTTGCCGTTCGGTAACTTGCTTGCCATCGTAGAGCTGCGCGGCGCAGATGTAATCGCCGCTTTGGAATTGGGCGTTTCGAGCATCACCGTCACCCCTGAAGACGTGATTGCCCGTGACGGCGCTGCTGGCCGCTTCCCACAAGTGAGCGGGATTGCCTACACCTTTGACCCCACCCAAGAAGTAGGCAGCCGCATTGTTTCGGTAACGTTGGAAGATGGCTCTGCGCTTGACCCCGAAGCCGTCTACACTGTTGTGACCAACGACTTCATGCGTCGTGGTGGCGATGGCTACGTGATGTTCGCTGAAAACGCCATCAGCTTCTACGACTTTGGCAAGCCGCTGGATCAAGTCTTGGCCGATTACATCGCCGCCAACGGCCCCGTTGCCCCAGAGCTTGAAGGCCGCATCACCGCGACCGTCGGCTACACTGAATAATT
>JBMOFU010000418.1:0-3365 GCA_049318725.1 Phototrophicaceae bacterium | reverse complement strand
GTCAAGCCGCACTTCCTTGCCAATGACCCCGGCTATGATCCTAGCCCACGCGGGCGCTATCTGTTGTTTGTCGGGCGCTTGTCTCCAGAAAAAGGCGCGCATGTGCTGCTCGAAGCGTGGAAGCATCTGCCAGACATCCCGCTGAAGATTATCGGTGACGGGCCACTGATGGCTGATGCACAAGCGATGTTGGCCGCCTACCCCGACCTGCCGATAGAATTATGTGGGCGCGTGCCGCGAGAGGGCGTGTATGACGCGCTACGCGGGGCGTATGCGCTGGTCGTGCCGTCGTCGTGCTATGAGACGTTTGGCCTTTCGATCATTGAGGCGTTTGCGATTGGTACGCCGGTGATCGCCGCCGGGCATGGCGCGCCCGCCGAACTGGTCGAAGATGGGATCACGGGCAAGCACTTCATCCCGAATGACGCGCAATCCTTAGCCGAACAGGTACGCTGGTTGTGGGATCGTCCCGCGCAGATCAGCCCAATGGGGGCGGCGGGGCGGGCGGCATATGAGGCACGCTACACGATGGCGCGCAACTACGAAATGCTGATGGCAATTTATGCGGGGGCGCAAGGATGAATAGTAACGATTTAGTAGGGGCATGATATATCATGCCCCTACGTATCTATTCACTTAACGCTGAACTTCAACGGCGGACGCCCCGGTGGGTCATCCCTACAGAGGCCATTGATTGTAGGGGCGTAGCGCGCTACGCCCCATGCCTGTAAAAACTGGATTCTCATGGTCGTTGTCTGTACCGCTCACCCCTCCCTAAATCCCTCCCCCTGCGGGAGAGGGACTGGGTTTGCTCCCTTTCTCCCGACGGGGAAAGGGTTGGGGATAGGGGTAAACCAGCCGCCAAACCACAACATCCAATATGAGTCTTAACTTTTGACAGCTATGGGGCGTAGCGCGCAGCGCCCCTACTCTGGTTGCGAATGCACCCATAACGGGTTTGATATTTGCCTCACCGCTGAAAATCAGTTAATATCTGCTGTGTCTAGCCATAATAGGGGAAAACATGAGTTCGCAAGCCACAAAGAGCAAGCGCAATAGCGAGAGGGTCATGCTAGAGGCCAAATGGATGGCCGACCAAGCCGTAGACCTGTATGAGCGGGGTAGCGCCGTCGAGGGGTTTACGCGCCTAATTGAGGCCGTCCGCAAGGATGACAGCATTTTGGAGTACGCGCCAGCCATTCAACTGGCCGAAGCGATCACGGGCAATGATGGGGCGCGCAGCCTGCGGCGGATGAAGTATCCCAATGAGCTACACACGATGATTGAGGCTTTGGGCTTGCAAGAAGAACGGGGCCTAGAGCGTTATGTGTGGTCGGGTAAAGACGCTAGGCGCGATTTTTGGCGGTTTTTGCTAGTGGCAATCGTGGGGCAGACGTTGGTGCAATGGCTGTCTTGGTCGGTGAGCGAAGAAACCTTTGCACAATCCTTGTTATACCGCGCCACGCTGTTTAGCACGCCGGCGAGCAACTTTAGCAGTGATATGTGGGCGGCGGTCTTCCTCAGCTTACTGGCTGCAGGGGGTGGATCTATCGCCTTTATCTTAACCAACGCCGCCGTGCATTGGGTCATCCGTTATCCCCAAAAAGGGCCGATGTCGCTCACGCAAAGCATGTTATTCCAAGCACAAACGGCCAATTTTGGCGTGTTGTATGTCGCTCAGTTGCTATTGATTATTCTGTTCCGCGACGCTTACGCGCAATACTTTGTCGGTTCAGTAGAAGCAACCCAACTTGAGCGTAACATTGCTGGAAGCACTCAGGGCGCGATAGCGATTGGTGTAGTGATAGTGATTGTCACCGTGATTAACGGCATCGTCACACTGGTGCGCGAAACGCGCATGATGGCGCGCGCCCACAATATCAGCCACTACCGTGCGCTTTCTGCGATTATCATTGGCCCTAGTCTGATTGGTTTGGTGTTGTTCTTGGTGTTTGGCTGCTTGATTGGCGTCATTGTGGCGCTTTCCATCTAGGACGCCGCGCCCGTCGGTGGGGTGAGGAGGTGTTCAATCAGCCGTTGCATCCCCGCTTGAATGGTTTCCGTAGAGTAGCCGAGTACATGGTGTTGAAAGCGCAACACGCGCACATCTAACATCACATACAGGCTGTCGGCAAGGTATTGGCGGGCAGTGTCTACGCCCAAGCGCCCCAATAGGCCGAAAAGCGTTTGCCGCCACCAAATGTGCGCTGGATGATTGAGCATGGGCGCTTGCGTGGAATCTTCAATGGCAAGCAGCGCTTCGTTGCGCCAAACAAAGGCCAACACCAGTTCGACAAAGGCCAATAAAGCAAGGCGTGCGTCGGGCTGTTCACGGAGCAGGGTCAGCACCTGTGCCTGTAACGCAGACATATCTTCTTCAAGCAGGGCGTGGCACAGGTCGCTTTTGTTGGTGAAGTGGCGGTAGAGCGTCCCCTTGCCCACCCCGGCGGCTTCGGCAATGGCGTTCATCGAAACTACCGCAACCCCCTGTTGGGCAAAGAGGGTGGCCGCCGTCCGCAATAAGCGGTCACGATTGCGGACGGCATCAGCGCGGGTAGGCATGTCTGCGTCAGGCATAAGCAGCGAATGGTCGTTGATGGGGGGAAGGGTCATCACTTTACCTTAATCCCCAGCTTGGTTAAGGGCTTGATCTGCCTGCAACAATGACCTGTTTTGTTGAATCATAAACAGATTGAATTGGTGGAAGATTTCGGCAAATTGAGCGCTTGTCAGTTCCACACGCCCGCTTTCACTCGGAATAACCACCAGCCATTCCCCATTGCGGCAAAAGGTTGTCAACAGTTCTTGCTGTTGATCTGGGTCAAGGTAGGCGGTGAGGATTAGCGATTGGATACTGTTTTCGCCAACGACGCTTTCTCGACCAAAATTGAGCTTTGTGTTATCCATTAGATAAAATCCTTAATCGAGAAACCCAATCAATGAGCCGTTTTGTTGATCCCATTGCACGCCAATTGGATCAACCGCAGTATCTATTGTCAAACGTGCCACAATCGTTTTCACCCCAAGCCCCTTTGAGTAGCCAGTAGACCAGCGTGATTCCGCATGATACACAATATAGTCTAGCACTTGTTGCCCTACTCGATTACGTTCTTCCATCTTGGTTGGCGGTGGATATTTTGTGATCTTCATCATAAGCGATTCCCAGACCAAGCCGCGCGGCCCATCAATGTGCTTTTGTAATGCTCTGCCTGCGCGTGTTAGACCGTTTTTATCGGGTACTTTACCCGAATCTGATAAAACGGCCTTTTCAAATCCAAGTGGCATCTTGAAATTTTGCCTCCGCTTTGGCTTAGAGCAACTCCACCGCGCCAATCGGCTTTAGCACGTACAGCGGGGCGGCCTGC
>JBMOFU010000417.1:0-3390 GCA_049318725.1 Phototrophicaceae bacterium | reverse complement strand
CCGTTGCCGATAGCGGATATTGCGGCTACGCCAGTTCAGTCACCGTCTGCTTTAGCTGTCCCCGTTGTTGTAACTGCACTCACGCCTTCTCAACAGGCTATTGCAGATCGCTTATATGCTCTGGCACAGGGTCAACTTTCCCACGTACGGGCAATCACGCTGGTGCGCGAATATGGGCAATACGCCGTAGAAGATGTGGCCGATACATTGGTGGCGCGTGGGGATGCCGTGACGAATCCCGCTGCGTTTGTCGTCAGCCTACTACGGGCGCGCTACGGATCGGCGGGGCAATTTGGGCTAACTGAAGATGAACTGCTCGCAGCCGAGATGCTCTATGTTGCGGTGGCGTCGCGCCAACCTGCCCGTAAAATGCGCTGGCAAAAGGTGATTCACCTCGTCCGTGACTATGGCCGTGTTGTGATCCAGCAAGCGATTGCCGCCCTGCGCGAAACGCCTAACGTCACGAATCCCGCTGGCTTTGTGATGAAACACATTCAGCAAGGGCAAGCGGCAACCAATGAACAACGTCCAGAACAGGTCGTTACCCTGCTTATGGAAGCAGTTCGCAGCCTTGCCCCCGATCATGCGATGGCAAAGCCGAAGGCTGTTGAACTGGTCAACCGCTACGGAACGGGGCTGGTCATGCAGGCGATTCGGGTACTTAAGGCGCGGCACGGCATCGAAAATCCAGCCGGATTTGTGGTGGTTTACTTGCGGTCAAGCGCCAAAAAAGCACAGCAACAGGCCTGAATTTTGGGGGATGCTCGCTCTATCCCCTAAAATTCCCCGACCCGCGCTACGACTGGGTTCCCGACCCCTAAAATGTGAATTTGTGAATTTACGCGAATCATGGGCTACGGGTCACGTTTTTGACAATCGCCCCGTGTTGGGCTTGCTATTGAGTTAGCGTACAAGTGTACCCTGAAAATATGCAATTTTCTTGCACGGAAAATTGCGTTTTTCGCGTTTTTTTATCAACACAATCACGGGGAATTTTGGGCGTTACTGCACAGTAACGCGGCAGATTTTGGGGCGTTACTGCACAGTAACGCGGCAATAAAAAACAGCGGTGGCTAATGCGCGCCGCTGTTTTTTATCGGTGAGGGTTGCCCAATGTTGGGCGTGGGTTTATTCGGCGTCTTCGTCCCATGATCGTAATTGTGACACCAATCGCTCTAGGCGGTGAAGAATTTCTTGGCGGGTATCGCTCTGGAGTTTCTTCCAGCGCCCTTTGGTGAAGTAGTTGGTTTCGATGCGGTCAAGGGTTTTGCGCCACGCCGGTTGCTTAGACGGCGCAAGTTGCCCGCTGATTTCTTGCTTCAACCGAGACTCTGACCACTTGTTGCGTTCGGCCAGTTCAAGGTAGTTGCGCTTTTGGTCTTCGCTCAAGTAGTCCAGCGCGACCGCCCGATGAAGCGCAAATCCCAGTTTGTAGCTACGGATCGGCGGCGGCACTTGGCGGGCAACATGGGCAATCTGTTTCAGATAATCCGCAGTGTAGCGCCCCACTTGGCTTTCGACATCCTTATAGGTCTTTTGGAATTTCAGCGTGCCGTAGACCATTGCATCGCCAATCATCCACTGGATGGCGTCATCAAACGCCTTGATGATTTCCCACAGCAGCCAATATTCGTCTTCGGTGACGGTTTCTTCCATATGGATGCCGCGTGGGGTAATGTAGAACTTGCCCCCCAACACGACCCCCCCGTTGTAACGCTCAATCACGAGGCCGGTTTCAAGGTCTTCTAGCTTCTTTTGTAGTTCGTCAATTTCTGCCTTGAGCGTTTCGTTTTCAGATTCTAGCTCTGCCGCAGAGGGGAGCAACTTGCCATAAAGCGCTTGGTCGTACATCTGCGAGGCAGCGCGCGTCCCGGTTGCGGGACGGTCTGCCTCACTGCTAAACACGTCAAACGTTGGCGCTTCACGGGCTGTCGGCTCTGGAATTGCAGAATGCTCAGAGCGTTGCCTACTGTCTCGCTTGCTCGCCATAAACCACCTCGTTGATTCGGCGCAGAATACGATTCATCTCCCGTGCTGCCCCGCCATCTGGTTCCATCATCCAGACGGTTTGCATCAAGCGTGAGGCTTCTGTCCATTGGGTACGGGTGGAAATCGGTTCCCATACCAGCGACCCAAAGCGTTGCTTCAACTCTTTTAGATTTTCTGTATGCTCAACTGTATTGCCGCGATACATCGTTGGAATAATGCCCAACGTTTGCATTGCGCCCATGCCCAAACTTTCTTTCTGTTCGGTGATCTTTTCACGACGCGACAGCGATTCGACCAGCCCATCGAACGACCAAAATTCGCACTTGGTTGGGTAGATCACATAGTCGGTGGCAAGGTAAACGCTGGCGTGCAACATCGAAGGCGTGGGCGCGGTGTCAATGATGACCATGTCAATGTGATTAGACAGTTCTTCCAAGCGGTTGCGGAACAAGGTTACATCTTCAATCATGAGCGGGATTCCGCGCGTTTCGATGTTAGACGGCAACACAAACAGCGCGCCAACCGGGTCTTCTGGCAGGGAATATAGCTCTGGTGAAGCGCCCTTTAGCACATCATTCCAGCGGGCATTCCGCACCATAATCTGATACAGCCCCGGGTCTTTGGATAGCCCAAAGGCAAGCGTCGCGTGGCCTTGTGCATCGGTATCTACCAAGACGACGCGCTTGCCCTGTCGTGCCATCCCTGCGGCGATGTGCGTCGCAAGTGTGGTTTTGCCCACCCCACCCTTTTCATTCAATAGCGTAATCGTCTTCATACAGTTCAACTCCCCTCCATAGCCCTATTGATGGGTTGCCCAAGGAATACCCGTTTCTTGGCGCAACTGGTTCAGTTGCTCAATGGCAACCAGCGCTTGCTGGCTAATCCGATACACGACCTGATACCCAATTGGAGTGTCGTCCTGAATGTGTTCAATGTCTATCAATTGCCCTTCATGAAGCGCCTGTAGGCAGCTAATGTCATATGGAATCAGACGGCGTTTGTCTATTCCCTTGGCGATTTGCCTGCGCGAAACCCACCCGTTGTTGGCCTTAATCAGCACTTCTAAAAGCCGCCATTGATGGTTGGTTAGGCGGTTGATCTGGTAAACAAACTCTTCAGGTTGCATCTGCACGTTCCTTCACCATACTTCCACAGTTGTTTTACGGTATATAGATACCCTATCTTGGGCAAAAGCGCAAGTGGCGGGATAGGGGAGTCGGGAAACTACAGTAAAAACAGTGACGAGTAACTACAGTAATGAGTAGCTACAGTAACGAGTGATGAGGAACTACAGTAATGAGTGATGAGGAACTACAGGAACGAGTAACTACACATCACTGTTTTTACTCGTTACTGTCCTTACTGCTTTTACTCGTTACTGTCCTTACTGCTTTTACTCGT
>JBMOFU010000416.1:0-3398 GCA_049318725.1 Phototrophicaceae bacterium | reverse complement strand
AACGTCACACCCGCGATGCCCGCCGCACCTTCCGTGCCAGCCACGCTACCGTTTTGCACCCCGTCGTTCAATTCGGCGTCGCTGCCATCTGCAATAGCGGCAGCCCCGCCGCGACCATCGTCAATCCACACGCGATTACCGATGCTCGACGGGCGGTAGAAACCGAAGTCTACCGTCAGGTCAGTATTACGGTCAGCATTCGGGTCTGTCCCCTGCCCACGCGGATTTGTGCCTATAACGCCATTAGGAGCGGTATCTACCCCGTCGTCACGTTCTTCCCCCGCTACTGCGTTGGATGTGCCGCCGCCCGTGTCGTTCGGCTCACTGCGCGGGATCAAGGTAACGGTATTGCTGTAGACCCCCTGTGTGGTATACAGGTCAACGGTGGCCGGGGTGCGCCCGTTGTCGTTCATATCGGTGTTTTCGATAGCGAAGTCTGGCACACTATTGGTCAAGTGACGCAGTGCGCGACCGTTGACATCTGCAAAGTTGGATGGCGCAACCCGCACCACATAGCGCCCCGGACGCAGGTTATCAAAGCGATAGTAACCGTCGGCATCCGTACTTGTGGTAGCAACAACGGTTCCCGGTGCGGTAAGCGTTGCATTGGTGGCCGCAGTCACCGCGGCATTCGCCGTAGCACCGAGTCCACCGCCGTTGTCTGGGATGCCATCGCTGTTTTCGTCGTAGTAGAGTTCTACGCTAACGCCCGAAATACCGGGTTCACCAGCATCTTGAATGCCGTTGTTGTTATAGTCCCGCCACACGCGATTACCGAGGCTCATCGGCGGTTGGTAGAAGCCGAAGTCTGCCGTGAGGTTGCTGTTCAGGTTAATCACACTATTGCCGTGTGAACGTGCACCCAAGTCAGTTTCTGTAATCGTTTGGCCGACAAACGGGCGCAAGTGTATCACTTGGCTGTAAATCCCATTGCCCGCCTGTTGGAGGAAGTCGTTTTCAATGCCTTTATCGCGGTTGTCGTCGCCATTGCCAAAGCTACCCGTTAATCCTTCAGCGGAGATGACTTGAGTCCCCCCTGCGTTGAAGATCGCATCAGCAACCGAATTGCCCGTGCTGTTGGCATACGTCGCTAACGGGGCATCACCCGTGATGCTGCTGGCAAAGGTGAAGTTGCTCGGCGGCAGGTAAACGACATAGTTGCCGGGCAACAAGCCCTCAAACTGATAGTAGCCGTTGGCATCGGTGGTCGTTTCTAGGTAGTCGGCACTGGCGGTCACTGGGGCATAGGTTGGGTCAACCACATTCGCCCCAGTGAAGTAACCGTTTTGAATCTGTGGAGTAACACCGTCAAGATCGTACTTTGGCACAAAAATGTCAGAGTTTGGTGCAGTTTCTTCCTGTTGCACACGGTACAACCGCACCGTCACCCCGGCAGCGCCAATTTCAGGACCGTCAAAAAGGCCGTTATTGCTTCCAGTGCCTTGCCCATACCCGGTGGCTGTGCCGGTGTCGTACCACACGCGGTTACCGATGGTCATGGTACGCACAAAGCCAAAATCGCGCGTCAGGTCGCTGTAACCGTCACGCTGGAAGTAATTGCCACGCCCATAGGGGCCATAGGCGCCTGTAGTATTCAAGTTGGATTCATTCAACGGCAAACGGCTATTATTCGTGGTCGTCAGCGGAACATCTGGGTATTGCAGCGTAAACCAACCGCCATTAACGCCATTGATATGGGGTGCTGGCTCTGTGGCGGTTGAACCTAGCCCGGTGTCAACGCCAGTATCGCGGTTGTCTGCCGTGTCGCGAATGGGGCTGGCATCGTCAGTCACACCCTCACTGCTCACATAGCCGTAAAGCGGGTCACCTGACGCATCAAAATTACTGGCCGGGATGAAGACAAAGTAGTTATCAGGGCGCAGGCTATAAAGGGATTCCACGCTGGTAGCAACCCCGTTGGTATCCAGCCAGTCATATGCGGTTGCTGCCGTCACCGCAGTCCCCGGCCCTGCGCCATCAACGTCCAGCCCCGCCGCACGTTGATCGGTTTCAAACAGATAGTAACCGTTGGCATCTGTCATCGTCTGTGCAACCAAATTCACATTAGCGGGGATGCTACCGCCCGTTAGCGACGGTAGCGCCCCGGTTCCATCCCAACGATAGAGTTGGACGGTCACGTTGGCGACCCCACGCCCATCTTCATCTGGGGAGTTGCGTACACGGTTATTCGCCAGATTATTGTTCACACCCGGGTTACCGCCGTCGTCAATCCACACACGGTTGCCGACACTCAACCGCTCTGGAATGCGAATGCCCACCTTGCGCGGTTCAGCGGCCAACAGCCAACGGCCTGTGCTTTGGCTATAAAAGCGATAGGCATAGGTGTTCCAAGCCACTTCACCGACCAGCGCACGGTCTGCTTCACTACTCAAGCCCAAAGCGGTTAAGTTGGCGTGGGTGGGGATGTAAGCGTCCACAGTGATAGTGATGCTTTGGGCAGGCGCGGTTAGCCCTGCGGTTTGAATCACCCGGAATGAGCGCGTCACCGCCGTTGAAGTGCTGCTCCAAGTATTGTTACAGGCTCCCCCCGGATATGTAGTAGTGGGGACTAGCCCGTTGTTCATCTCATTACGGCACGGATTCGTTGAAGAGTTGTATTGTACCGTGAAGGCAGTACCAGCACTCCCGGTCACCGTTACAGGGTTAGCATTGGCGGGGTTCATCAACACCACAAATTCGCTGGAACGGCTTTGACCGCTGGCGGCCTGTGACACGCCTGTGTCACCGATGTACGGCAGAATGTCGTACAAAGCCAGTTGACCCAGATCAACGTTGCCTTGGTTGATGATTTCGATCAGATACTCAAACGTTTCACCGGGGTTGCCCTGTGCCGCGCATGGGTTACGGGAATAGTCTGGTGTGGTGGCTGTTCCCGCGGGAACATAGGTAGCGAGTAAGCTGTTACGAAGCACTTGCTCACCGCTAATCGGTGACGTGCAGTCAAATGCCCCATTGGGGATAAAGCTAGTGGTGTAAGAGGCAATATCTGGCCGGATATGGTTGGTCGGTACGAAGTCACTTTGCACCCATTTATAGGAATTGATGCTGGCGACTTCCCGCACCACAAAGTTTGCAGCGGTGGCACAGGTATCGGTTAGTGCGGCTGCGCCGGGGCAGCCTAGCTCTAAAACGGTGCCAGCTGGATCAAACACCAGATTATTGGTATACGTACCTGCCAAACCGCCGCTCTCTTTAGGTCTAACCACTGCTTGATAAGTGAGGTCGAAGCCCTTGACACCGCTGGTTGGGCGGGCAATGCTGACGCCTGTCCAACCAAAGACAATAACTTGCCCAGTGGCTGTTACGGTTGGGTTAGTGACAATATCGCCGCCAGTTAAGTTCACGCCTGTGACTACAGGCGCACCCACTACATAGGC
>JBMOFU010000415.1:0-3401 GCA_049318725.1 Phototrophicaceae bacterium | reverse complement strand
CCAACACCGAATCGCTATCGAAGTAAATTTGCACTGCCTGCCCAAACTTCAACCCGCGGTAACTGGCATCTGGACTTGGCAAGCCCACAGGGGAAAGGGAGAAGGGCGGGCGAGACATGTCTCGCCCCTAGAGGGGGCATTCATAATTCCGTAGGGGCGCAATATATTGCGCCCCTACCCTAAAATCACACATTTTTGGAGAACGCGATTGTCCTAGCGGTGTTCCCCGTTAGACGGCAAGCTTGTAAAAGGACTGGGCGGTATTCCCCCAAATGGCGGCTTGGTCGGCTTCAGACAGCCCGGCCAGTGCTTTTTCAGTTTCGCTCACTACTTTGGCGTAATCGCCAGCCAAGACAGCTACCGGCCAATCACTGCCGAACATCAAACGGTCTGCACCGAATAAGGTGAGTGCTACATCAATCATGGGTTGGATGTCTGCTACCGTCCAGTTGGCAAAGTCTGGCGTGACGGTGTTTAAGCCTGAAATCTTGGCATAGACATTGGGACTTTGGGCGGCGGCGGCCAATTGCTCGTGCCATACCTTGCGGTCTTGTGGCTGGAGCGGCGGCTTGGCTAGGTGGTCAATCACCATTTTGAGGTTTGGGACTTTTTCGGCAAGGGTGGGGACGTGTTTGAGTTGGTTCGGGAACACGGCCACTACATCAAAGGGCAGGCCGCGTTCTGCTAGGAGCGTTAAGCCTTCAATGACTTGCTTTTGGAGCAGCCAATCTGGGTTTTTTTCTTCATGGATGAGGTGGCGCATTCCCTTAAAATAGGGGTTGGCGGTGTATTCCTCTAGTTTGCGGGCGGCTTCTGCCGGGTCATGCAGCGGAACCCAACCGACTACGCCTGCCACCCAATCGAATTGGGCGGCCACCGCTAACATGGCGTCAGTATCGGCGTAAGAGTCCATGGCCTGCACCAACACGGTTTTATCAATGCCGCTTTGGTGCAATTGCGGCTCTAGCTCTGGCGCTTCATAGGTGCGATACAATGGCCCATAGGCGGGGATTAACCACGGGTAAGCGACTTGCTCAAGGTTCCATAAATGTTGATGTGTATCTATTCTTAATGACATTTGAGGGTCTCCAAAATCTATTTGACAGAAGCTGACTTTTGCGGTTATATTTTACATATGAAAAGATATTTTGCAAACAAAAACACCTTAGTAAAAATCAGTGTCACAAGAAGGGATTTTTTGTATGATGCGCCCCCTTGAGGGATTATTAGTGCTAGACTTCAGCATATTTTTGTCTGGCCCGTCGGCGGCATTACGCATGGCTGACCTTGGCGCACGGGTGATTAAAGTTGAACGTCCTGACGGCGGTGACTTGTGCCGCCAGTTGTACATCTCTGAACTTGAGTTGGATGGCGAAAGCACCCTGTTCCACTCCATCAACCGCAACAAAGAGAGCTTCGCGGCCAACCTCAAAGACCCGGTAGACCTTGAGCAAGTGCGCCAGCTGATCGCACAGGCCGATGTGATGATCCAAAACTTTCGCCCCGGTGTGATGGCGCGCATGGGGTTAGATTACGACAGCGTGAAACAGATCAACCCGCGCATTGTGTATGGGGAAATCAGCGGGTATGGCAATGAAGGCCCGTGGGTCAACAAGCCCGGCCAAGATTTGTTATTGCAATCCATCTCTGGGTTGGTATGGCTCAACGGTGATGCAGACCGCCCCCCGACGCCGTTCGGTTTGGCGGTGGTAGACCTGTATACCGGGGCGCATCTTGTCCAAGGGGTTTTGGCCTGCCTTATTCGGCGGGGCATCACGGGGCAAGGCGGGTTTGTGCAAGTGAGCTTGCTAGAGTCTATTTTAGACTTCCAGTTTGAGGTGTTGACCACTCACTTGAATGATGGCGGCAAATTGCCCCACCGTAGCGCAATCAACAACGCGCACGCTTATCTTTCTGCCCCGTATGGCATCTACAGCACAGCCAATGGCTACCTTGCGTTGGCAATGGGTTCAATCCCGCGCCTTGGGGAACTGTTGGGCTGTGACGCGCTGTTGCAATATCCAGACGCTAAAACATGGTTCACGCAGCGTGATGAGATCAAACAGATTTTAGTGGAGCATCTTAAAGGGCAACCGACAGCGTATTGGCTGGCAATTTTAGAGCCGCAAGATATTTGGTGTGCGGATGTGCTGTCTTGGGACAGGCTTTTGCAGCATGAGGGCTTTAAGGTGCTGGACATGCTCCAAGAAGTGCGCCGCAGTGAAACGGTGACTTTAGAGACGTTGCGTTGCCCGATTCGCATTGATGGTGAACGGCTCAAAAGCAGCAAAGGTGCGCCGCGCATCGGGGAAGACACCACCCGTATTTTGACTGAATTAGGCATCACTCCGCCAGAAAAGGTTTAATCCCCATGCCTGAAAATACCCCTTTAGCGCTACATGCTCAACTGCCGGTCTTTAATACTGAAACATGGATGTACGAAGAATTTGAGGTTGGGGCAAAAATCCGTTCGATACGGCGCACCCTCTCTGAGGGGGAGTGTATGCAGTTTAATGCCTTAGTGATGGACATGCATCCGTATGTGGCGGATGAGATTTTCGCCCGTGAGGAAGGTCTGTTTGGCAAGCGGTTGGTGGCCGGGGCGATGGTGTTCAGTGTGGGGTTGGGGCTGATGGCTCACAACAACATCCATACCTTTAGCTATGGCTATGACCGCCTACGGTTTATCAAACCGGTGTTCATTGGCGAGACGATCTACACCGTGCGGACACACCTGAGCAAAACCCCGAAATACGCTGAAATGGGGTTGGTCACGGTGAGCTATGAGGTTTACAAAAATGAAGGGGTGTTGGCGCTTTACTGTGAACACCTGCAAACCGTGAAGTACCGCCACCCAGAAAATTTTCAGCAATCGCCCACTCCAGCAGCAGAATAGACACGAAAGGGTTTTTTGAACATGCGCCGCTTTGGTCAAGTGATCGGTATTAAGCCAGAAGATATTGAAGCCTATGAAAAACTCCATGCAGAGGTGTGGCCGGGTGTCTTAAAGATGATTGAGGAATGTAACCTCCGGAATTATTCTATTTACCGCTACAACAACCTGTTGTTTGCCTACATGGAATATCACGGGGATGATTTTGAGGCCGATATGGCGAAAATGGGGGCTGATGAAACTACCCAGCGCTGGTGGGCGGTGTGCAAACCGATGCAGAATCCGGTAGAGGATCGTGAGGCCGATGAATGGTGGAAGACGCTCAAAGAGGTATTCCACACCGATTAATATACGTGTGGGTATTTGAAGGTCGGCGGGCGAGACGGGTCTCGCCCCTACAGATTCGGTATCGTTCGTGGGGGCATGGCACGCGGGGCATGGCACACCATGCCCCTACACATTGATTTGCATGGCTGCGCTATGGGTTAGGGCTGCGGAATGGGTGTTC
>JBMOFU010000414.1:0-3414 GCA_049318725.1 Phototrophicaceae bacterium | reverse complement strand
TCGCCCAGTTGCCATTCCTCACGGCTGAAGCTCACCGCGTCAATCACGGGGATTTGATACTGCTTCAGCACAACTTTGGTCATGATCTTGTCGTTGGCAATGGCCGACGCCAATACCCCACAGCCGACATACGGCAAGTCGGCCAGTTCAAACAGCCCTTGTAGCGTGCCGTCTTCGCCATGTGAGCCGTGAACGGTCGGGAAGACCACATCCAGTTCAATAATGCGGCTCTTTTGCAAGAATCCGCTGCCGGGGTTGACGATGATCCCGCGATGTTGCGTACTGGGGGACAGCGCAACTTCTTGCACGCCCATCAACTCGGTGACTTTGTTCTGATAGTTCTTGAGGTTCATCAACGGCGCGCCAGTGAACCAGCGTCCGTCGCGGTCAATGTAAAGCGGCACAACATCAAACTTGTCGTAATTGACAGCGCGCATGACTTGATGCCCTGTGACAATAGAGACATCATGTTCTACACTGCGTCCGCCAAAAATCACGGCAAGGGTCGGTTTGCGGTTTCCAGCCATCGGTTTTTATTTACTCCTCTGCGGGGTTGCAAGGCTATTGTAGGTGTCGGGTAAATCATTCAGGAACAAGACCGTATCGCCGCCCTTGAGTTCTGCCTGATACCACGCAATTGCCTCGCTCACGGTTTCCATCACTTGTAAACGGTCTGGCGGGAAACCCGCCGCTTGTAAGCCTTCATAAATCGGGCGGGTTTGTGCCGCGCCGACCAGAATCACATCGGTGGCGTATTGTGCCGCAATTTGCCCCAATTTGCGATTTTCAACTGCATGTAATTCGCCCAGTTCGATCATGCCGGGCGTGATGAGCAAGCGCCGCCCGCCCGTATGTAGCCCCAACACGCGCAACGCCCCCACCGCACCGACGGGGTTGGCGCTGTAGGCGTCGTTGATAATCGTCAGGCCGTTGGGCTGGACGCTCCGCACAAGGCGGCTTTCGGCGGGTTGTAGCGTGCGGATTCTGATGGCAAGCTCGTTTAAGCTCATGCCCGATTGCACGCACACCGCCACCGCAATCAAGAGGTTATTCACGTTGTGGATGCCGTACAGCCCGCAGGCGAAATCGGCGTTTTGCCCGCTTTGGCGGTCTGTGACGGTGAAGGCCAAGCCTTCAAGGGTTTCTTGTACCGCGCTGGCGACAAAGCGCGGATGTTGTGCCGTAAAGGTGCTGGCGTCCTCACTGCGGCTGACCGTCAAAATCGTCTGGGGATGCCCGCGCCCGATCATCTCGCGCAGGTGGGGGTTATCCCAGTTGAACACTGCCACGCCATCGGCGGGCAGGGCTTTAATCAGTTCGTACTTGGCAATGGCGATATTTTCTAGCGAGCCGAAGCGCTCTAGGTGTTGGGGGCCAATTTCGGTGATGATGCCTATCGTCGGGTGTGTGAGCCTAGAAATCCCCTGAATTTCGCCGCGCACATACGCGCCCATCTCGCAGATGAAGTATTCGGCATCGCGTGCCATGTCGTTATTGATCGCACGGCAGACGCCCATCAGCGTATTCCAGCTTTTCGGCGTGGGGAAGGCGCGGTAACGCCCGTTGAGCAAGTGCGCCAGATACGTTTTGGTGCTGGTCTTGCCATAACTGCCTGTGATGCCGATCACCACTGGCTTGACCGCACGCAATTTGGCCTGTGCCATGCGGTAAAAGCGCCAGCGCACGAACGCCTCTACCGGAGCCATGATCCCGTTGGCGACGACCAACAGGGGCGGGACAAGCCACCACAGCGCAAACCCGCTGGCCGCAACGATCCACAGCGCCCAATCGGACGAGATACCTGAGTTGTAAAGTCCCCACACAGCGAGCACGTTCAAGCCAACAATCAACACAAATCCAGTGCCGATGATGCGCCGTGCGCGGGGGGTAGCGACGAATGCCTTCTTAACTTCGCCCAACGGCTCTGGATACGCGCCTACCGCAGCGGCAATCAATAGAATGGCCGCCGTCACCCACACAGTATCGCCAACCACCGCCGCCACAATCAAGCCCGCGATGCCCGCCACCGTCCCGCGCATGGGCAGCCAACGGGCGCGTTGAGCAAGCCACCAGCGCAGGTAGCGCAGGTTTTTGTATTCCTCAATCTGGAAGAAGCGCATTTGGCGGTACAGGCGCAGGCACGCGCCCACCGCCCAGACCAGCGCAACGACGCCGAGCAAGATCAGATTCATCATAGCGGTTAACTCATTAGCTCTCGTTTTGGAAGAAGTAGGTCATCACACGGGTGACATCGGCCAGCGCATCAAGGTAGGCATAATGCCCTGCACCCTTCATCACCACTAGGCCAGCGTCAGGGATCGCTTTTTCGAGTGCGTGCGCCATCCACAGCGGCGTATCAAGGTCGTTTTCACCCCAAATCAACAGCGTCGGGCGCTGAATCTGGGGCGCAAAGGGCAGCAAATCCTCCTCGATGACGGCGACAAACGTTTCAGTGAGCGCCCCCGCGTTCAGGTAATCGCTACTGCCTGCCCGTTGACGATAGGCCAACCGCACCCGCTCCAGCAGGCCGTACAGCGGGTTGCCCGGCTTGATCCAGCGGGCGGCGGTGTCGTAGAGCTTCCCCAAGATCACGCGGCGCAACGGGGTCGGCGGCTTCACGCCTGCGGCGTCACACAACACAATCTTGGAAAAACGCACGGCATAGCGTGCGCCCAATAAAATGCTGATCCGCCCGCCGAACGAATGCCCGAACAAGCATACCCGACCTAGCCCCTGCACATCCATAAATGCGATCACCAGCGCGGCATAATCGTGAACCGTCCAAGCCGTTGGGGGGGGCGCGCTGTTGCCGAAGCCGGGCAAATCCAGCGCGTAGACCTTAAAACCCTGCTTGGCAAGCGATTCCGCCAGCGGCCAGACCAATTCGATATTCGCGCCCCAGCCGTGCAAGAGCAAGATAGGCGCACCTTCCCCGACGCTGGCATGGGCGATCTTTAGGCCATCAGGGGTGAGGGATGAGGGATGAGGGATGAGTAAAAATCCCCTATGAGATTCTACGCTTGACGGCATTGACCAATCCCCCGATGACGGATGCAGTTTCTTTAGCACTAGACATCAATTCGCCAAATTCATGTTGCGTGATGTATTCAACATCAAGGGCAATGTAAAGTTGACTGCGGACTTCGGCACAGGACGCCTTTGCAATCAACAAGAAACGATGGTATTCCGCAGGGCTAACCCGCTCGTAACCTTCTGCGATGTTAGACATCACGGAAACAGCAGCGCGCCGTATTTGATCTCGTAGGCCAAAATCTTTGGCAAAATCCCCTCGACTTGTAATGCGGTAAATTGCTTTTGTAAGCAATCTGGCCTTTTGCCAAGCAATTAAATCCTCAAAACCTTCTGCCTGTCGCTTTTCACTCATCCCTCATCCCTCATCCCTCATCCCTCATC
>JBMOFU010000413.1:0-3423 GCA_049318725.1 Phototrophicaceae bacterium | reverse complement strand
CGGCCTGTGATGCCGCTTTCTTCAACCCAATGATGATGAAGTGGCATGGTGAAACACATCCTTTTGACTAATTACAATAAGTTGTATGAGTATACCCATTTTAGCGCACCGTGTCAGCTTTAGATGCAGGGCTGCAATTGTATTAAACACGGGTTGACGAAATAGAATCGCATACGGGGATATGTGTAGGGGCATTGGGCGCCATGCCCCTACGGATAGTAACGATTCTGTAGGGGCGCCACCGATGCTGTGTGCGTTTGGCTAAGGCCCAATCCACAGTTTGCCGCCCGCAATGACCTCAGCGACCTGCTCAGGCAGGCGGGTCACGTTCAGCGGCTTGGCGATATACCCGTCTAGCCCCTTCGCCCGCGCCCGCGGGATTTCAATACTGGCGTCAGCAGCCGAGACAATGATGACGGGCATACGGCTCATGGTTTGGCTGCGGTGGATGGCATCAAAGACCTCATAGCCACTTGTACCAGTGGAAAACATCAGGTCAAGCAACACAAGATCAGGCCGAAAGCGCCGTATGCGGTTCATGGCGATTTCTGCGAACGCCCACTCGTCAAATTCCACAACTGCCCCATGGGCTTCTAGCGTTGTCCCTACGATTTCTCGGTTATCAGGGTCGTCTTCGATGTAGAATATTTTTCGGCCAGCCAATAACATTTGCATTTGCCTACTCCTGTTTAGCGTTCAACGTATGGGCCAGTACAGGGATGCCTAGCGGATATATTCGCCTCCCTAACGGGCGTAACCAGCGCAGCAAAAATAAGCGGTCATTGATGCAGATTCATCTCATAGTCCGTAAGAATTGTCTGCCCTATGCCCTAGACATTGTACATTACGCCAAACATTATAGAACAGTTTTGGGGTAGGATAAGCATAAAACCGTTAAATTTTTGCTCAAGGGGCGCACATCGGCGGGCCTTCTGGCGGATACACCCACGTTTCACGCACGCTACTGTTAGATGCCATCTGTTGAAATTGATTGTAGGTGGCAATCAGTGCGTTACAGTCCCCGCGAATTTCTGCCGCTTGCCCCTGCAAGTACCAACACTCAAAGATGCGCTGTTCTGGGGGGACATCTTGCAGCACCTGCAACGACGAACAGCGGTTAAGCGTCTGTTGGGCAGTGGTGAAATCTCCAAGCAAGTAATGCGCCCGCCCAAGCTGATACCAGCCTTCGGGCAAGGTAGCCGCCAGCGTGGTGACCTCCCCACAATAGCCGAGTGCGTTGGCAGGCTGACCAAGCGCGTTGGCAAGTTCGCACAGCCGCAGGCGCGCCTTGATGTTGTCGGGGTCACGGGTGAGGACGGCAAAATAGGCGTTTTCGGCAGCTTCGGCGTCCCCAACTTGGCGCGCATAGAGCGCACGCTCAAAATAGAGCGGCAGGCTGCCTTCGTAGCGGGCGATCAACGTTTGCAGTTGGTCGCCGGCGTCGCTGTAGCGGCCTAAATCTGCGGTGCTGATGGCAACGGCGCGGCGGGCATCAAAGGCTTCAGGGGCTTGCGGGTCGGCTTCCAGCGCCGCCTGACTTTCACGCAGGGCAATTTCAAAGCTCCCCACCCGTGCGTAACCAAGCGCTAAGGCCGTCCGTGCCAGCACATGCGTAGGGACAAGCATTAAGGCGCGGTTGGCAACGGTCGCGGCGGTTGCCCCGTCGCCGTTGGCCTGAAGTGCAAAGGCATAGGCGGCCAGTGCGTCGGCGCTTTGCGGGGCGCGTTCGGCCTGTTGTGCGGCAAACGCCAGCGCGTCAGTGAGGTCTGCGCTGTAGCGGAAGTCTACATAGCTACGGTAAATCAGCGCGCGCGTATGGGTCATAGTGGCGCTACCGTTGGTCGGGTCTTGGCTTAAGGCCACGCTGGATTCTTGAATGGCGCGGGTGTAGTCGCCGCGCTCGAAGGCGGTCAAGGCGGCAATGGTGGGGTCTTCGGCGGGTTGCCACCATGCCGAAAGCGTCGGGAACATTCGATCCCGCAGCGTAAAGGCGATGATCGCCAAGTTGATTAATACCCCAAGCCAGCCAATCAGCGGCAGGCATCCTCGTCGGCGGTTCGGCGCGCCGCGCACATGTCCCCCAAAGCCCATGATGATCTGTCAGTCCTTTATTTCTTTGAGGGTGGCCTTCACCCGCGCCATCGTATCAATCCGCTCGATCGGGTCTTTTTGCAGCATCATGTAAATCAAGCCTAGCACAATGGGCGGCAGGTCTGGGCGGATGTCTTCCAGCGGCGGGATCGGCTTAGAGAGGATGTCTGCAATCAGCATGGCCGGCAATGCAGAAGGGAAGGGCAACTTGCCCGCGAACATCTGGTAAAGTGTCACCCCAAATGACCAAATATCAGCGCTTTCGGTGGCCTTTTGCCCGTAGATCACCTCTGGCGCAGTGTAGGCTAAAGTCCCCAACACGGAGCCGGGCGTGGTGAGCGCAGTCCCCGAATCAAGGAAGGCCACGCCGAAATCCATTAAGCGCGGCGACCCTTTTTCGGTGAACATGATGTTAGACGGCTTAATGTCTCTGTGGATAATCGGGATGGTGTGGATGTAAGCCACCGCGCTGGCAATGGCATAGGCCACTTGCAGGGCGGGCTTGACAGGCAAGATGCCGTTGTGTTGGATGTGCGCGGCCAGCGTCGCCCCGCCGACATATTCCATGATGATATAGGGGAAGGGGGCATCATCGGGCGCGGTCGCCAATACCTTGACGATGTGCGGGTGATTGAGTTGGCTTAACACGCGGCTTTCTTTTAAGAAGCGCCGCACTAGGGTGGCGTCCCCTAGTGAGACTTCATCGCGGATGACTTTAATTGCCACAATCGTTTGGGTGGCGTGGTCAAGGCCGCGATACACGCTCCCCATCGCGCCGTTGCCGATTGCCTGTTGCACTTCATAACGGTCTTGTAAGAGCATCCCCTCGTGGATCATAGTGTTTATCGTTGCGCCTATCCCTCATGTGGGTGTGACTCTGCATCATTGTACAGTGATTGTTCATTCATGTTTTTGGCCTGTTTTGCGGGCAAGGCAAGCCTTGTCCCTACAGGATGGGGGCGCATTTTAACGGTTTTGTAGGGACGACATCGGTGTCGTCCGTCTCTGTGGCGTTAAAATCCGTCACTAGCCATCACGGTAATTGTAGCGGGGAAGGCGGCACTTGTCGAAAGCAGGAATGTGAAAAATACGACTCGCCCTATATGTAATCTCTGACAAATATCGCTCTTATCAACGTAGGGGCGCAATATTCTGCGCCGCATAAGCATCGTTTTTGCCTGTAAAACGCGGACGCCCCGGAGGGTCGTCCCTACACAACCGCTGTGACCTGTAGGGACGTGACCTGTCACGTCCGTAAGACACCGAAACACCGAAATCATGCGCTGTAATGGTGTGAAGTGGGTACCTATGGGGCGCAATATTCTGCGCCGC
>JBMOFU010000412.1:0-3426 GCA_049318725.1 Phototrophicaceae bacterium | reverse complement strand
GACCATCCGCGATTTTTGCGTTGAATATCCACAAGGCGGATGTGGGCGTGATTGACCTCTGCCAGCAATAGCGGCACATCCTCCACCATGCGGTTGGCTGAAGCGTTGGTACAGACGATATGACCTGCCGCCGCAAAGGGAATTTCGACCTTTTCAGCAATGTCTTTGGGCAAGGCTGAAAAAATAATCGGGGCATCTACCGGGTCATCCATTCCCTTGACCTGCATGGCAGCAATCCGCGCTTCGGGTTGCCCATCCAGTACCCAATTGGCGCTTTCGGCATAGGTTTTGCCAGCACTGCGGGACGACCCAATTAACTCTGTCACTTGAAACCACGGGTGATGCTCAAGCAGTTGGATAAAACGCTGCCCAACGGCTCCGGTTGCCCCTAATACCGCTATATTCAACTTTTGCATGTTCAATTCCTTTGATTATGAATTCACAACCCGACCGAGTGCGATTTGACAGCAGGGTAAGAGCCGAGCATCTTTACAAAGGCGGCCTGTTGTAATAACCGCACCAACGCCGCTTGACAGGCATCCTCTTGCCAGTGACCTTCAAAGTCGAGGTAAAAAATCGGCTCCCACGGGCGCGTACGACGCGGACGTGACTCAATTTTGGTGAGGTTAATGCTGCGTGTGGCAAATTCGCCCAAGCAATCGTACAGCGCCGATGGCCTATTGACGGTAGCAAACACGACAGAGGTTTTATTGTACTCGCCGGGAACCGGGTCATCGTGACCCAATACCAAAAAGCGGGTGTAGTTAAACGGTTCATCCTCAATGTCGCGTGCAAGAATGTCTAGGCCATACAAACGCCCGGCCAATTCACTGGCAATTGCCCCAGTAGACGATGGCTGTTCTTCCGCAACCATCTTTGCCCCACCCGCAGTATCATAAACCGGAATTGGCTGAATACCGTTGCGCTTAAGGAACTTTTCAGTTTGCGCCAGCGCTTGCGGATGTGACCGCACGCTTTTTAGGTCACTGATGGTTAACCCGTGTGGCGCTAAGAGCATATGATGCACAGGCAGAATCACTTCGGCCTGAATCCGCATATCATATTCCATGAGCAGTTCATATGAACCGCTCACCGACCCCGCCAGTGAATTTTCCACAGGCAATAGTCCATAGGTCACAGTGCGCGAATGCACCGCATTCAAGAGTTCAGAAAAAGAGTTGCAGGGTTGTACAGCAACAGCATCCCCAAAATGTAACCGAACGGCCTGTTCAGAGTAAGCACCATGAATCCCCTGAAAGGCAACTACCACTTGGCTCACGTTGTTTTGGCTCACTTTCACATACACACGACTTCCCCGCGCATGGGGGATAAACTCTTGCCATTATCGCTATGAATGTTTGGCACGGCAATAACCAACGTAGCCCAAGCGTCATGAATCCGTTAGCGACAGAATGCTAAAAACGTGGCATAATCGCGTTTGCACTATCCAAACAGTCGCATAACTGGGGAACGACCCAATGACTATTCCGCAAGAAAACCGCCGTGCCAGCGATGCAAACTCCCGCCAGCAAATTGCCTTTGTGCAAAATGTTGCCGAACGCATTTCCCAAACGGTTGGACAGGTGATTATTGGCAAACGCAATGAAATCCGTTTGACAGTGTTGGGACTGCTCACACGCGGCCACATCCTGATTGAGGATGTCCCCGGCGTTGGCAAAACGATGATGGCAAAAGCACTGGCAAAGTCTATTGGATCGAGCTTTAGCCGCATTCAATTCACACCAGACATGCTCCCTTCCGACGTGACAGGCGTTTCGATCTTCAACCCGCAAAGCCGCGAATTTGAATACCGCCCCGGCCCAATCATGGCGCAAATCGTGCTGGCGGACGAAATTAACCGTGCTACGCCGAAAACACAATCCGCGTTGCTAGAAGCGATGGAAGAACATCAAGTCACGGTAGACGGGGTGACCTACCCAATGCACGACCCGTTCTTAATCTTGGCGACGCAGAACCCGATTGAATACGAAGGCACTTTCCCACTGCCAGAAGCCCAGCTTGACCGCTTCTTGATGAAGATTCAACTGGGCTACCCCACCCCAGCCGAAGAACTCACGGTGCTTTCAGCGCAACAGTATGAACACCCCATCGGCAATATGCAGCAGGCAGTCAGCGTACAAGAACTGATTGTCGCGCAGCGTGCCGTGCGTGAAATCTATGTGGCGCAAGAAATCAAGCAGTACATTGTGGCCTTAGTCAATGCGACCCGCCAACATCCCGACGTGTACTTGGGCAGCAGTCCACGCGGATCACTGGCCTTGTTCCGTACTGCGCAAACCCGTGCGGCGATGGCCGGGCGTGATTACGTCATCCCCGATGATGTCAAAGCGCTGGCAGAGGTCACACTTGCCCACCGCGTCATTGTAGGCCCCGCAGCACGCATCAGAGACATTTCATCACGGACGATTGTCCAAGATGTGTTGACTGCGACGGGTGTGCCGGGCGCGATTGCGCGTTAACCGCTATGTCTGTCCGTCGGAACTCCATTTACCTCTTGATTATCATCAGCTTGTTGGTCGGGCTATTCACCGGACGAGCAGTATTCTTCAATTTTGCCTATCTGATGGGCATCTTGATGGTACTGGCTTACCTTTGGGCATGGACGGCAGTACGCTGGGTGAATATTTCTCGCAAGACGCGAGCGCGGCGCGCCCAAGTCGGTCGCTATTTGGATGAAGCCTTCACGGTACAAAATGTTGCATGGATTCCGAAATTATGGATGGAAGTTCGGGACTATTCTGAGTTACCCGGCCATCGCGCCAGCAATGTGGTTCCAGCGTTGCTCCCGCGTGGGCGCTTTCGTTGGTATGTGCATACCCCATGCCTCACACGCGGCGAATTTCGGCTTGGCGCGCTTACCCTTTCCGCAGGCGACCCGTTTGGCCTGTTCATGCTCCAACGTCGCTTAGATGCCACGTCTAAGGTCACTGTGCTACCCCTGACGGTGGACTTACTCACCTTTCACTTGCCGGTTGGCCTGCTTTCTGGGGGCTTGGCACAACGCCAACGCACCCACAACATCACAACCAACGCAGTAGGTGTACGCGAGTATGTTTCTGGAGACAGCATTAACCGTGTCCATTGGCGCTCTACTGCCCGCCGCGACCAACTGATGGTCAAAGAGTTTGAGCTTGACCCCATGATGGATGTCTGGATATTTGTGGATTTTTCTACGGCCAGCCTCTATGAAAGCGAAAGTGTGCGGCGGATTAATGGCACGGGCGCAGTGTTACCGCAAGGCAACGCCGTAACGATCCCGACCTCCACTGAAGAATATACGGTGGTGATTGCCGCTACGCTTGCCAAATACTTTATCGCGGAACAACGTGCGCTGGGCTTTGCCGCATATACCCCAAAGCGTACGGTCTATCAAGCTGAACGCGGGGAGCGGCAACTGGCACGGAT
>JBMOFU010000411.1:0-3435 GCA_049318725.1 Phototrophicaceae bacterium | reverse complement strand
GGCATCTGCCAATGACTGAAAATCGTAACCGCCGCGATGACGAAATATCCAAGAAGGACGAAGGGCGTCTGCCTGCCGGCCAATCGCTGACGCAGCGCTTCCCCGTTTTGACCTATGGGCCGAACCCGTCGTTTAACCTGCTGAACTGGACGTTCCGTGTGTGGGGCGAAGTTGAGCGCGAAACCACTTGGACGTGGAACGAACTGATGGCGCTGCCCCAAAAGACTATCACTGTGGATATTCACTGCGTGACCCGTTGGAGTAAGTTTGACACCACTTGGTCAGGGGTTGATGTGCTAGAGATGGCAAAGCTGGTGGGCATAAAGCAGAACGCCAATTATGTCATTGCCCATTGCGACGGTGGCTACACCACCAATGTTCCGATCAAAGACTTCTTAGACGATGATGTGTTGTTGGCGCACACCTACGAAGGCCAATTGTTGCATCAGTGGGAAGAAGGCCCCGATCACGGTGGCCCGCTGCGGACGCTCGTCCCTAAGCTGTATTTTTGGAAAAGCGCCAAGTTTGTGCGCGGGCTAGAATTCAGTCGGGTAGACAAGCCCGGCTTCTGGGAAAAAGCGGGCTATCACAATCATGGTGACCCGTTCAAAGAAGAACGCTACAACCGCCGCGGATTCTTCGGCTTTTAACTCATCCACTGATAAAGGGCGCAACCCCTTGCGCCCCTACCCTGAATATAGGTTGAAATAGATGTCGGTCGTATGGTGGGCATTGTTGCCCGGCCTTGTGTTAATCGGGCTGGCACTGCAACGCAGGTTCAAGCCGCTACAATCTGTCGCACGCGGATTGCTGGTGTCTTACCTTACCCTCTTGATCCCCTTAGCCACCGCAGAAACCTACTTACGGTGTTGCTTTGCTCAATCTGAAAACACCCTCACTTGGTCTACACGCAACTGGCTAGACCGCTATTGGCAGACCAACACGCTCGGCTACCGTGACCGTGAATGGACGCCTGCCGATTGGGAAGGCAAGACGACAGTCATGCTCTTGGGGGATTCCTTCGCGGCGGGGTGGGGGATTAATGATCCCGCCGACCGTTTTGGCGACCAACTGGCAACCCGATTAGGGGAGGGCTATGCGCTGTTGAACTTGGCGCAATATGGGCGTGCTACCCCACAAGAGCTTGCGTTACTCCAAGCGCACCCGCTGCAAACCCCAGATGTAGTGATCTTGCAGTATTACCTTAACGACATCAATTATGCCCAACTCGCGCTTGGGCTAGAGTTCAAACCGCAGCCCGACCCCGCATGGGTGAATGAATCCGCTGTGTTGAACTTCCTCTATTTTAGGTTCTTGCCGTTTACCAGCCCGCAAGCGGCGGATGCCCGCCACTACGATTTTGAAAGCTACGACAACCCCACAGTTTGGGCAATCCATGAAGCCGAACTGCACACGTTCATCAATCACATTGAGAGTATCAACGCTCGCCTGATTGTGGTCATCTTCCCAGATATGCTCAATCCCTATGGCAGCATCCCCTATGTAGACCGTGTGGCACAGGTCTTTGAAGCACGCAACCAGCAGAACATCTTCAAATTGTTTGACGCCGCCGAAGCGTGGCCGTTAAACGAGCGGATTGTTTCTAACCGAGATACACACGCCAGCGTTGCTTTTAATGCCTACGTTGCCGATGAACTGTATGCCCGTTATTTTGCTGGAGCAAAACCCCCATGAACAACATCCATAAGCCCTACCTCAGCGTTGGCGGCAAACCTGTATTTCGGCGCGGCGGGCGGGTGGGCTGTGTGTGCTTGCATGGGTTCGCTGCTGCCCCGCCAGAAGTAGACTGGTTCGCCGCGCATATGCACCGCCATTTGAACATGACCACCTACACCGTCCGTGCGGCAGGGCATGGCACCCACGCAGAAGACCTGTTGCACCTGAATTGGTGGGATTGGTACATGAGCGCCCGTGACGGCTATGAAATCCTCAAGCAGCAGTGTGATGTGGTCTTTGCCGCTGGAATTTCCATGGGGGGGTTGCTGGCGCTGTTGCTCACCGCCGCTGCGGACACAGACATCCCGGCCACTGTGGTGATGGGGTCACCTGTTCGGTATAAAAGCGATGGCGTGCAATATGCCCCGTATATGTGGCCGTTCCGCCCGATGATGGACATGCCCGATACGACAAACTTGCCCAATATCATCCGTGAAGAACAGGCGCGGCGCGGCGAGCCGGTGATTGGGCGGACGCACTATAAGCGCTGGTCAACCCGCGCCACTGGGGAAGTCTATAAGTTGTCGGGGGCGGTGGAGCGTGAACTGGTAAACATCACCACGCCGTTGATGCTGATCTATAGCCAGTACGATGATGTCGCCGGTCTGAACAACATTGACGTGATCCGTGAGGGGGTGCGAAGTGAAGTCGTAGAGTCTTTGGTCTTGACCGACGGCAAGCACATCGTCCCGCAGGATGTTGGGCGCGAACAAGCCTTTGCCGCTGCACAGGCGTTTTTGCAGCGCTGGTGCTAGCCCGTTACTTGTTTTTCAGATGGTAGAGAGTTGGTTTTATGAAGATCAGCAAGTTACAGATTGAGCGTTTCAAGCGCTTTGCAAAAGGCACATTAGATTTTACCGATCCCAGTACAGGTACCCCTTTAGACCTTATTGTGCTTATTGGGGAAAATGGGAGTGGTAAATCAAGTCTATTACAAGCAATTGCCAGTACATTAGCTGTTGCTACTCGACAACTTAAGCACCCATCAGATTTACACTGGCCGGGATATACATTCCCCGATTTGAACGCTAACTATCGTGGATTTGCCAGTGTGACAGCAGAGATGGTTTTTTCTGAGGATGAAATAGCTGCAACCCGACGTTTTGCCCAAAATGGTGATTTATCCAATACCCCAAACTTTGTGACTCCCGGTGATTCAAGGGTAGTAAAACTTGCAATGACCAATGACACCTCCCTAGAAAAGCCTGTCACTGCTAAAAATGCGCGTGAAATGTTCCAGTTTTCAGGACGATATTATGCCCTGAAACTACTTAATCGCCCTCAAAGCGAAGAAAATATGTTTGAACAAGTCGGTGGCTTATTTTGGTATAATGAACAACGCACATCGCACAGTTCTACCCCTTTTGAAGACAATCAAAGCCTTACTTCAGACAACAACAATAAAATTTCATCCGAGGATCGCCTACGTTTATTGCTGATGGGTTGGGTTGCAAGTGAACCCGATAAAGTGACACAGTTGAACGAATATTATAAGCGCTTATTTGTAGGACGTGCGTTAAATCGGGTTGGGAAGACGGTAGGAAATGAGTTGATAGCCCCTATATTTTTCATCCAAAATGACGATCAAAAAGAATATGAAATCGGCGAATTCTCAGCAGGTGAAAGGTCACTATTCCCTATCTTAGTAGATTTTATACAGTGGAGGATAAATCATTCTGTCATTTTGATTGATGAGTT
>JBMOFU010000410.1:0-3444 GCA_049318725.1 Phototrophicaceae bacterium | reverse complement strand
TAGCCCCCAGTTTTTGATGGTCTCCTAGAGGAAGCTTGCCACATTATCGATCCACAAGAAGAGTCCTAAGCCAATTACAAGAACGGCAAACAGCCGTTGCAATACGTTGGCACTGACTTGTTTGGTGAGCTTTGTACCCACCCACGCCCCAAGCACTCCCGAGATTGCCAGAATAACGACCACCCACACATCAACGGTTAATCCGTCAAGATGACCGAGAAACCCGGCAAAGCTGTTCATTGCAATCACCAACAATGATGTGCCTACCGCTTGAGACATGGGCAGCCCCACCAACAACACTAACGCTGGCACAATCAAGAATCCACCGCCCACGCCCAAAAAGCCAGTGAGCAAGCCCACTACTGCGCCGCTCAAGATCACGATAGGCCAATAGGTCTGAAGCGGGACGCTTGACACAGGCGCCCCTCTGAAGATCATCAACAGGCCGATGAATAACATCAAACTGGCAAAGGCTAACATCAAGAGGTGCGGGGCAATGTGCTGCGAAAGGGCCGCGCCCACATACGCCGTGAGCATCCCAACGCCGCCAAATATCCCCGCCACACGCCAATTGAGCGCCCCGTGTGAGCGGTGAAAGTAAGCCCCAATAGCGCTATTGGTGCCAACGATCATGAGCGAAGTGGTGATGGCAACCTGTGGCGATTGCCCCACAAGGTAGACCAGCGCTGGCACGGCAAGGATCGAACCGCCCCCGCCAAGTAAGCCCAACGAGAGGCCAATCACTAACCCTAGCCCGACATCCAACAACACATTCATTAGGCTCATGATCGTACCTGTTACGCTAACTTCCAGACGGACAAGACTCGGTATTGAGGGCTTTTGACCACGACTGCGCGCCATCTAACAAGTTGACCACATTGCTGTAGCCGTGCGCGCGCAACCAACTGGCGGCAATTTGGGAGCGATACCCGCTGGCGCACTGGGTCACAACGGGGGTATCGGTGGGGATTTCGGTCAAATGTTGCGGCAAGTACCCAAGCGCAATATGCTTTGCCCCGGTGATATGCCGCTCGCAGTATTCGCTTTGGCCACGCACATCCAGAATCATGATGTGTTCACGGTGAACCCGCTCGGCTAACTCATGGGCAGAGATCATCGGCAGGGATTCGCTACGCCCGTTCAGGGTTGTGGGCAATAGATAGCCGGGGATGTTGTCAATGCCGATGGCTTGTAAGTCGCGCGTGATGCTTGCCAGCGCGGTTTCATCCGGCAGCACGAGATACATGGGGCGGTCATAGTTCACAAACCAGCCTACATAGGTGCTGTAGTTGGTGCCAGTGGCTGGCACACTGAGCGAAGTCGGCAGGTGTGCGGCGGCGAAGGCTTCCCGCACGCGGAAGTCTATAATCAGTGCATTGGATTGCAACACGCCGTCAAGTTCCGCTTGGCTGACCGCCTGTGCTTGCGGCACATCCCGCAGCAGTGTTGGGCCTAGCTTGTTGACCTTCTTCATTTGGGCGAAGTAACGCGGCGCTTCGGGTTGGCCGTCTAGCAACCATGTAACGAAGCTGGTTTCATCGGTGAACTGGAATGCCGGGTTAAACAGCTTTTCGTAGCCCAACGTTGTAGAAGGAACCGCGCCCAATGCCTTGCCGCAGGCACTCCCGGCCCCGTGACCCGGCCAGATTTGCAGGTAGTCTGGCAGTTCTTTGAATCGTTGCACCGTGGCGAACTGTTGGCGTGCGCCCGGCTCTTTGGTGCCGACCCAACCCGCTGCTTCTTCGAGCAGGTCAGGCCGCCCAACGTCCCCCACAAACAGGAAATCCCCCGTGAAGACGCCCATTGGGCGGTTGGCGTTGGCGGTGTCGGTAATCATAAAGCTGAGGTGTTCGAGCGTGTGGCCGGGCGTATGGATCACATCCACACGGATGTTGCCGACCATAAAGCGGTCAGCGTCGCGCAGCAAAATTACGTTGGGTTGGTCGGCAAAGGCGTACTTCCAATTTTCGTCGCCCATGTCGCTCAAATAGATCATCGCCTTGGTAGCGGCGGCTAACTCGCGGCTACCGCTCACAAAGTCCGCGTGGATGTGGGTTTCAGTCACATGGGTGATGCGTAAACCCTCTTTTTGAGCGGTTTCAACATAGGGCGTGATGTCGCGCATGGGGTCAATCACCAGCGCTTCACCTGTTGCTGCACATCCCACGAGGTAGCTGGCCTGTGCCAGCGCGTCATCATAGAAGTAGCGTAGAATCATGGCAAATCTCCCTTGGGTAAGGTGTTAACGTTCAATCGGGCGCATACCCATCATCCAACTGGAGGTTCCACCCTCTAAGTTGAATGGTTTGTCAAAACCTGCGGTCGCAAGGATGTCGCATCCAGTGCGGCTGCGGCTGCCGCTGGCACAGACCACAACGATAGGGCGGTTGCGCGGGATGTCTTGCAGGCGGTTTTGTAGTTCATCAAGCGGCAAGTTCAGCGCGCCGGGGATATGCCCCCCTGCGTACTCTGAGCGCGTGCGAACATCAATCAGCGCGTGTTCGAGCCTGCCCGCGAAAAATTGCGAATCGTACTGAACGATGGTCAAGTTCTGGTAGTTCATCGTGTCCTCTTGAAGTGTTTGTGATCTGCTATGTCAATCGTCATAAACCCGTGTGTTTCAGTGCAGCTTACTTGCCCTTTTGCGTGGGGTAGCCTGCATGTTCCCATGAGGTCAGGCCGCCGCTTAGGTTCAGCACGGTATAGCCCGCGCCCACCAGTTGACGTGCAGCCATTCCACTGCGTCCACCAGAGCGACACACGCACAAGATTTCACGATCATTAGGGAGTTCGTTCATGCGTGCGCCCAGTTGATCTAACGGGATCAATTTGGCGTTGGCAATATGCCCAGCTTTGAACTCTGCGGGTTGGCGCACATCCAACACAAAGGGCGGTTTGCTGTTGTTTAGGCGTTGTTTGGCATCTTCTGCACTGACGGTGGTGACACCCGTTGCAAACAGCGTCTTCATCAGGGATTGAAAAGCGTTCATCGCGTCATTTCCTCGTAGGGGTTATTCAACAGGTAAACCAGCAGATTGCCACGCCAAGATTCCGCCAAGATCGTAGATTTCGGTATAGCCAGCATCGCGCAAAATCTGGGCAGCTTGGGCGCTACGGTTACCACTGCGGCAATACACGACAATCGGTTGATCTTGCGGCACTTCGGCAAGGCGAGTAGCCAGCGTTTGTAACGAGATGTTCGCCGCGTTGGAGATGTGACCGCTGTTGAACTCCTCTACCGTGCGTACATCCAACAAGAAGTGGGGGGCGTTGGCAAATTCTGATTGATATTGCTGCGGGGTGATATTCTGCACGACCGCTTGACCCTCTGCTGGCGGATTTTGGTTGGCAAATACGATGACCAGCCCAGCGATAATGGCAAGCCCAACCAAGCCAGCGACAATTCTTCCTAACTGCGTATTCATTGGCATTCCTTATCATTGT
>JBMOFU010000409.1:0-3461 GCA_049318725.1 Phototrophicaceae bacterium | reverse complement strand
AAGACGAGCGCGTTAAAGTGTGTCGGGGGCATATTGGGTTGGCCTCTTGTGTAGAACGAACGAGTCTGAACGATAGCGTCTATTTTATAACGCACGTTACGCACGCCACAGCGCATTTTGTAGATTTCCGTTGAAAACTGTCTCACGGACGAGGCAGGCCTCGTCCCTACAAGGTCATGGATTGTAGGGGCGACACAGGTGTCGCCCGTGAATCGGTGTTTAACGGCTATTTGCTAACGGGCGAATTTATAACGCAAAAGAGCGCCCTAAAGGACGCTCTTGTAATAATTTTCATTTTAGGGGAGTTGGAACTTAGGCGATTTCCATTTGGCGTTCTGGCGTTTCGCCAGAGATGTGAACCAGTTGGTTGCCGAAGTGTGCCAACCGACGGCCAACCCATGCTAAGGGGCGGTTGGTGTGCGGGCGGCTTGCCCGGATCATCGCACGAGCTTGACGCTCGTTGTCTGCCTGTTCAAGCATTTCACGTTGACGTTCGCGCATCATGTAGTACATTGACATGTCGCCCATGGGGGGTTGTTCCTCGCTAATCGCTATTGGGTGAGTGTTTCTGTTACCAGATTCGCTCATTTGTTTTGACGACAATTTCCATTCTACGCCATTATCAGTGGGCGTCAAGCACCAAAACACCTTTTTTAACGCTTTTTAACGCTCATCCATTAGATTTATCGTCCATAAAGAAATAGCTTATACTTGTGCATCATGTACAAATGAAAACCCGCGAAATCTTAAAGTTCACCGAGCGAAGTTAATCCGTTAAAGACCATATGTTCTAATTAACCTTAAGCTAGGTTAAACCTCACTTTTACTAAGTTTGGCTTAAACTGGGCTATGTCTTATGCACAATATACGAGATTCCCTGCACGAACTTCCCACACTATGACTGCTTGACAGCGCCCTTAGCAATGTGTGACAATATTCACAAGGTTCCTTTTGGTTATTTTATAGGAAATCAGATGTTGACCGGCTTCAGCTTCCGTACCCGCACTACAGAACCCAATACCTTCCGAGAACGCTAAGCCGGGGCTTGATTTGTGTTGTGTACAATCGCCCCGTTTTTCGGGGCGTTTTTTTGTTTTGTTCCAGCGGAGGATAACCTTTTGGTCATGCAGCCCCAAGTGAATCTGGATACGCCCGAATTTGCCCAACCGGAGCCGCACCGCATTCCGGTCAACCACTACCCCGCGCACATGATGAAGATTCCAGAATCGCGGATGTTCTTGATTAATCAGGCGTTGAAAGCCTACAAGGACAAAGCCGGGGCCGACGCCCCCACCTATGACGGCTCACAGGGGGACGGCGGCGCCAGTTTGCCCGGCGTCCCGCGAGACATCCTCGAACGTGCGCTCGAACTGCAAATCAAGCGCGGCACGAGCTACGACAAGCCGTGGGGAACGCCACAGTTCCGCAAGGCATCTGCTGAACAATACTGGAACTTACAGCCCGCTTCCGGCTGGACGGGCGAAAACATCGCCTTTGTGCAGGGTGGGCGCGACGGCCTGAATAAAGCCTACACCGCCATGATCCACGAGGGCAACGGCAACGTTGGCGATTTGCTTGTGGTTTCCCGCGTGCCGTGGATCAGCTACAACTGGGGGCCGTATGGCATGGGCTTGAACGTCGTCCGTGCGCCCGGCCACCCCGAAAGCGGCTGGCGCTACACCCCAGAAAGCATCCAAGCCACTGCGGACTTTGCTAAACAACAAGGCCGTAGCGTGGCAGGGATTGTGATTACCTCGCCAGATAACCCCACCGGCCTGACGCTGACGGTGCAGGAACAAATCGAGTTGGCGCAGGCCGCTTTGCGCGCTGGCTACCCCTATGTGATGTTTGACTGGATGTATCACTGGGTCACCGACGAAGGCCCAACCGACATCAACGGTGTATTGCAGGCATTTGATCCAGCAGACCGCGAGCGCTTGATCTTCATTGACGGCATTACCAAGAGCCTCGGCGGATCCAACATCCGTAGCGCGCAAGTGGTCGCGGGCAAAAAGGTGATTGCCAGCATCACCAGCCAATCGTCGCATGGGGTGATCCCCAGCTTCTTCGCGCAGGCGGTTGCCATCGCCGCCTATGAAAAGGGCTTCGGTGAAGCGGCCAAGCCGTTCATTGACGCCTGTAGCCAAAGCCGCCACATCCTCAAGACCAAACTCGACCAATTTGGCGAACGCTATATTCTTGGCGGCGGCTACTACGCCTTCATCAACGTAGAGCGCTTCTTGGCGGCCAAAGGTTGGCAAGACAGCGAGCCACTGCTCACGGAATTGGGGGAAAACTTCGGTGTGGTATTCGTGCCGGGGATTTACTTCTCTGACGCAGGCGCGGGCTGGATTCGGTTCTCGTATGCGTTACCGCCAGAGGTCACAGAAAAGGCTATGGATCGGCTGTTTGAGGGGTTAAATTCGCTGTTGTAGGGCATGTAATGTAGGGGCGACACATGTGTCGCCCCTACGAAATTCGTTATTGTGTAAGGGCATGATGCATTATGCCGCCACAGAATCGTTATCCCGCTGGCGTGAAGCGGAACACCGTTCCCGGCACACGGCTACTGCCATAATGCACCAGATACAGTTCGCCGTCTTCGCCTTCACCAAACGAGCTAATGGCATAGGTGGTTTGCATCAAGCGTGCCATCCGCCATAGGCCGTCGGTCTGGAGGTAGGCATAACGCACCCGCCCGCTACAAAAATCCCCGAATAGATAGGCACCCTGCAAGGTGGGGATGGCCTCCCCGCGATAGACATAGCCGCCCGTCACGGAACAGTCGCCCTCTTGGTGCGGATATTCAAGGATTGGCGCGGTTGCGTCGGTCAAGGCCGCCGCCCCAGAGAACAGATGAAAGCCCTCATAGACGTTCCAGCCGTAATTTTGGCCGCCAGCAGTGTTAGCGGGGTGGAAGTTGATTTCTTCATAGATATTTTGGCCGACATCGCCCATGTACAAATCCCCAGTGAGGCGGTCAAAGCTAAAGCGCCACACGTTGCGTACGCCATACGCCCAAACCTCTGGCAGGCCATTGGTCGTGCCGACAAACGGGTTATCCGCGGGGATCGCATAGGCAAACGGGGCGGCAGCGTTGTTGATGTCAATCCGTAAAATCGAACCCAAGAGCGTTAACGGGTTCTGGCCGTGTCCGAGCGGGTCGCCTGCGCTGCCACCGTCGCCTGCGCTGATGTACAGGTAGCCGTCTGGCCCAAAGGCCATATGCCCGCCGTTGTGATTAGCAAATGGCTGCTCAATCCGCAGCAGTTCGCGCCCGCTGGCAGGGTCGGCAAGGTTCGCATCGGCAGACACGCGATATTCTGCGATCACCGTCGCGTGGGTTTCGCGCTCGGTATAGTTCACATAGAACTTGCCGTTTTCGGCATAATCGGGATGAAAGGCCAGCCCCAACAGGCCGCGCTCACTGTACAGGAATCCGTTGGCGTCGCCCGACACCT
>JBMOFU010000408.1:0-3469 GCA_049318725.1 Phototrophicaceae bacterium | reverse complement strand
TGCCGGTTTAGCTCGCATGATTTGCCTGCGCTCCACCGTTTTGGAGGATTCCTTTGATGCTCGTTGCGCGGCGGCGGTTTAATTCTTGCCCCCTACTCTGAATGCACCCCATATAAGCGTTCAGAGCGTGTTTAAGATCAGAAATATAGGGTTATAAAAGGTTTCACGGACGTAGCAGGCCACGCCCCTACAATCGAATATGCCTGTAGGGGCGCAATAGTTTGCGCCCCATGCCTGTAAAAACAGGGGTTTAATCTTTCCGAACGGGATCGCTATTGTCCGTTTTACCCCTATCCCCGACCCTTTCCCCCGTCGGGAGAAAGGGAGAAGGGCAGTTCACGAAGGTGAAAAGTCCCTCTCCCTTTTTGGGGGGAAGGATTTAGGGAGGGGTTGTGCAACGCTGAGAGCGTGTTTAAGATCAGAAATATATTGTTATAAAAGGTCTCACGGACGTGGCAAGCCACGCCCCTACAATCCAATGTGCCTGTAGGGGCGCCACCTGTGGCGCCCGTAAAACCGACAGTCCACTCTGTACTGGGCGGCCACACCCCTGATATTTCACGACATTACCGTTATAAAACACGCTCTGAGAGCTTACTTTTGACAGCTGTGGGGCGCAATACATTGCGCTCCTACAATCTCACATTTTTGCAGAACGCGATTGCCCTCACCCTAAAGGGGATTCAGGCGCGGAAACCCAGCAGATTCCACGTATTGAGAAAGAAGACAAAACTGATGCCCGCCATCACGACCAGCAGATAATGCACACGAAGCAGCAGGCTGGCATCGCTTTGTAGCCATGTACGCAGTGTTAAGCCAATCAGCATCACGAGTACCGCGACAAGGACGAGCGTCAGCAACGCGATAACGCTCAACCCCGGCGGTAGCCCATAAACAACGGCCTTCGGATCTCTCAGTACCAGCACCAGCCCAATCACAATCAGCAGGATGAGCAAGCAAAGCGTATACGCCGCCCCGCCAGTGAGGGTCAGGCGGCGCAGGGATGCCGTCCCAATCACCACTGTTGCTAAGGCGATAACGACGCTAAAGACCACCAATATGCCATTGATGGCGAGTGTTTCGTACCATGGGGGCTTACGAAAAGCCATCGCTGGCATCAGGTTTGCCAGCAGACCATAAGAGCCGTCTGGATTTGCCACAAAGACGAATGTCTCGCCATGCCCGCGCTCATTCACAGATTGATAGACAAGGGGTTCCGTTTCAATATAGGTTTCACCCTCCATGCGGAGCGCGTTATTAGGGGCGGTGGTCACGGTAAGGGTTGGGATGAGGCCGAGCAGCACACCGAGCTTATCCACAGTGGACGCCATAGTACGGGTGGATACATAACGTCCAACTAGCACGTTCGGCTCTGCGGGGCTATCCAGCGGGGTTGCTAAGATGGGAGGCACATCCGCGCCGAAATAACGCTCGATGAAACCCCTCAACACATCTGTCCTGAGCGTATTGGCAGCAGGGGATTGTTCGTTGATAGCAAAGAACAGCCCGACGCCATCCTCTGGTAGCAGGGCTAACTGAGACTCGCTCGCGTCGAGGTCGCCCCCATGTACAAGCCAGCGCTTTCCAAAAGACAATTGCTCCCAGAAGCCATGTGCGACACCATTGACACGGGTATCATTACTAAACGAACGGCTGTGCATCAGTTCGAGTGTCGCCGCGCTCAACATGGGCGAACTGTCGTTCAAGTGCGCCAACATAAACCGCCCCATATCGCTCCCGCTGGCGCTGATTCCGCCAGAAGGGGGCGTCAGGATGATTTCGAACGGGTAAATCTCAAGATGGTCTTTCACCCACTGATAGTTCGTGGCACCGCCGCTGTCTATGGATGCGGGAATGGGCTGGAGGACGGTGCTGTGCGTCATGCCCAACGGCACAAAGATGTTCTGCGCCACATACTGCTCAAATGGCAGCCCAGAGACGCGCTCGACGATATATCCTGCCAAACTCATCCCATAATTGGAATAAGCCGTTACTGTGCCGGGGGGATAAATGCGATTCGGCATGTTGTCGAACAGCACAGTCGCCAGCGTGGGGATCTCATCACCAGTGTGGGCGGCGCTGCCAATGTACCAGTCTTCAAACCCCGCTGTGTGATCTATTAAGTCCAGAACGGTGATCGGTGCGGCGTAGGTTGGCGGGATCGTGAAGTCAAGATAGGTATTCACATCGGCGCGTAAATCAATCTTGCCTTGCTCCACTAACTGCATCACCGCCGTGGCTGTAATCACTTTGCTGACCGACACGAGTCGGAAAAGGGTTGTTTCAACATCAACCGGACGTCCACTTGCCACGTCTGCCATCCCATACCCTTGTGCGAATAAGATTTCGCCATCCTGCACGACGATCACCACCGCCCCAGCGATGTTGTCCTGTTCCAGCCGAGCCGAGATCAACCCATCCAGAAAGGTCGCGGCGTCTTCAGCGGTTAGGTCTGCGCGTGCAGCAGGTGTGGCTTCAGGTTGTGCAGCTACTGGATTGAACGAAAGCGTCAATACAAATACGGTGAACAAGACGAGGCAGTAGATGAGATGCCGGCTGAAAAGCTGTGGCATAACTAGCTCCCTAAATGGCATAAAGAGGTGTTGATCCCTAGCGCAATCGCGTTCTGCAAAATCAGAGTAGGGGCGAGACATGTCTCGCCCCTACAGAACCGTTGTGATCCTGTAGGGATGTGACCTGTCACGTCCGTTAGACCCCGAAAAACCGAAAACGCGCTATCGTATCGCGTTAAGTCACTAGCAATCAGAGTAGTAGTTTATGTGTTAGGCGTCCGGTGATGGCTAGGAAATATGAGCTTCTAAGAACCACAGGTCTTTATCAACTTGTCGGGATACTTCAATCAGCAGGTCAGCCGTGTCTTGGTCGCCATGCTCTAACGCGACAGAAATGGCGTCTCGTATGGCGGCAGCATACTGTGCATAATGTTCTGCCAGTATTTCAACAACCTGCTTGTCCAGCGTGATCGTCTCTGGGAATTCCGGCAATGCGGAATGATGTGACGCCATACGAACGGTACCGTTCGCGTAGCCGCCTAGCGCAGTGATGCGCTCTGCGATCATATCCACGTCACTCAAGCGGTTGCCCGCCAGTACATCAAAAAGCTGGTGTAGCGCGATGAAGTGCATCCCCTTGACGTTCCAGTGTGCCTGTTTCGTCTGGCTGAACAGGTCAAAGGTGTTGGCAAGCTGTTGATTGAGCAGGCTCATCATGGTGTCGCGCACGCGCTGGGTGAGGTCGTTACGGGTGGTAAATGTCGTTTGGGCGATCATAGGGGGTATCCTTTTCATATCTGATGAGGGTCTGTAGATGTATTTCTTGAGCGATGAAACCATCTTTACCTTTACCATAGTCGCCATGCGTATCAAACTCAATCGGTCATGAGAGGGGCAAATAGATCATTCTTTTGGCTAATGGGGTTAGCGGAGCGCCAATCGCGGTATAATAGTCC
>JBMOFU010000407.1:0-3471 GCA_049318725.1 Phototrophicaceae bacterium | reverse complement strand
TGGTATCATGCCCCTACAGGCGTATTCACAATTCCGTAGGGGCGCAATATATTGCGCCCCTACCCTAAAATCGCACATTTTTGGAGAACGCAATCGCCCTGCCCGGTCACCCCCTACAAATATCCCTTGCGGCATAAATATGATACGATCGTTTGCGCCTTGACCCTGCAACGAGACCCCCTCACCATGACCGAACCCGCACTGACTGTACAATCTTCCCTAGAGCGATGGCTATCACGGCGCTGGAGCCTGCCGCTGGGTTTCTTGCTCTTGGCGCTGATCCTGTTGCATCCAGCGGTATTCGGCGGGCGCGGCGTTGGGCTAGACAGCAACGACTTGACTGGCAACTTCTATCCGCTGTTCGGCTACACCACCGCACGGATCAGCGAAGGCGCGTTCCCGCTCTGGAATCCGCACCAGTTCATCGGCTTGCCGGCAGCGGCCAACCCGCAGGCAGCGGTATTTTATCCGCCAACGTGGGGCGTGTGGGGCTTGGCGGCGTTGGGGATGACGATCCCGCACGCGCTTGGCTGGAGCCTGATTTTCCACTTGGCTTTTGGGGCGTGGGGCATGGCCGTATGGGTGCAACGGAACGGCTCCAGCGCGCTCGGCGGGTTGGCGGCGGGGATCGTGTTTGCCTTTAGCGGTTGGATGGGCGTGCGGCTGTATGCCGGGCATTACACGCTCATCACTGTTGCTGCATGGATTCCCCTATTGGCGGCGGCCTTCCAGCACGCGCTGCATACAGGCCGCCCGCGTGACCTCATCGCCCCCGCTGCTGCGTTGGGGATGGCCGCACTCGGCGGGCATCCGCATATGTTGTGGTTCGCGGCGTTGGTGCTGGTGGCGCTGGCGGTATATGCGGGCATAAACCCCTTTCCCCCAACGGGAGAAAGGGAGCAAAAAAATCCTGCGCCCCTACAACGGGCAATTGGCGTATTATGGCGCTTGTGCGTCGTGGCGGTGGGCGGCGTATTATTGGGTGCGGCGTTGTTGATCCCCACAGCGGAACTGACCGCTTACAGTCCACGCGCAGACGCCGATTTAACGTTCTTGAACAAGTTCGCGTTGCCGCCCGCCCAACTGTTGACGATGGCCTTGCCGTTCCTTTATGGCAACCCGAAAGTGCCGCCGTCTTACTACTGGGGCGCGGATTTTGTCGAAGAAACCAGCGCCTACGCGGGCTTGATTCCGTTGTTGGCGCTGCTGTTGGCCTTACGCCTGCGCCGGATGCGCGTTGGGCTATGGGTCGGGTTGGCGGTGGCGGGGGTGCTGCTGTCATTAGGGATCGAGGGCGTATTGTGGACGCTTGGCCTGCGCTGGATTCCGTTGTTTGGGCTGTTCCGTGCGCCGGGGCGCTATCTGTTCTTTACGGTGATTGGGCTGGCAGGCGTGACCGCGCTGTGGATCACGACGCTTCAAGCCAGCAGCGCCCATCAACGCCGCGAGTTGTTAGCCCCGGCGCTCAAGGTTTTGCCAACCATCGTCGGCGCGTTGCTGGCGGGCAGTGTGCTGTTCAGTGGATGGTTTGCCAGCGCCAGCCACGTCGAGCCGATGCCGCACCGTGCGGCGCTGGTCGCGGGGGTATTGGGCTATGGCGCGTTGGGATGCCTGCTGTTGTGGGGTGTGCTGCAACCACTAGGGCGCGGCGAACACATCGCTAGTGGCGTGTGGCTGATGCTGTTGGCGCTATTACTATGGGACGGTGCGCGGGCGTTCCTGCCGATTGTCACCGCCAGCGACGTGAGCGTGCATCCGCTGTGGGACGGCGCACAGCTTGAATTGCCGCCCGATCCCATGCAACGGATCAAGCCGTACCCGAACCCAAACGCCTACTTCCCCGACGCGGTGAACAACGCCAGCCTGACACGCCATTACAGCGTAGACGGCTACGACCCGTTAGCGATTGACACCTATACCCGCCTGCAAGCGCTGTTTGATGCCAACGACCCCAACAGCCGCTTTCATCAGTTGATGGGCGTGGGCGCAGTCGTCAGCCATGCCCCGCGTGAGGATACGGGTTGGGAATTGGTGGGCGTACAGGCGGGGAGCGTCGCCTATGCGCGTACGGATGCGCCTTTACGGGCATGGGTGGCAACCCGCGCCGAACTGATCCCCGACGATGACGCGGCACAGGCGCGCCTGCTTGACCCCAACTTTGACATTACCACCGACGTGATTTTATCAACGCCGCTGGATTGCCCATTGGGGGATGTTGGCGCACAGGCAGTCATCACCGATTATCAACCAGAATCGGTGACGCTAACTGTAGAAAGCGCGGGCGGCGTGTTGATCCTCAACGATCAATTTTACTCGGGCTGGCGGGCGTGGGTGAACGATGTTCCCGCGCCGATTGTCCGTGCAAATACCGTCTTTCGGGCGATCTGTGTGCCTGCCGGGGCGGTGACGGTGCGCTTTGCCTTTCAGCCCGTGAGCGTGGCGATTGGCGCGGCTATCAGCACGCTGGCGTGGCTGATTGTGACGGGGCTAGGGGTAACAGGGCGGCGCCAAATAGTCTAGCCAGCGAAGGCGATTTATAGGCTACCTTGATTGCTAGTTGATGTTTTTGGCCTGTTTTGCGGACAAGGCAAGCCTTATCCCTACAGAATTGGGTCGCATTTCAACGGTTTTGTAGGGATGACACCTGTGTCGTCCGTCTCTGTGGCGTTACAATCCGTCACTAGCAATCAGGGTATCTTACGTTATTAACGCAGTTTTCCAGCGACGATGTGAATGAACAATCTAATCTTCAACCCCGAAAAATAGTACAACGTTCGTTACCTTTACCCCGACTTGCCAAAATGTTATCCTAGTTACAAGTTGGTATGGCATCCAGTTTTTGAGGGCAATATTATGCTGAACCCTATAGGCATTATCTTATTGGATGACCATACTTGGGTACATCAAGCGCTCGTTGATATAGTTGGGCAAGTAGAGGATGTGTTACTGGTTGGGCAAGGGACGAGCGGCACGGATGCCTTAACCCTCTATGTCCAGCATCGGCCAGACATCGTTTTAATGGATATTGTTATGCCACAAATGGACGGTATCGCGGCGACCCGTGCGCTCATTGCGGCCTACCCTGACGTTAAGGTATTAGCGCTTTCTAGCTTTCAAGATGAGCGCAGCGTATTCGACATCCTACGGGCAGGGGCAACCAGCTACTTGCTTAAAACGCACCTCAGTAATACATTGATCCCCACCTTACACACCATTCACAATGGCGGTACAGTGCTTTCTGCACCGATTGCCACCATGCTGACCAGCCTCAAAACCCAGTCCCCTACAGCGCCCCCCAACGACTTTCTACTAACTGCGCGTGAAATTGAGGTCATACGGCAACTTGCCAGCGGACAAACCAATACGGAAGTCGCAGAGACATTGCACATCAGCGCGGCTACCGTGCGCTTTCATATCACCAACATCTTAGAGAAGATGGGCGTTGCCACCCGCACCGAAGCGATTGTGCTG
>JBMOFU010000406.1:0-3492 GCA_049318725.1 Phototrophicaceae bacterium | reverse complement strand
ATGGGGCGCAATAGTTTGCGTCCCTACTCTAAAATGTCACTTTTTTTGCAGAACGCAATCGCCCTAACCGCCCTCCCCAATACAATCATTTTCAAGCTAGATTGAGGTATAATAAAGATATGATTGATTAAAACATCCTGCAACTAGGGTATCCTAAGGATTAAAACACTATGCCGCTCGAATTTCACTGGTTGCTTGAAGGGCAAATCATCCTTCACCATAACATCGGCGATATCACAGAAGACGACATGCTTCAGGGCGACGACCCATTAAATCGCTTGTTAGATGCCGCCACCAGCCCCTTAGTGCATGTGATTGTTTTAACCGCACAACAAGGCAAAATGCCCAAGTCGGTGAGTTCCTTTACCCAAGCCTCTTGGACGCGCCACCCACGCTTAGGCTGGACGGTGATCGTTGGCTTACAAGACCCCATCTTGCGCTTTATCGCCAGCACTGCCGGGCAAATCTTCAAGATGCGGATGAAATTTGTCGAAACGCCCCAAGACGCGCTGACCTTCCTGCAATATGTAGATTCCACGCTCCCGCAAACCTTAACAATGCCCATCTAAACACTGTATCCATGCTGGCAACCCGCACTTGAAAGAAGCTCATTAATATTTTATAGTATTGAGACTTGCTTTTTTGCTATTCCATCGTGTAAAGCTGGATCAAATGCCTATTGAACTCAGTTGGTTGGTAGAAGGACACCTGATCCTACATAACAATGTAGGGGACATTCTCGAATCCGATATGTTAAACATAGATATACCCCTCAACGCAATGCTTGATGCTGCCACTAGCCCCTTGGTGCACGTTATCGTTTCTACAGAGCAACAAGGCAAGGCGCCCGCCTCTTTGCGTGCCTTCACCCAAGCCACATGGACGCGCCACCCACGCTTAGGCTGGACGGTAGTCATCGGTCTAGATCACCCCGTCTTAAGATTCGTTGCAGACACTGCCGGGCAAATCTTCAAAATGCGGGTGCGGTTTGTCAAAACCCCTTCAGAAGCCATCGAATTCCTGCAATATGTAGATGCTACGCTCCCCCAAACCCTAATGATACCCAGCTAAATTCCCTCCTGTGTCACAGCCTGCGCCTGTGGCACACGCCGCAATGTTTGCTTTTTCGTCCAAAACCCTAACCGACTTCTACCTCTTTTTTACCTCACAGGCGTAACGAAAATGATACAATGAAGCATAATCCACCCTAAAGAATGGCCGATGCAATGTCTGACCTACATCCCAACCTGCCCAAAACCCCAGAAGAGCGCCCCACCCTGCGCGAAACCCTCAAACAGGTACAGGCCACCCTCGAAACTGGCGCCAAAATCCCCACCCAAGAAGAAGATGCCGCGACCACTGCCTCCTGTGGCGCTGAACTGAACCCCAACGAAATCAGCCAAGTGATGGATCCGTTGCCGCCGCGTAAGGCGCCCGTCATGCACATCACGCCCATGCCCGCCGAACCCGGCGAAAACGGCAACAAAGTAGACAGAGAAACGCGCGTTTTACTGCGGCAGGTGCAAGCCCATTTGTTAAACGCGCACCTGTGGCTGGGGGCTGAACATCAAACCCTTGACCTTGTGGAAGTGCTGTATCATCCTGCCAGCAGTTTGGGCAGCCTGAATTATGTCACGCCCCGCCAAAAAACGGCATGGATTTCGTCTGACCAGCTACAACATGGGATAGACTTTCTCACCAAACATGACCGTACACCGCGCATACTCTATATTGAAGGGCTGTTGCCGCCACTGTTTGCCCGCACCCTAGACCAACTCGGCTTGGTAGTTGAAAATGAGGTTCCGGTGATGGTCTACAGCAGTGAACCGTTTCACGGTGAGCCGCCTGCGCCTATCCTTGCACCACAACTGCCCGAAGACCTGCGGATTCAAGTCGTCACTGACCTCAGCACGGTAGAAATCTGGTGGTATGTCTGGCAAAACGCGCTCTATGACGTGTTAACCATGGGCGTAGAGCCGCTCTATGTGGGGCGTGAACTGGCCGCTGTCAAGATGGGCAAACAGATTGACCTCTTGCTCTACGCTCATCAAAGCTTCCCGATGGGTGCGGCGCGTGTGACCCTCTACGAAGAGAGCGCCCATATCGTTGGCGTGGCGCTGTTCCGCGAACTTTGCACCCCTGAACGAACAAAGCTGTTATTCCAAGCCGCCGCCTACCAAGCGATCAAACAGGGCGCAAAGCTGGTGTTTGCCCCCGGCGAAACGCCAGCAGACCGTGACCTTGCACGGCAATTGGGCTTTATGGACTTCGGAAGTGTGCTATCCTATGCGGCAAAAAGTGAGACGCCCAAAGCCCATGCCCCTGACTCTTTGGCACAGCCTATACTTGACCTGCGACACCGCGAATGAGCAAATTGCCCGCGCCCTGACCGATACCCTCAGCGACGCGGGATACACCCCCTATGACCCATTCGGCTTGATCCCCGGCAAAGCCTATCCCGACACGGTAAAGCTGTTTATCGCCCCCCCGACTGACGGCTGGCGGCGCGTGTTCAGTGACGGCGAACTGCCCGCATGGATCGCTGACGTGCTGGCAACCTTTGGCGATACGCTGGCGGTGCGTTTGACCGTTGATGCCGCCACGATCAGCGCCCCAATAGATCCGTTCACGCGGGCATTGCGGGCTGGCGTTACCCCCGCCGCGCTAGAGGCCGCCCTACAATGGGATGTCAGCGGCACGCCCACCTCCGCGCCGACGGTTGGCGGTGTCACGCTACCGCCCGAAATCGAAGCGTTGGCGAAAGGCGTAGACCCCGCCGCCGCCCAAAAGATGTTCCAGCGCATTAGCACAGACCTGTTCGCCAAAGCAGGCGGGGATGCCGCCCAAGCCGCGCAGTTTGCCAGCCAAACCGCCGCAGTGGATTGGTCTACCCCTGCCGCGCTGCGCCTGATCCGTGCGGTGGGGATGACCACGCTCCCCGCCAATTGGCGCACCCCCGATTTTGCCACCCTGCGCGACGCTTACGCGCTCCATGCACGGCGCAAGCGCAAGCCTAGCGCTGCACTCTATGGCGGCGATCAAGCCACGATGAACGCGGTTCCTAATGCACTCGACTATATTCCAGTGTATGCCGGGCGATGAAATGCAGAACGCCACCCTCAATGAGGGTGGCGTTGCAGAGAAACCGTGTTCGGAATATGTCCGATTAGGTGACCCCCACTGGACTCGAACCAGTAACCGCCTTAGTAACACCAATCAAACTGCCATAAAATTGTATGAAGCAATATGGAATTGAATTACTTGTAAGTATTGCCAGACAGTAATGGCAGAAGTTCAATTGCTTTTGTTACATAGTCTTTTCCATCTAAGAGAGTTATTGTGGCCTCATCCTCATACCATATAATTTTGGCGATTTGATTGATGTTAAAGCTAATCACTAACTCCGCAAATGAATCCATTCGCCCTTCCTCGTCAAGCTCATAGGCACCAAGCGTGACAAAATTTGTTGCCGCCTGCATAGATGTTAAAGTT
>JBMOFU010000405.1:0-3497 GCA_049318725.1 Phototrophicaceae bacterium | reverse complement strand
GCTTCACCGGTGCCGAAGGCGGTTAAAAATTCATCAAAGGTGAGGGTGTAGTAGGCATCTAGCCCACCAGAAAACCACGAGTTCTGTTGCATCTGATTCAAGATCGTAATGGCTTCTACAAACTCTGGGTCTGCCCAAGACTTTTCACCTGTAAGCGCGGCATAGACGTTCTCTGGGCCAGCCACCGCATTGAGGAAGGCGCTCACAAACCACTCGTTCGCTGGCCGCCATTCGGCATTCCCCGCCGAAATGGGGATGTAGCCTGCGTCGGCAATCGTCTGCGAAAGGCTCACCAACTCATCCATTGTGGCGGGGACTTCCCAACCGTTGGCGTCAAACAGGGTTTTGTTGTAGTACAACAGCATGGTTTCAAGTTCACTGGGCAAGCTGTACAGTTGCCCATCTACGATGCCGAGGTTTAATGCCCACTCTACCATGCCTTCATCCCAGCCTAATTCCGCGACATAGCCGTCCAGCGGCAATACCAAGCCGGCCTTTGCCATTTCGTAGGCAAAGCTAGGGCCTGGGCTTTGCACAATATCGGGGCCAGCCCCACCGTTTACCGAAGTACGAACCACATCCCACCAGTTGTCTGGCAACAGTTCATTCTGAATTTCGATAGTCTCACTAACAAAAGTAGAGGTCACAACCTCCACCAAGCATGGGGCAGAGGGCGTTTCTTCCAGCCACCAAGTGATGACCGTTTTGTCTTGCGCGCTTACCGTACTCCCCAAGACGAACAACATGCCCAATATCAAGGGTAAAACCCACTTTTTATTCATAGCATTTCTCCTGTTGAAAAGATTTCTTAAAAAATCGAAAATATACTCGTCCCGCGATTTGTTCGATAGCGCCCTCCGTTTAACCTGTAGAATGACGAACAACCAAGAGGTGCGGCATTTGAACGCTACGCCCTTGTGTAGGCGCAGTGCCATCAATGCGTTCAAACAATAGGCGTCCTGCCGCACATCCTAATTCACGTTGAGATTGTGACAAGGTGGTCAATGACGGCGATGTGAGTTTGGCCGTTTCAATATCGTCAAACCCCAAAATAGCGAAGTCCTGCGGGATTTTTAAATTGGCCTCACGAATCGCTACCATTGCCCCCATTGCCATGTAATCATTGGCGCAAAACACCGCTGTAGGCCGCTGCTGACCTAAGCCGATCAGCCGTTGCATGGCCTCATAGCCGCCCTGCTCATTGAACTCCCCTATTTCGATGAAGCCTTCGGGGATGGATACCCCATGCAAAGCCATCGCCTGTTGATAGCCTGCAAGCCGATAGCGTGCCGGCCCATCGTGGCTGGTTATCATGGCAATGCGGGCATGACCGTGCTGAATCAGGTACGAAACGCCCTCTTTAGCAGCGGCCACATTATCTACAAACAGGTTATCCAGCGGTTGTAGGCCTGCATCCTTCGGCGTGGATTCCAAGCGCACGACGGCAATGTTTTGTTCTAGCAATGGGAACAAGTCTCGGGCAGTGAGATGAAAAAACACCCCGATCACACCATCTACACGCCCTTGTAACAAAGAAACCAAGCACTTGCGCTCTTTTTCGGCGTTGCCGTCGGTGTTATAGATGATGAGGTCATAACCCACTTGATCGGTGTAATCCTGAATCCCACGCTCAAACGCCGGGTAAAACGGGTTCATGATGTCTGGAATTACGCCGGCGATGGTCTTGGTTTTGTTAGAGCGTAACCGACGGGCATTGATGTTAGGCACATACCCCAATATGTCCATGGCATTCAAGATGCGTTGGCGTGTGTCGTCGGGGATAGTGACATTGTGGTTGTCGTTCACCACATAAGACACCATCGCTTGGGATACATTGGCACTGCGCGCAACATCTGCTTGGGTAGGGCGTTTCTTGGTTGCCATGGATGTGTCACTTCAGGCATGTTGTATCTTGAGTGGTTTATACGTATAATTGATACGTATAAGCGTACCCGCCATAGATTCGTTTGTCAAGAGGGCAGGTATGTGGCTTAAAAAGGCATTGACACCTGTCATGCCTGTATAGGATCAATCTGTAAAGGGGATCCCTATGGGGAATATCATCGTGTTAGGAAGCATCAACATGGATGTTGTGGTGACAACGCCCCGACTCCCTTTAGCGGGGGAAACCATCGCTGGGAATAGCCTACACTTTATTCCGGGCGGCAAGGGGTCAAATCAAGCGGTAGCAGCAGCCCGCTTGGGGGGGCAGGTCAAATTTGTCGGTCGGTTAGGGGATGATGCCTTTGGGGAAACGCTGCACACCTTCTTACAACATGAGCAGATTAACCTAACGCATCTCGGCGTCTTGCAGGGGATTCCGAGCGGAACTGCGATCATTTCAGTGGGTGCCAACAGCGAAAATACCATCATTATTGTACCGGGCGCAAATGCGGCCATCACCCCCGATGATGTCGAAGACATCCCCATTCAACCCGACGACATTATCGTATCTGTTTTAGAAACGCCGCAACCGACGATTCAACGGCTATTCGAGCGTGCCAAAGCCGTCAATGCCCGCACGATCCTTAACCCAGCCCCGGCGATGCCGCTCATCAACGGGCTGGCCGCCCTCACGGACTACCTAATTCTGAATGAAACGGAATTGGCATTGCTGGCGCACCAAGCCATCGCAAGCGATGTGAATGGGATCGCAGGGTTGGCACGTCACCTGCTCGCTCACCCTGCCCAAACCCTCATTGTGACGCTAGGGGCGCAAGGCTGTTTATGCGTCCAAGCCGATGCCGTCTTGCCGATGGCGGGGTATTCCGTTAACGCGGTAGACACCACTGGCGCGGGAGATTGCTTCGTTGGGGCGTTTGCCACAGCCTTAATGGAACAACGTCCGCTGGCGGGTTGCCTGATGTTTGCTAACCGTGCCGCATCGCTGAGTGTGCAGCGGCTTGGGGCAGCGACTTCTATGCCCTACCGCCGCGACATCGAATAATTGAGTGGCGCTTGCAGGCGATGTGTATCGGCATCAAACAGCGAGAAGCCATCGCATGATCTATCTAGGACGCATAAGCCCCCGTCACTAGCGATGAGGAGCTTATGCATCAAAAAAGGCAACGATTCCAAGGGTGGCCGCTTAGTACGCCCTCATACCCCTCCCCCCACAAAGGGCGAAGGGGGTGACACGGCTAAAAGATTGTTCAAAGAAAGGGATGCTTTTCAATCTAAATCCTACAGTTTTGAACTTAGCCCCTAGTTTTTGATGGTCTCCTATTTCCCCTCACAATCCATCCTGTATCAATTTGCTAACAACAGCCCTAATTCAAAATCTGATCAGGGTGTAAGACTTTAGGGGCTGGCACGATGCATGAATGGCTCATCACTATGGGCATCAGGTTTAGGCTGACCACTGACATATATGTCCTGCAAACGCTTACGCAAAAGAGGCAGGTAGTCGCGGGTATATTCCAGATGCCGCTGCATGGCTTGCTCTGCGCCGTCGGCGTCTTTTTCTGCTACGCATTTGGCAATTTCGGAATGGTGCT
>JBMOFU010000404.1:0-3506 GCA_049318725.1 Phototrophicaceae bacterium | reverse complement strand
AGTAGTACCTATAGATGATCTAAATCAGGAGTGTATTCCTTGATCCACAAATCAAAAGGCTTTTTGAATATTGTGTTGGTCACTGTTGTTCTAGCGTTGACCAGCGTCGCGGTGTTGGCACAATCGAACACGCCGACCCCTGTTCCCACGTTATCCTTTCAGCAGGCGTTACAGGCCAGCGCCACCGCCGCCGTACAAGGGCAACCCCGCCCGACGGCCACCGTTGCATTGGCTGAACCCGCCAGTGCAGAAGTCACACTATTGACGCTGGGTGAAAGCGTTGATGGGGAATTTTCTGAGGATGTGGGCGAGGCGCTGTACGAATTGGTCGCCACCGCTGGCGATGAGTTCACCATTGCCCTGAGTTCCAACAACCTAGACACCTACTTGCTGGTCAAGGCTGGCGATAACGTCATCGCCCAAGATGACGACAGCGGCGAAGGCACCAGCAGCACCATTACCAGCTTCCGTGCGCCCGCCACTGGCACCTTTACCATTGTGGCGACGACCTACGCCGCCTATACCGATAGCCCGTCGTTGCCGAGCGGCGAGTTTTCACTGCTGGTCACTGCTTACGAAGCCCCCGTTGTAGAAGCGGCTGGCGAGATTGCCTTTGACGAACCCCTAAGCGGGCGCTTGACCAACGACAACGGCAGCGTTCAATACACCTTCACGGGCGAAGCTGACCAACAAGTCACCATCACCCAAGATTCATCAGACTTTGACACCTACCTGCAACTGCTCAATGCCGACAACGAAGTGTTGTTTGAAGATGACGACGGCGGGGAACTTGGCACCAACTCTGCGATTATCAACTTCGAGCTGCCCTACAGCGGCGAATATACCATCAATGCCAGCAGCTACAGCATGATCCGCAACAACTCGCCGCTTGTCGGCAACTTCACCGTGACCTTGACCGCAGGCCAAGCGCTTGGGCAGGTTGAAGGTGAAATCCAACTGGGGGAAGCCATCAACGGCACGCTGTCGCTCACTGCCCCTGAACTGCGCTATACCTTTGCTGCTGAAGCAGGCGTGGAGGCCAGCATCAGCTTGAGCGCAGAGAGCTTTGATACCTACTTGATTGTGCTAGACCCTAACGGTGATGAAGTGTTGCGCGACGATGACGGCGGCAATGGCACCAATTCGCTCATCAGCAACTATCGCTTTGATGAAAATGGCGACTACACCATTGTTGCCACCAGCTATAGCTACGGTAGCGGCGGTACCACTGGCGTTTTTGGCGACTTTACGCTCTTGGTAGACAGCTTTGAGAGCGAGTTCATCGAACTGGGCGAAACTGTCAACGCCAGCCTAGACTTGGGCATCGCCAACTACAGCTTTGAGGCCGCAGCGGGGACGGAAGTGACAATTGTGCTGGACACCGACTCGTTCGATTCGACCTTGACGCTCTATCAAGATAGCCTGCAGTTGCAGTACAGCGACGACAACGGCATTGATACCGACTCCTTGATTGGGCCGATCGTGCTGGAAGAAGGCGGTGAATATACGCTACAGTTGACGAGCTACAGTCAAGATACCAGCGCTGAATATAGCCTCAGCTTGCTCGAGGTAGTTCGGGAGCCGTTCTCGATCAATGAGCCGAAGTCGTTGGCCTTTGATGGCGCCCCTGCGGCCTATGCCTTTGACGTGAGCCTAAACGATTTGCGTACTGTAGACATTGGCGTGACGGGCGAAGGCGTGAAGTTCTTCCTGCGCGACGAATACGGCAGCAGCTATAGCGCTGGCGCGTCAGAAAACCCCGCGCCACAAGTGCGGAACTTCTTCATTGCGGATGATAGGGCCAACTATCAGTTGTTGGTGATTGGCGGCGCAGACAGCGGTGACGCGACGTTAACCGTAGCGCCGGGCGAGTTGTTGTCGCTAGAGGTCAATACGCCCATGACACTCAAGTTTGACGGCATCACCACGGAGCAATACCTAGAGCTAAACGCCCCTGTTGGCGAGTCTTTGACCATTACCATCCAGCCCACCGAACCCGTCGAAACGTGGTACTTCAGCGCAGACATCATCCAAGAGTCAAGCGGGTACTATGCCGCATTTAGCGGGACCAACGGCGAAAGTGTGTCCCACACCTTTACAGTGCCGAGCAGAAGGTCTGATGCCCCTTACTTGCGCGTCTATAGCTACAGTGAAGCTGAGTATACGGTCACTTTGACCAGCGCCGAATAAGCGGGGTGTCTGTAGGGGTTGCAATGCCCCTACAAGAAATAACGATTTCGTAGGGGCGCAGCACGCTGCGCCTCTACTGCTTATGATTCACGCGGGCAGCTTTCCCAAATGAACACATAAGGTTTGCCTTCCCAGTTGGCTGGCCCGTTGAGTTGTAGGTAGCCTGTCGTCAGCCGATAGAGCGCAAAGCCGGGGACGCCCTCAATCAGCGTGTTTTCGGCAGGGGTGGCAGGGATGCGGTCAAGCTCGCGCCATGTGGTGCGGAAGGCCAACGCTCCGCGCCCGCTGATGTTGATGTCATAGACATCAATGCCGTCGTCGGTGCAGTAGATGGCCGCTTCAGCGGCAGCATGAAATTCGTTCACGCGCCCGTCTTGGATTCGCGTACAATCCCCTTCAATGTAGTTCTCCGTCGAACGGAACGTTCCTACTTGTCCCGTAAAGGGGTTGATGCTGGGCGTTTCGATAATGCGGCTCTTGTTGCAGTCCCAACTTTGTGCGCCCACAGGGATCACCGTCACCCACGCCGCGCCGATCATGATTAAACCGAGTAGCCAACGTTTTTGCATCGCACTGCCTCCAATTGCTATTTATCACAGTTGTGTCAGATTGTACGACCCTTCTACGGAAAAGACAGCGGTGGGGTTGCAGGTTGAATCTAGGTCTCATCATAGGGTAATCACGTTCTCCAAAAACAAATGATGGAGAACCGAATTAAACCCCAAAGAATGGACGCCCCGGTGGGTCGTCCCTACACAACCCTTGTGACCTGTAGGGACGTGCCACTGGCGCGTCCGTCGGGTGAATAGATACCTGTCCCTACCAGAGTTGTGACGTGTTATCATACTATGGAATATGATAGGGAGGTGAATCCTCATGCGTGCAATCCTGTTGCTGATGCTGTGTGCCTGCTCAGTGTGGTCGTTGGCCGCTCAACCGACTTCCTGCCCTAGCGAAATCCTCGCCAATGGGGAGCCGTCCCCATCGCCCAATAGTCGTTATACCGTTTTTATACAATGCTATGATCCCGCACGCACGGCCTACACCGTGTACGCCTATGACGCTGAATCTGACCGTGAAATCACGCTTGGCGAAACTGCCGCTGACCTCATCACTAGCTATGCGTTGGTGTCTGAATGGATCAACGACACCACTGTTTTGATCCGTGCTGAAACGGGCGGCGCGACCTATAACTGGCGTTCGGCCTATATTGCCGATGTCACTGTTGCAGGGAGCCTGCGCGAAGTGGCGCGGGATTACGTCGCCGCGCCGCGTTACTTCGTGACCCCGCCGCGCATCGAGTGGAGCATTGAGGA
>JBMOFU010000403.1:0-3509 GCA_049318725.1 Phototrophicaceae bacterium | reverse complement strand
CTGTAAAAGGCAAAGTCCGCCAAAAAGCCGGTCACCGACGCCCAATAGCGGTCATAGCGGGTATGCACGTAGCGCACTTTCCCGCGCCCGCCAATCTCTTGCTGTTGATCTTTGCCGCGCACGGATTTAGAAGCCAGCCGAAACGAACTAATGGCGATGCTCTCACGGGCATACTGCCGCAGTTCTGGCAAGACGGCCACACTGCTGAAGGTGTTCCAGCGGTCGCACAGGCTACCAAACACCAGCTCTGGCAAGGGAATCGGGGTATTCATCCCCTGCTGGCGAAAGGTCACCGGGCTAACAAATTGCAGGGTTACGCGGCGCGGCGCAGGGATCAAACTGGCAAGGTACGGCGCGCACAATGCCTGATAGTTGATGCTGCCCGCCCAACGGTGTTGCTCTGGGGTGCTATGAATCGCCTTGACCGCGACAGTTTGTTGGTCAAGCACAATCTCTGCGGGCGGATTGGCGGCTACATTGAGCAGCATCTCGCTCACCGCTGGCGTTAGCCCACTCATGCGGAACCATACCGGGCGCGGGGTATCGCCAATCAAACGGCTTTCGCTATCCAGCCGTCGCCCACCCATCAAATTAGAGCAGGCGTAAGGCTTTGCCCCGTCGCTGTCGTGCCAGTGTTGTGACGCCGCTGGATCTGCGGCTTGTAGCCAACGCAGCAAAATGGCATGAACCGCCCGCCCCAATGAAATCGGCAGGCGGGTCGGTTCGCTGGGCTGAAGTTCAACCACAATCGCCGCTAGGTCGGTCATCCCGTTGCCTCTAGCAATTGACGGATGAGGGTGTTCACTTGGTCGTAGGGGCTGGGGGGAAGTTCCATTTCAAAAACGGCGCTATAGATCACGCTAAGGTTATTCAACAGCGTTTCCACGCTGTCCCCATAGCTTTCTTCAAGGTCATCTTTGCCAAAGCCCTCAAATCCATGCCCTGCAATCCCTTTATTGCGGAGGTCAGCCACACCCGATAAGCGGAAGATCAGTTCCAGCGTGGGTTGATAGTGGGCAAAGGTGGGTTGCCGTGTGTAGAACTCTACCAATGCCCCTAAGCTATAACGGTTCACCGCACGATTGACATCCACCGGAGTCACTTCTGGGCTGGGATTGCCTTTGCTATCCCTTTGATAGCGCTTCAGATAGTCAAGCAATGGCGCTTGTTCAGCGGCATTCAGCCATGCGGGTAGAACAAAATCGCCCTTGTTGTCCGCTTTATACTGCACGCCTGCTTTTTCACTCATATGACGTAGCACGGCCTCTTGAAAGCGAAAGATGCGCTGGGTCAGGTCAGCATATTCCCCCAGTTGTACCTTGATCTGTGCGCCATAGATCAACTCTGCGACTTGTTCATCTAGTGTGATTTCCTTGAGCTTGCTCAACCATGCCCGTACCTGCGCCTGTTGCGTCCCGCGCAAGTGCGTTGACGCTTCTTCTAAGGCAAAGCGCGCCCGTTTATAGTCAAATGCCAAACGACGGTCAGCATAGCGCAATAGTTGGATTACACTGGCCTGCACTTTGCTATCGCTAGAAAGCCGCTCCCGGTTGGCTTCGGCGCTCTTGGCTGCCACCCCGTAAACGCACAATGACATTTGCTCAAGGATGTTTTCCCGCGTTTCGCGGGCGTGCAATTCCGCTGCCACCGGGATCATATCAGCAGAGGTAGACGCACGATCTATATACAACGTCACGGCGCGTTCGCCAAAGGTTTCTACCCCATTGAGCAATAACATGGTCGTCATCGCAGGCGTGCCGCCCGCAATTTCAAGATAGACCCGCTCTACTGTTGGGTAGTTCTTGGCAAGCGTGCGAGTTTGCTCATCCAAGTATTGCAGGGCATTCGCGTAATCTGCCGGGCTACCGTCAATAGTACGGATTTTGATGTTCTTCTTAGGGATTTCATAGCGCTTATACAAAAATTCTTGGATGAGTTCTGCACTGGGTTTGGTGTCTTTTTCCCAGTCATCCGGTTTAACGAGATCGCGTTGTTGGTCACTGGCAAAAAGAATGATCTCAAGTTCAAGGTCTTTCGCCAGCTTTCGCAACTCTTTATCTTTTTCCTTTTGCAGTATTTGCCCTTGTTGGTCGCGCTTCTCTGGGGGCAAGCCAGCTTCCCCCCAAATGTAATGTAGCGCCGGGATCAAGAGCGGTAGCCACATTTTAGGCAGGCGTGCCTCTTGGTCTTGACGGATGTAATCTACCAGTTGGCGTGGCGGTGGCAACTTCCCATGAGGGAAATCCTCTCTGGGGTACTGAATATCGCTGTTGCCGACATTGGCTAACAAGAGATACTTTGTCATGATAGCTCCTCAATCGTGATCTTCACCCAACCGAGCGGTAGACGGGGCTGGTCATCCTTGACCATCATGCGGCGGCTTTTGGGGAATCGTTCGCCAATCTTGAGCTTTCCTTTTTTCTTAAGGCTAAACCGATTAACGATTTCCACGAAATCTGCCTCATTTTTCTGTAAATAGCTCCCAAACGTCTTGCTATCCCAACCGCCGCCCCACCCTAGTTGGATAAGGCATTCGTTGTCAGCCAATGGTTGCTGATCTAGTTTGGCATAGAAAATCAACCAGTCTTTGCAAGCATCTTCTAACTCTGAATTACCCCTTGTTTCTCGCCGTAGATAGTCTATCTCAGCCTTTATTCGCTTCTTAGAATGGCGATTTAGATACCGGGCAAGCATCACAGGATTACTATCAAGAAGTTCTTTCTGCCCCTCATTCCATCCTAGACGATACTCACTCTCTACAAGGAAGGTGTTATAATTTAGGATCGTCTGGAACATTTGGGCTGAATCAACAGCTTCAAGGTCAATCCACGTTTGTTGATTATCAATTTGACCATTCTTGAACTGAACAGGTTTTATATTGACCAGATGTAAGGGTCGTTGAGTGCCTGTTACATGGGCATCACTGATATTCATGGCACGAAAGAGATCGTAGTAAGGAAAATCATCTCTGTCTGAACCTTCTACAGTGGTTAAATCCTTTTCAAAGGATTGAGATGCCTTCGCAGCATCATTATCTCTAGGGAGCTTATCCATAGGGAATACTTCAGCGCCATAACGATGAGCTGCTCGCCAGAGCAAAGCAGTTCTAATAGCACCTTTTAATGACGAGCCGGGAATATATGCGCGATTCTGTATATCCTTAATTTGCTCACGGATTTTGTTCGTTTTAGGTTCACCATCTAAGTAATACTGTGAAACATCATCAAGTTTTAGCTTGGGATTTCTTCCTTTCAAGGTTCTATAGAGGTTAGCTGGATTATCACCTTTCGCAAGTTGATCGTTCAGACCTGCGTTATCCGACTCAGCAAGTAACCTATCTTCATCTATAACATAGGTCTGTCCATTGTTATCAAAGATGAAATCGTAATTCTTGAATAACACCCGCCCGGTGCCGATATGTAACGGCGACAGCGTGCGAATGGTCAGTTTCAGCCGTTTGTTGGGGTATGTTTTACGTTCTTGGTCTGTCATACGCTCACCGCCTGCTT
>JBMOFU010000402.1:0-3536 GCA_049318725.1 Phototrophicaceae bacterium | reverse complement strand
CCACATCCACCACAATCAACCACTCAGGACATCCCCCCCGATGAACAATGTCAACCTGTTACGGCGCTTCGACTATACCCTCTTTGGCGTGACGATCTTGTTGGTCGTGTTCGGCGTCTTGATGATCCGTAGTGCGACCACCGGCGCGGTAGATACCACGCTCATCAACCGCGTGCCTGACCAAATCCGTTATGGGGTGATTGGCTTGTTCGTGCTGGTGGCGTTGTCCTTTTTTGACTACCGCCTGTTGATTGGGCTGCACAATTGGCTGTACGGCGGGATGATGGTCTTGCTCATCCTTGTGCCGATCTTCGGCGTAGAGGGGGAAGCCGGCGGGCGCTTGTGGCTGAACTTGGGCATCTTGATCCAGCCTTCTGAAATTGCCAAGCTGGTGACGATTATCACGCTGGCGCATTACCTAGCAGTCAACTACCCCAAACTTAGCACGCTCTGGGGCTTAATCCAGTCGTTGTTTCACATGCTCCCGCCGATCTTGTTGGTGTTCTTCCAGCCTGACCTCGGCGCGACGATTGTGTTCGTCGTCATCTGGATCATTATGGTTTGGGGGGCGGGCTTGCGCCTGCAACATATTGCGTTGGGCGTGTTCATCGGCATAGCAGGCTTCCCTGTGTTGTGGACGTTCATGGAACCCTACCAGCGTGACCGCATCACGACCTATGCCCAGTGTTCGATTTTGGGGGCGTGTGCCGCCGACGATGAAGACTACTACAACATCCGTCAAGCCTTGATTAGCATCGGCAACGGCGGGTTAAGCGGGCGCGGCTACGCCAACGGCACACAAGGGCAGTTGCGCTTCTTGCGCGTGCGCCATACGGACTTTATCTTCAGCCAAATTGCAGAGGAGTTCGGCTTCATCGGCAGTGTGGTGGTGATGGGGCTATTTTGGGTGATCTTGGAGCGGATTCTGCGCGGCGCACGCGAAGCCGCCGACGCCTTTGGTAGCCTGATTTGTTACGGCGTGGCCGGAATGATCTTCTTTCAGATTTTCGTCTCGATTGGCATGAACCTGAGTTTGATCCCCGTAACCGGATTGACGCTACCACTTGTTAGTTCTGGGGGGACTTCTTTACTATCCATCATGGCGGCGATTGGCCTTGCCGAAAGCGTCATTATGCGGCGGCGGCGGATTAAGGGGTAATTTTATCCCTTACGAAGTTGTGCGGACGAGGCAAGCCTCGTCCCTACGGGCAATCACGCGGTTGTAGGGACGCCATTCTTGGCGTCCGCCGTTGAAATTCATGGGCAGGTGAATACATACCATGTCTCTACGTTAACACATACCTACGGGGTTATATCCTCATTGTTGGTGGGCGTTGCTGTAGGAAGCTCATCCAGCGGGTTGGGAGCGGGGATAGGCGGGCGGGCTTCGTTTGCTGGCGGGTCACTGACAATGAGCGCCGCTGGATTAGCGGCTGCTGCACGCGACGGCGGCGTTTCGTCCAGTTCGCGGGTGGGGTCGCCTTCGGTGCGGAACGGGATTTCGGCAATCAGCAGGCCGTTGCGTTCACGGTTGGCAAGCGCAAAATCCACCTTGTCTAGGTCTACCGACACGTACTTAGAAATCACCTCAATGATTTCACGCTTCATCGCTTCCATTTTGTCCGACGGCAAATTTAACCGATCTTGCACTAGCACCATCTGCAAGCGATCTTTCGCCAACTTACCGCTGCCGCTAGGGGTCGAAGGTTTTTGCGTGCCGCTGTTCCGCCCAAACAGGCGTTCAAATAATCCGCTCATGGGGGACTTCCTCCGCTAGACGATCAACCACCGAACAAACGGGTAAGCCGACGGAAGAAGCCGTCGGGTTCTTCAAGTTTCATAAAGGGGACTTCTTCACCCTCTAGCCGCCGTGCGATATTGCGGAAGGCCACCCCCGCCCGCGAACTTTCGTTCAACGACACCGGAATACCGCTATTCGACGCCACAACGACGGTTTGATCTTCTGGCACGATGCCGATAATCTTGATTGCTAAAATATCGGTGACATCCGTCGGAGAAAGCATATCGCCCTTTTTGACCATCTCTGGCCGTAAGCGGTTGATAATCAGGCGTCCGGGGCCTTTTTCTTCGGCCTCCAGCAGGCCAATGATGCGGTCTGCGTCGCGCACCGCAGAAACTTCTGGGTTGGTGACAATCAGCACGTCGTCGGCAGGGGCAACCGCGTTACGGAAGCCGCGCTCAATGCCGGCGGGCGAGTCAATCAGCACGTAGTCGAACTGCGGGCGCAACTCATTGGCAATCTGGATCATGTCGGTGGGGCTGACGGCGTTCTTGTCGCGGGTTTGCGCCGCCGGGATCAAATACAGGTCTGGGAACTGTTTGTGCTTAATCATCGCTTGGCGCAGCTTGCAACGCCCTTCGATCACGTCCACAAGGTCATAGACGATGCGGTTTTCTAGCCCCATGACCACATCAAGGTTTCGCAGGCCAATATCGGCGTCAATCACCACCACCTTGCGCCCCATCCGTGCCAATGCCACGCCTAAGTTTGCGGTGGTGGTCGTCTTGCCCACCCCGCCCTTCCCAGAGGTAATTGTAATCACTTTTGCAGACACAGGTTTTATGCTCTCCTTACCCTATGCGTAGCGGATTAAAAGCCACCACTAGCGCCAGACTTCAACGATAATTTGGCCGTCACGGATCAAAGCAATTTCAGGGACGGTTTGGCGGCGGTTATTCGGCGGCGACGTGACGATGTGCGCGGCGATCCGCAATTGCGTGGGGGACATATCCAGCGCGCAGACGGTGGCGTTCTCATCGCCGTTGACGCCCGCGTGAACCGTCCCGCGTAGCCGCCCCCAGATGATGACATCCCCTGCGGCGATCACCTCTGCGCCGGGGTTGACATCGCCAATAATCACCGCGTGGCCGTCGCTATGCACCGAGCGCCCAGAGCGCAACGTGCGCTTGACCAATACCCCGCTGGTGCTGTTTTCCTCAGAACTCAACGGGGGCAGGGCTTGGCGCGCCTCTGATGACGTGGGCAATAGGTTGGCAACGTTCGTCTTCAGGTCAAGCGCTTGCGCCGCCTCAATCGTGGTTTGGCTCTCGCTCATCACTGCCCAAATGCTCAGGCCGCGCCGCTCTAACAACGCCTTGAGCGAGTTCAACTCGTGCTTGGGGACGGGGCGCTCGCCTAAGCTGACGGTGATCTTCGCGCCAGTGAAGAAGCTGGCTTGGCCGTCAATCTGTTTGGCTAACTCGCCCGTGACGCGCAACCATTCTTCATGGGCGTTGAGGTCAACCAGAATCCCGTTTTTGATGCCTTTGATGGTGACGAAGCTTTTTGCGTCGTTCATAAGTTTCTTTTTCGCCTTTTCTGTGCATAACTATAGGCGAAGTTGCCGAAGTGCGCCACTTTTGGGGGATAAGGCAATTGCATCAACTGTGAGATTGACAATGGGGGATGGTAGGGCACTGCGCGCAGCGTCCCTGAAGTTTGGCTGTTGTGGAGAATGCAAAAGTGCGCGATCTGGGGGAAATCGCGCTGTTTTTGGGAGAAGCTGGGCGGTTGG
>JBMOFU010000401.1:0-3543 GCA_049318725.1 Phototrophicaceae bacterium | reverse complement strand
CCATAATCCTAGGAGGCGGATACAGCAGAAGGTGGCCGCGAGCCATCTCATCACACTGGGGGCTTGCCGATCTTCATGTACCGCTTGATAATCATCTTAGCGAGCGTCATCTGTGGATGATGAAGGTATCGGCTTGCTTCCGCACGCTGGAAGACGCACTGACCTTTGCTCGCGCCCCAAAGCTGCCGGTTCACTGCACACAAGTAGGGGTTAAATACCCTTGTGGGGTGGGGTTACACATTGCTTTTGTGGTCGCTGTATTTCAGCCTGAATACTCCCATGGAGATGCTTGAGTATGTATGCTAGATTTCGCATAATCGCTTTTATCAGCGCTTTCATCATCAGCTTGAGTATGGTAAGCGCCCAAGAGGGGACTCAAGTTCGGCTAACAGATGAAATACTGTCGGTCAATCCAGAACGCTTTGGAGCAAATCTATATCCTAGCCCCATGAGCGATATGAATATGTGGATACAGGATGGCACTGAACCCACCATCACTCGGTTACCTGCTACAGCTACAGGTGGCGGCGTGAATTTTATTTTGAATGAAACAGACCCACAGACCGATGTTTGGGACACGCTCGGCGAGGGCTTTTTTGAGGGTGGGCGTGTGCGAGTGTATCGCATTGAAAGTGACACAGTGCGCTTGGTACGTGATAGCGCCGTCGTCGCCTATCATGCAACAGATGCCAGCGGCTACCGCATTGAACTAGGCGATAGTGGCGAAGCCATCCAAGCGGGGGACTACTACATAGTTGAACGCCTGCATCTCAATTCCCCGAATGCCTTGTCACACCCGCGCCTTGAGTACCTAAAGAATTGGGAAGTATGGTCGCCAATCACGCGAGAATGGGTAGACCGTGAAGCTCGCGTCAATGTAGAGCGGGTGACGGATGCCGTGCATGGACAAGCCAGTCTACTGATTGAATCTCAAGAAACAGGCGAAGCGGGCGTCGGTCAGTATAATGTCTATCCCCCTAGTGAAGGTTCAAATGCCTATGACCCCAATGCCAGCTACACACTCGACCTATGGTTAAAGCAGACCGGCATTGGGGATGGGCGCGTTCATGTGTGGTTTGGGCAGTATCCGGAGCAGGTTTCACAGTGGTTTGAGGTTGGCACAGAATGGGCGCAATACTCATTCAGCTTCACGGGGTTAGCCCCACTTGAAGCAGAGAGTGCAGTGAACACCGTCAATATTAGCTTTGTTGGAACAGGTCGTTTGTGGATGGATAATCCGCGCATCTATAACCAGAATGCCGAACCCTATGCACTCATCCCAGAAGCGAAGCAAGCTTTATTGGACTATCAGCCCGGCGTGCTGCGTATTTGGAGTGGGCATACCAATACGTCACTGGGTCAAACGTTGGATGCGTGGTTAGCCCCCCCAGGCGCGAATAGCCAGCAGTATGATGTGAACAACGGCATGAGCCAACCTTCCTACTTCAGCTTGCCTGAAGCGCTCCAACTGGTGCAAGAAGTCGGCGGTACACCCTGGTTGATTGTGAATCCTTCGTTTAGTGAGCAAGAATGGCTTCAGCTGATTGAATATTTGGCGGGCGCACCCGACACGCCTTATGGGGCGTTGCGGGCAGAACGCGGGCAGGTTGCGCCGTGGACAGAAGTATTTGATCAAATTCACTTGGAATTGGGCAATGAAACATGGAACGGCATGTTTCTTTGGACTTACGCTTGGGATGGTAGTTTGGGCAAGTTTGCCAATTATTTTTACGGGGTTGCCCAATCCGCGCCTGCCTTCGATGCTGACAAGCTCTCTTTTGTGTTAGGGGGCTTTCTGCTGACTAGCGATGAATACGGCTATGGTCAACAAGCCATGCGCTATGCGCCACAAGCCAATAGGTTAGGCGTGACCGCTTATATCGGCGGTTGGGATAGTGTCGATGTGAGTGGCGGCGACCTAGAAGCCAAGTATCGCAATATACTTACCTTCACGCCGCAAATTTTTGGCGTCTTGAGCGCACAACAGGCACAAAGTCGTGAGCAACTGGCAGAGCAAGGCGTCAACTATCAGTTAGTGACTTACGAGGGGGGGCCTGGCTATGCCTTGCCCGATCCCCAAAACCCCTTTGACCCTGAGACTGAAAGACTCGGAAAATCACTTGCTAGCGCCACCAGCACCCTAGAGGCGTTCTTGTATAACAGTACGCTAGGGTTTGAATCACAGGCCTATTTCAGCTTTGCTCCGGGGGCCAATTGGTCATCGCATACCACGGTGAGCAAGGGCTATCGCGCGCATGTCCCTTGGTTGGCGCTGCAACTACGCAATCAGCATTGTACAGGGGCGATGCTGGCGACGGAGGTCAGCAATGCGCCGACGGTAGATTTAGCCGCCATCACAGGGGATAATCCATTTCCAGCAGTCAATGATTTGCCCCTGATTGCCAGCTATGCCTTCCGTGATGAGCGCCAGCTATGCCTGATTGTCCTTTCGCGGAGCCTTGACCAAGCCATCCCTGTGACGCTCAATATGGCAAATCAGGTCGCTTCTAGTGGAGCGATGCTCTATCGTTTGACAGGTGACCCCCGCCATCACAACATTGACGCGCTGATGATTGATAGCCAAAGTGAAGCTTTAGAGGGCTTGGATGGTTATCGTTTTGAAATGCCCGCAGGTTCAATTTACCTGTTTACAGCACAGCTTCAACCTTAAGGCAGTATGCGGTTAAAGAGGCGGTCTGGCAAGTGGGTGGATTATCGCGCAGGGGGTGGCGGGTTGAAAAAAGAAGTGCCACCCCTCGCGGGTGGCACAACATTCCTTACTCGGACAGATCAAGCCACTGCTCGGCCTCATCCAGATAGCGCCGTCCTGCGCGCAATTTCTCGCGCAGATAGGCCGTACTCGGTTCGTTGACGAGTGTCAGCCGCGCCAACTGGAGCAGCGCATCCGCCGCCGCGACCAGCGCATTGGCGGCATTCCCCGCCTTGCCCGCGACCATCGCGGTTTTATTGCGGGCGGGATACAGGTCAAGCGACTGGATCGCAATCAGTGCGAGCATCGTTTGCTTGAAGTCGTCGCTGATGGTGTTGTCGTCATCCTTGAAGTTCTCGAAATGCTCCCCGATCCGCAGCGCGGTTTCGGGCGTGATGTGACGCGCATCGGATAGCGCCCGTAGCAGCCGATCACGGGTATCAGCGGGATGGGGGTAGCCCACGATGGCCTGCGACAGGTCGATGATGAGGTTCATGATGGTATTAATCTCGCGCAATCCAAGCGCCCGTTCGAGCAGCGCGGGTTCTTCGGCCTGATACCCGCCACATAGATCACGGACGATGCCCTTCTGGACGGTCTGAAACGTCTGGTTGTTGTAACGCGAATTGTAACGGTCAAGCGCAGTTTGTTCGACAGACATGAGGATTTTTCCTTTACGGTAAGTAGGCTTCGATTTCAGATTTGCAAACCGGAAGTGACCGAATCGTCAGCGTGTCGGCACTGATGAAGGTCAGGAAGGTGTCAATGGGTTCTCTGTAAAGAATTTTGTGGATATACTGTCCCACAACGACAGAAACCCAATCATTCACAGT
>JBMOFU010000400.1:0-3545 GCA_049318725.1 Phototrophicaceae bacterium | reverse complement strand
GGTCATCCGCTTGGCTCCTCACTCATGTTCAATAGCTCTTTGAGGTTGAAATTCACACTCACCGCGCTAGGGTCTGGCTCGCGGAAGGGATAGCCGCGCACGTAACGCGGGGGCTGCGCCCGATTCCCTTCCACCAGCACCAGCGCCAGAATGAATTGCGCCGGGCTATTCAAAGCACAGTATAACTCATTATAAGTTAGGGTCACAGTCTCGGCGTCTGCCTTGCGCCCTTTGACCTCAATAAAGCGCAACTTGCCTGTTTGTCCATCATGGCTTTCAATGTCGTAGCCGACCTTCTGTGCGCTGACATCGCGCGGGTCGTGGCCGAGCGCGATTTCTGCCTGCATCACGGCTTGCATCGCCATCTGCTCGGTGATACGGCGGTCAACCAGCGTTGAGGCAACCCGCCTGTCTAGCAGCCGCCCCAACGGAACGATCAGCGCGCCCCCCACCCCATGCGGCGGCACAGCGGTAATTTGTCGCTCCTGCGCCAGTTGTGCGCGGCGCTGCTTCAGGCGGTCGGCCAGATCATCGGCGCGGGCTTGGGCGCGTTGGCTGTTCAGCCGCGCATTGACCTTCCCTGCCCGTTCTTGCTCACGGAGCAGGTTGGCGCGCGCGTCCCAGTGGTTAATCTCTTTGGTGAGTCGTTCCAAGACCGCCGCTTCCGTGCGATCAATCAATTCTTGCCGCCGACTGCGTACCCGCTCCAGATGACGCGGGACAAGCTGCTGCACGGCATAGGATGTCGCTAAATGCTCTAGGCGCTCGCCGTGCAGCCAATCGGCCTCTAACAACGGTGCCACCTGCGCGGCTTCTTCTGCTGTGGCCGGACGATAGTCAAGGTAGGGCGCGCCGCCTGCCTCACGCAATACCCCGTATTCGTCCACCTCGACAAAGTGAACCTCGCGCGAAATCACCCGCCGTTCGTTGTCACGGGTGAGGGTTGAATCTTGAATCGCCTGCTCAAGGTAGAACAACACGCGCAAGGTTGTACCCGCATCGGTATCATCAATGAGGATGGCACCCTGCCGCAGCACATCGCGCTCACGGTTTAAGGTCAGCCCTAGCACAGCATCCAACAGGGGATGACCGGGGCAAACAAAGGTCGCCGGGGGCTTGCCTTCCACTTGAATCAGCGCCTTCTCAAAGCAAATGCGGTCGTAGCGCTGACTGATCGCCCCTAGCCCACGCTCGCGGGCATACTCCCGAATCGTGGCTGGCACATGGGTGATGTTGTAGCGCCCAGATTCGCGCTCGTGTAACGTGCCGCCGAGCGCATTAAACCCCTGTACGAAGAACGCCTTGATGTAGAACGGCTGCAACCGTCGGGCGGCGGCACGCTCCATATCCTCACGGATGTGGATAATCTGGCTGATGTCCATTGTGGTGGTAATCAGGCTGCGTTGTTCGAGCAGGTCGCGCACCCGTTCGCGGTCGGTGGCGTTGTCTACGGCTTGGTTAAGCCGTTCGCGCACGTCGGGGTCATCACCGTAGCGCACGGCATCCACCAACAAGCGGCGCAACGGCACCTCTTGGAACAGCTTGCCCAACACATCAAATACCTGACCGTCTAAAGCATCCCGCTCGGCTTGAATCTTGAAAAGTAAGCGCTGATAGACCGCCCCTTCGCGCGTTTCGCCGGCCACCAAGTTCCATAAATGGCAGACCTCAGTCTGGCCGATGCGGTGGATGCGGCCAAAGCGCTGTTCAAGACGGTTTGGGTTCCACGGCAGGTCATAGTTGACCATCAGGTGGGCGCGTTGCAGGTTGATCCCCTCGCCAGCGGCGTCGGTGGCGACCAGAATGCTGGCTTCTGGGTCATTGCGAAAGCGCTCCTCAGTGCTGCGGCGCTCGTCGCGTGCCATCCCGCCGTGAATGGTGACAATCGCCTCGGGGATCCCCAACAAGGTCGTTAGCCGTTGTACCAGATAGTTGAGCGTGTCTCGGTGTTCGGTGAAGATCACCAGCTTGCGCTGCCCCCCATTCGATTGCATCGCTGGGGTATCTTGGAGTAACGTCTGAAGTTCCTGCCATTTGCGGTCATGTCCGCTACGGCGCACGACCTGCGCGCGCTGTTCAAGTTCGCGCAGCACAAGGATTTCGGTGGTCAACTCGTCAATGGTGCGGGCCGCCGTTGCGTTGTCGGTCAACTCCAGTTCGACACGCTCAAGTTCATCGTCGGGGGCGTCTTCGATGTCGTCCCAATCTTCCTCACTATAGGTCGGCCCGTCTGCCCGCAAGATACGTTCGCTGGCGCGTTGGGTTTCTTGCAGGCGCTTCTCGAGCCGCTCGCGCCGCCGCTTGAGCGATTGATAGATCGCCTCTGGGGAGGATGCCAACCGCCGCTGAAGCACCGTCAACGCGAAGCCGACCGTCCCCTTGCGCCCTTCGTTTTCCAGTTGCTCGGCGCGGTTGAACTCTTGGCGCACATACTCCGTGACCGCCTCATAGAGCAGCGTTTCCTCTGGGGATAGCGTGTAGTTCACCGTGTAAGCGCGGCGTTCCGGGAACAGTGGGCGACCATCGAAGCGCAACAGGTTTTCCTTGACCATCCGCCGCATCAAGTCCGACACATCCACCTGATGCACACCATCTCGAAAGCGCCCCTCAAAGCGGTCGGCATCCAGCAATGCCAGAAAAAGCTGGAAGTCCTGCTCTTTGCCGTTATGTGGCGTAGCGGTCATCAGCAATAAGTGACGGGTGAGGTCACCGAGCAATTTGCCGAACTTATAACGCTTAGTTTCCTTCAATTCCTCGCCAAAGAACGACGCCGACATCTTGTGGGCTTCGTCACAGATGACTAAATCCCAGTCGGTCTGTTGTAAAAGGGCTTGCAGGGTTTCACTACGGCTGACTTGATCTAGGCGCAGAATAATGAGGTCGTGTTCCGCAAACGGGTTACCGCTGCGCGCGGTTTCGGCCATTTCGCGCGTGATGATCGTGAAATCCAGCTGGAACTTACGCCATAGTTCATCCTGCCACTGCTCGGTCAGGCTCCCTGGCGCACACACCAAACAACGGCGAACATCGCCGCGCATCACTAACTCACGGATCAATAATCCAGCCATGATCGTTTTGCCCGCGCCGGGGTCATCCGCCAGCAGGTAGCGTAGCGGCTGGCGGGTGAGCATCTCGTGGTAGACGGCAGTGATTTGGTGGGGGAGCGGCTCAATCAACGAGGTATGGACGGCCAAGAGCGGGTCGAATAGGTGGGCTAACTGAATCCGATAGGCTTCTGAGGCCAGCCGTAGGCGTGCGCCGTTGCCATCGAATCGCCAGAGCCGCTCGGCATCCACGATTTCAAGCCGTACTTCATCGGAGCGGTACACCAAGATTTTGTCGAGCGTGCCATCGCTGCGCTCAAAATGGACGGTCAGCGCTTGATCGCCATTCCAGCGGGCTTGAATCACCGTCACCACTTGCTGAGGGTCAATGCCGCGCAACCGTGTTTGTGGGTGTAAGTCTTCCAAACGTGCCATCGGATTCCCCTCTGGTTTTAGCCTAAGTGAGTCTTAGCATAACGCCAAAGAAACGGATTGACAACT
>JBMOFU010000399.1:0-3550 GCA_049318725.1 Phototrophicaceae bacterium | reverse complement strand
TGCTCGGCCAACCTTTCATCCCTGCTTGGGGTTAGCTACCCTCTGGGTAGTTACACCCACGATTGTTCTATGACACCGAATCGCTGGTAGAGGTCGCAAACGGCGAACTCTATCGGTTTATGGATCGAGTTGGCAAAGGGCTGGCCGATGGGCGCTTCCCTAAAGGGATTAGTGCTGTACAGCGCGAAGCCGCGATGCGTGAATTTAGCACTTATTTTGTCACGACCATTTTTCAAGCCACTTTTGGGGGGGATGTTGCTGCATTACGCGGTAAGCAACTCAACCTGCTCAAAAGCGCCTGCGAAATCCTTTATAAGCACGAGCAAGCCCAAGAATGGGCAGAACGTGGCCGCGATGATGTTGAAGAAGCCGACGACGAAGCCGAACAAAGCTAACCCTGTCTATTTCACCTTAACCTAAAGGAGCTTCCTGCCATGCTGAACGTTAATTTCTTTCATACCGCAATGCCTTCCCGCCCAATGGGCAAGTACGCCCATATTGTGATGCTGCGTGAAACACAAGGCTATGCCTTGTTCCAAACCGACGGCGAACTCAACCGGGCGCGGGTCTCTGCGGGGGTTGCCAACGAAAACTTGATGACGCGCATTGCACTGTTCAAGCGCAAACAGACTACCCCAGAGCGGCTAAATGGGCGTGAACTGCTGCGGAACTTGGGATTGATGCCCTCAGAGTGCATCTATAACGAAACGTCGTGCAAACGCTGTGCCGACTGCATTACCTATGGCTTTGCCGTCGGTGATGGGGGTAGCGAAAAGAGCAAAGTTTATTCCGACACCGCCTATTCCTTGACCGATTATGCCGTCAGCCACGAGGTGTTTACACTCAATGCCCCCTATGAAGACGGCACGATGTCTGACAAAGGCGTGGTATCTTCACGGATCAACCAGCAAGATCATGTGAAGCCGCAGGTCTTCTTCCCTGCGGTGATGACCACCCGCGATTTAACCGCCAGCCTGTTCTTCTATGTTTTGAACAATATCATGCGGACGGAACGTTACGGCGCAACCACCACACGCGGCGGCACGGTCAAAAACCATGTGGTGGCGGTCGTCCTCAGCGATGGAGAAATCTTCAGCAACTTGCTGTTCACCCAACGCCTGTATGATGTTCTTCAACCACAAGGCAATGACCCGATCAAGCGCAGCGATGCCCTTGCCGCCGCCAATCAGGTGATCCCGGCGTTGTTGGATGAAGATAACGTGCGCGAACGGCAACTATTGATGGGGTCAGACTTAGACACCTTCTTACAGTCCATGCGAGCGATGGCCGATCAAGAGGTGTTGGATGCTTTGCGGCAGGCAACGGCAGAGTCTGAAGCATATCACAAAAGCTACATTGCCAAAGAACCTAAGTCAAAGAAGTCTTAGCTCATGCGCCTGTATGACTGTGAACTTAAGTTCCATGACAACCTGTTTTACGAGACGCGCACGCTGGGGCGGCTCTATGAAACTGGCCGCTTACTGCACAATATTGCGTTGTGCTATGCGCTGGGGTTCGCACAAACCAGCTACCATCACGCCACAGATGCGCCCAGCTATGCCACTGAATTAGCACCACTCAACGCGGCAGGGGTCTATGTGACCCCTGCCGGGGGGGAGAACATCAGCTATGGGGTACATACCTTTAAGTATGGCGGGGAGGTCAACGCCGTATTTATGGAGCGTAGCAATACAAACCTGCCTAGCTATGGCCGTGCCAAAGAAATTATGGTCAACAGTAGTTTTCGCTTCGCCGTCTTGAGTGAGCCAGCGCTGGCTTTTCCCCACTGGGTGCGGATGGGATTGTGGATGAGCAAAGCGCGGCTGAACGTAACCGAGATTGCGCTTCAACCCCTTGCTGGCGGGGAATATACGGTATCGGCGTATCCGTTGAATCCGCGTGATTTGCCCGACACGGCCCAATTGAAGCTGTTTGATCTGGTATCCATGCGGCCAAGCAGCCTTGTTGAAAATGCCCTGATTGAGGCTCCAGCGTGGTGGCAGGGCGAATATCCCGAAAAACATCCCAAAGCAGGGCGCTTTTACCTCCCAGCAGGAATGCAACATCGCATATAAGGCGTAACGTAAGCCTATTGAGTACCGTTGAGGGTTTAACCAGATGACTGAAAAACGCTTGTATGCCATTGTTTTACGCTTGGCCGCCATGCGGCGTGGGGCATTGCCTGCCGATCATGGGGACAAAGCGCGGGCAGCACTGTTAAGCCTCATCCAACAGGGAGATTCGCCCCTTGCCCAACAATTGCACGATGACAACAACGCCAAGCCCTACACGATTAGCCTTGTGCAAGGGGGCAAACGCGGCAAAGACGGGGCGCAACACTTTGGCGAAGGGGACAGTGCTGAATGGCGCTTTAGCCTATTGATTGAACCTGCCTTTGAAGCCCTGTTGCGAAAATACTTACTTAACCGTGCATTGCCCCATATCCGTATTGGGGCGGTGTCGTTTGCCATCCTAGATGCTTTTACTTCAGGGACAAGCCATGCTGACAGCGGGTATATTACGCTTACAGGGCTGACCGAACGCTGGAGCCGCCCCCCTGAAGATTTGCCACGAATGATTCAGCTTGATTTTATCTCCCCCACCGCCTTCAACTTGGGGCAAGACCCAGACACCAAGCAATACCGCATTCGCTTTAGTCCAGATGCCCGCACGTTGTACAGCAGCTTACGCAAACGATGGGTGAAGTTGGGTGGCGTGGACGCTAGTGATGGCTTTGATGATTGGGTGGCAGATCACGTTGAGCAAATCCCCTTAACGGTGCAAACCCAGACGATTCTGGTCAAAAACCGCCCGATCAATACCTTTTCGGGTAAAGTACGCTATCAACTCTATGGTACAGATGTGCGTTGGCTGGCCTACCTGCATCTGCTCACAGAACTCACGTTTTGGACGGGGGTAGGCTACCAAACCACCTTTGGCATGGGGCAAGTGCGCCGTTCCTCGCAATAAAATACCTGCAATTGGCTTCACCCCCACGTTTGTGGGGGTATTCATGGAATAAGCTAAAGGGGACAACCCGCATAGGAGCGCCTCTAGCCTTATGGAAATTCCAGATTATTTGCCCCTAAGTTTTCTCAACCAGTTGGCTTACTGTCCGCGCCGCTTTTGGCTGATGTTTTGCCAAAGCGAGATGGAAATTAACGCCTCGGTTGAAACCGTTGGAAGCGATGCGCCAAAGGAAAAGAACACCTATATTTTGTAGCTTATGGGCTTGCGAGAGGCGAAGCATGGATAAAAGTGCTTGCACCCTCTCGCAAGTATTCCCCCATTTATAGTGATTGAATAAAGAAAGCAATAAGATACTAAGTGTATTGGCGTGTTTTGCCTTAATTGATAGCTATTTTTGCAAAATCTGCCCAGATAGGATATAGTTTTGGTGTAAATAGGGGTTCAAATCGCTGTATCGCCGACTAAGGCATTGAAACGTGGTATTTGGGAATATCACCATTACAACCTCTGCGTTCAAATCGCTGTACCGGTATGTGTCAAGGGTTTGAAACAACTTCCTGAAAAGATTAAGTGAGAACCC